>JASGLP010000061.1 GCA_030156895.1 Eubacteriaceae bacterium | reverse complement strand
AGAAATCTTTTGCTTGTTATTTAAATTAAAATAGGGTATAATCATTTTGTCCCGGCGGGACAAAAATGTCTAGTGCCGAAGGAAGTGATAACGTGTCGAATCAAATAAAAATCAGTCAGGATGTCATCGAGCTCCAGCAGTTGGTTGCCCCTGAGATCAGCCAAATTATTGAAATGCGTTACAATATTCTCTCGACGATCAGTAGCGAACAGCCAATTGGACGACGAAATCTGGCTTTTGTGCTGGATATGAGCGAGCGGGCTGTACGCAATGAAATCGATTTTTTTCAGTCGCAAAAACTGGTATCGGTGGAACGCCAGGGAGTGGTCATTACTGAAGCAGGCAAAAATGCACTGGGAAAACTAAAAAGTCTCTTATATACCTATAACGGACTGGAGCAGCTGGAAAAAGAGTTGACCGAACAACTGCATCTCAAAAAGGTCTTTATCTGCCCAGGTGACATGGATATGAACTATGAGGTTTTGCGTTTTATGGGACGTTCCGGTGCCAAGTATGTACTGTCTGTGATGAAGTACAAAGATACTTTGGCTTTAACTGGTGGAAACTGCACAGCAGCTGTGGCCGATGAAATGCGTGAAGCATTCTATCCGGACGTTTATGTGATCCCGGCTCGCGGTGGGATCGGAAAAAGCCATTCAACCCAGGCCAATAATGTGGTCGCGGAAATGGGCTTAAAACTTCATTCCAATTACGAGCTTTTGCATCTGCCGGATAATATTGATCAGCGATTATTAGAAGCCTTAAAAGATTATCCCGAGATAAAACGGGTATTTACCAGAATGGATGAGATCGACATTTTTATTTTCGGCTTGGGACGGGCTGACGTTTTAGCGGATTGGCGAAATATGTCAGCAGCAGAAAAGAAGAAGGTACTTTCCATGGGGGCAGTTGGTGAAGCATTTGGCCATTATTTTAATATTAATGGCGAGGTTGTCTCTCCTTCCAGTACGATTGGTATCAGTATTGATAATTTTAAAAGAATTCCTCACGCAATTGCCATTGCAGGGGGAGCCGGAAAGGCAGAGTCTATCATCTCAATATCGCGGATTCGCGATAATATCGTGCTGGTTACGGATGAGAGCGCCGCCCGGGAAATACTCAAACAGTTAAAAACATCAAAAGATTCGAATGCGTCGGATTTTAATGATGATGAAGTATAAAAGTTTTAAGGAGGCAGATTAAGATGTCTGTAAAAGTTGCAATTAATGGTTTTGGTAGAATTGGTCGTTTAGCATTCAGATTGATGGCGGATAATCCGGCATTTGATATTGTCGCAATCAATGATTTAACGGATGCTAAAACACTGGCTTATTTATTAAAATATGATAGTGCGCAGGGGAAATTCAAAGAAAATGCGATCGAAGTAAAAGAAGACTCGATGCTTGTTGAAGGAAAGGCCATTAAAATTTTTGCTGAAAGAGATCCTGAAAATCTGCCCTGGGGCGATCTGGGAATTGATGTTGTTGTTGAATCTACTGGCTTCTTTACAGATAAGGCTGGAGCAGAAAAACATGTCAAAGCTGGAGCTAAAAAAGTCATTGTTTCGGCACCGGCTAAAGGGGATGTTAAAACAATCGTCTTTAATGTTAACGAAAATACCCTGGATGGTTCAGAAACGGTTATCAGTGGTGCTTCCTGTACAACAAATTGTCTGGCACCGGTAGCAAAAGTTCTAAATGATAAATTTGGTTTAATCAGCGGAATTATGACAACCGTTCATGCTTATACAAATGACCAGGCAACCTTGGACAGACCGCACAAAGATGTTCGTCGTGGTCGAGCAGCAGCTCAGAATATCGTGCCAACCTCAACGGGTGCAGCTGCAGCAGTTGGAAAAGTATTGCCAGCTTTAAACGGTAAGCTTGATGGTTTTGCCCTTCGTGTTCCGGTCTTGACAGGATCGCTGGTTGATTTGACCTGTGCTCTTGAAAAAGACGTGACAAAAGAAGAGATCAATGCTGCAATGAAAGAAGCTGCTAACGAAACATTAGGCTATAATGAAGAAATGATTGTTTCTACTGATATTATTGGTATGAGCTACGGTTCTTTATTCGATGCCACCCTGACAAAAGTCATGGACGTTGAAGGCGGTAAACAGCAGGTTAAGGTTATTTCATGGTATGATAATGAAATGTCCTACACCGCCCAGTTAGTTCGTCTGGTTGAATATGTTTCTACAAAACTTTAAAATGGTCGGGAAATAATAAGCTTTCGATCTGTATCAGTGTCCCGTACTATTACGGATCAGCGGATCAGAAATGATTCTTCTGATCCTGTTAGGCGGGACATTTTTCTTTAATCGAGAGGATGAAAGGGAGAAAAAATGAGTAAGAAAACAGTATCCGATATTGATTTACAGGGTAAAAAAGTTTTAATGCGGGCAGACTTTAATGTTCCGATTGATGAAAACGGTAAAATAACCGATGAAACGAGAATTATGGCGGCACTTCCAACCATGGAGTATGTTTTAAACAATGGTGGCGCTTTAATTTTGATGTCTCATTTGGGACGGCCCAAAGACGCACCCGATCCAAAGTTTTCCCTTGCCCCAGTGGCTAAAAAATTATCGGAAGTGCTTAAAAAAGAAGTTGTTTTCAATGAAGATGGTCAGGTTGTCGGTCAGGTGACAAAAGAAGCGGCTAAGAATTTGAAAGCTGGTCAGATTATGTTATTAGAAAATACCCGTTTCCGACCGGAAGAAAAGAAAAACGATCCTATCTTTTCAAAAGAGTTGGCATCGTTAGGAGATGTTTTTGTTAATGATGCTTTTGGGACAGCCCATCGGGCACATGCTTCGACTGTTGGTATTGCGAAAGTAATTCCCGGTGTTTCCGGATTTTTAATCCAGAAGGAACTGGATTTTATGGGAAAAGCACTGGAAGATCCAGCCAGGCCTTTTGTGGCAATCCTCGGAGGAGCCAAGGTTTCCGATAAAATCGGGGTAATCAATAACTTGTTGGATAAGGTCAATACCCTGATTATCGGTGGTGGCATGGCCTATACATTTTTAAAAGCCCAGGGTCATGAGATTGGTAAATCCTTGCTGGAAGAAGATAAAATTGAACTGGCTAAGGAATTAATGGCCAAAGCGATTTCAAAAGGGGTCAGCATGCTTTTGCCGGTGGATGTGGTAGCGGCTGATACTTTTGCGGCTGATTCCCCATATGTGACCGTTGATATTAATGCGATCCCGGCTGATAAAATGGGTCTTGATATTGGACCGATTACTTGTGCAACTTTTTCCCGGGCAATTCATGAAGCAAAAACGGTTATCTGGAATGGTCCAATGGGCGTATTTGAAATGTCGGCCTTTGCCGTTGGGACAGAAGAAGTGGCTAAAGCCATGTCAGAAACGGATGCCATTACAATTATTGGCGGTGGCGATTCGGCTGCGGCTGTAAAAATATTAGGTTACGAAGCCGGTATGAGCCACATTTCAACCGGTGGTGGCGCATCACTTGAATTCCTCGAAGGAAAAAAACTGCCTGGAATCGAAATTCTTCAGGATAAATAGGAGATAAAAATGAGAAAAGCAATTATAGCCGGAAACTGGAAGATGAATATGGATATCAACGAAAGCGTTGATCTGATGAATACTTTAGTACCATTAGTAGGAAATGCTTCGGTGGAAGTAGTATTTTGTCCACCCTATTTAAGTCTGCAAAAAGCCGTTGAAATGGCCAAAGACACCGTCATTGGTATTGGCGCTCAAAATATGCATTATGAAAAAAGTGGCGCTTTCACCGGTGAGGTTTCAGGAGAAATGTTACAGGCTATTGGCGTTTCTTATGTGGTTCTTGGTCACTCTGAGCGACGGGAATACTTTAACGAAAGTGACGAAGCCGTTAATAAAAAAGCCCTAAAAGCTCTGGAACTGGGGATGACCCCAATTGTCTGCTGCGGCGAAACCCTGGCGGAACGAGAAAGCGGAGCAGCTAAAGATAAGGTTGTCGGTCAGATTAAAGCAGGTTTAAAAGATATTGCCGATATCGAAAAAGTCGTCGTTGCCTATGAACCAATCTGGGCAATTGGTACTGGTAAAACGGCCTCAAAAGAAGAAGCGGACCAAGCTTGTGGCTGGGTACGAGAAACCATTGCCTCAATGTATGGCCAGGCAGCTGCTGATAAGATTCGCATTCAATATGGCGGCAGTGTAAAACCGGAAAACATCAAAGAACTGATGGCGATGCCAAATATTGATGGTGCTTTAGTTGGAGGTGCTTCTTTAAAAGCCAGTTTTGCCCAAGTTGTCAATTTTTAATTAAGATAAACAAGAAAGGTTGCCATCATGAAAAAAGAATTAACTGCTTTGATTATTTTAGACGGCTACGGTTTTTCAACCTGCGAAAAAGGCAATGCTGTTGAGCTTGCCCAGACGCCCTATCTGGATTGCCTGTCTCTTAAATATCCCCATACTTTAATTACCGCCAGCGGACTGGGGGTGGGACTTCCGCAAGGGCAAATGGGAAACTCAGAGGTTGGCCATTTAAATCTGGGGGCTGGCCGAATCATCTATCAGGAATTAACCCGGATAACTAAATCGATTGAAGATGGTGATTTCTTTGAAAATGAGGCGCTTCTTTCAGCTGTGAAATGGGCAAAAGAAAAAAATCAGGCCTTGCATCTGATTGGACTCTTGTCTGATGGCGGGGTACACAGCCATGAAAAACATTTGTATGGCCTTTTAGAACTGGCAAAGAGAAATGGGCTTGACAAAGTCTTTGTTCATTGTCTGATGGACGGTCGTGATACCGCGCCTAACAGTGGGCTTACACATATTAAAGCGCTGGAAGCCAAAATGCAGGAGCTGGGTGTGGGCAAGATTGCCACAATTATTGGCCGTTATTATGCTATGGACCGTGATAATCGCTGGGATCGGGTTGAAAGAGCCTATGATGCCATGACCATGGGTATCGGTATCGAGGAAAAATCTGCAGTTTCAGCGATGGAAAAATCCTATGCCGGTAAGGTTACGGATGAGTTTATTTTGCCAACGGTTGTAGATCAGGCTGGCCTGATTAAAGAAGAGGATGCTATTATTTTCTTTAACTTCAGACCAGATCGGGCACGAGAAATTTCACGGTGTTTCATTGAAAAGGAATTTGACCAGTTTGAACGAAAATCAGGTTATTTAAATGTAAAATACGTCAGCATGACACAATATGATAAAAGTTTTACAAATCTTGCGATTGCTTATAAACCTGAAACAATTAAAAATACGCTAGGTGAGTATTTAAGCGACCTTGGGGTTACACAGCTGCGAATTGCCGAAACTGAAAAATATGCCCATGTCACTTACTTTTTTAACGGCGGTCTGGAAAAGCAGTATCCATATGAAGATCGCATTCTTGTTCCATCACCGCACGTGGCTACTTATGACTTAAAACCGGAGATGAGCGCATACGAAGTAGCGCAAAAGGCGGTGGAAGCTGTGGAAAGCAAAAAATACCAGCTGATGGTTTTAAATTTTGCTAACCCGGATATGGTTGGCCACAGCGGCATTCTGGAAGCGGCTGAAAAAGCAGTTGAAACGGTTAACGAATGCGCACAAAAGGTGATTGAAGCAATTCTTGAGCAGGGGGGATCAATTATTGTTACGGCTGACCACGGTAATGCCGAAAAAATGATTGATTACGAAACGGGCATGCCCTTTACCGCCCATACTTCCAATCCGGTAAAATGTATTTTATTGGGTAAAGAAAATGTCACATTGCGGGATGGTGGTAGATTGGCTGATATTGCTCCCACCTTGCTTGATTTAATGGAACTGCCGGTGCCATCGGAAATGACCGGGACCACTTTGATCGTGAAAAACTAAAAATTTGAGTCCTGTTACCGATTTCAATCAAAAAAGTCTCGTTAGAGGCTTTTTTTATGATTGAAAAAATTGTATGCTTATGATATGATAACGTGCATGAGAATTTACGGAGGTGAGAACGATAGAAACAGCATTACTAGTTATCTTAATTGCATCCTGTTTTGTTCTGATTGCAGCCATTTTACTTTCACCAGGTAAAGCTGCTGGTATGTCAGGATCCATTGCAGGGGGAGCCGAATCTTTGTTTGGCAAGAAAAAAGCTCGGGGTTTCGAGGCCGTTTTGGAACGGGCAACAAAAATTTCTGGCGTTGTCTTTATGTTGACAGCATTTATTTTATCAATCGTTTAATAACGGAAAAGCCAATTGGCTTTTCCGTCTTTGCGAGTACGAGAATTTTTCGTACTCGATATTAAATTTTGCATCGTTAGATGCAGTACTTTTTATAGGGGGAAATTAAAATGGACTTATTGTTTATAGCTCCAATTATTGGGGTTGTAGCGTTAATTGTTGCGCTGATTTTTTCTAAGCGTGTTACAGCAGTTGACGCCGGTACTGACCGAATGAAAGAGCTGGCTTCTTATATTCATGAAGGAGCAATGGCATTTTTAACCAGAGAGTATAAAATGCTGGGGGTTTTCATCGCGGTATTATTTGTTATTTTAACTGTCACACCAGGTCTTGGCCTGATGACAGCCATTTGTTTTCTAGTTGGTGCTTTTTTCTCAATTCTTGCAGGCTTTTTCGGAATGCAGGTTGCGACTAAAGCCAACGTAAGAACTGCAAATGCAGCAAAAGAAAGCGGTATCAACAAAGCTTTGGCAACTGCTTTTTCTGGTGGTGCCGTAATGGGTATGTGCGTGGTTGGTTTGGGACTTCTAGGGGTTAGTGTTTTGTATCTGATCTTTGAAGATGTAACTATTATCACTGGTTTCGGTCTGGGTGCTTCTTCAATTGCCCTTTTCGGTCGTGTTGGTGGCGGTATTTATACCAAAGCAGCAGACGTTGGCGCCGACCTGGTTGGTAAAGTTGAAGCAGGTATTCCTGAAGATGACCCAAGAAATCCAGCTGTTATCGCTGATAACGTTGGAGACAATGTTGGTGACGTAGCTGGGATGGGTGCTGACCTTTTCGAATCTTATGTTGGGTCACTGATTTCAGCAATGACCTTAGGCGTTCTTGCGCTAGGTGGCATTGAAGGGGTTGTATTCCCGCTGATGCTGGCAGGTATTGGGATTTTGGCCTCAATTATCGGAACATTCTTTGTTCGGGGTAAAGAAGGTGCAAATCCGCAGCGTGCTCTGGATATGGGAACTTACGTGAGTGGTGTGATTGTTATTATCGCTGCCTACTTCCTATCACAATATTTCACCGGCGGATTATCAGCTTTTGTTGCCATCGTATCCGGTCTGGCGATTGGGATTATCATTGGTAAATTAACAGAATATTATACCTCAGAGCATTATAAACCGGTAAAACATATTGCTGATCAGTCTCAGACTGGTCCAGCGACAACAATCATCAGTGGATTGGCTGTCGGTATGCAGTCAACAGCTTTCCCAATTCTGGGTATGGCGATTGCGATTTATATTGCTTATACAGCTTACGGTTTATTTGGGATTGCTCTGGCAGCCGTAGGTATGCTGTCTACAGCAGGTATGACCATTGCCGTTGATGCTTATGGTCCGATTGCCGATAATGCTGGTGGGATTGCGGAAATGGCTGAACTACCAAGTTCTGTTCGTGATATTACAGATAAACTGGATGCTGTTGGAAACACTACCGCGGCAATTGGTAAAGGTTTTGCCATTGGTTCTGCTGCTTTAACCGCATTGGCACTGTTTGCGTCTTATGCGCAGGCTGTTGAGCTGACTGTGATTGATATCTTAAATCCTAATGTTATTATTGGGATGTTAGTTGGTGGTATGCTGCCATTCTTATTTTCAGCACTTACCATGGAAGCCGTTGGTTCTGCTGCTAACGAAATGATCGAAGAAGTTCGTCGTCAGTTCAGAGAAAAACCGGGTATCATGGAAGGAACTGAAAAACCTGATCATGCCCGATGTGTAGATATCTCTACTGCAGCGGCGCTAAAACGAATGATTGTTCCTGGTCTTTTGGCCGTTATTGCACCACTGGCTATGGGTCTTATTTTAGGCGCTGATGCTTTGGGTGGTCTATTGGCCGGTGCTCTGGTAACAGGGGTCTTAATGGCTATCTTCATGGCTAACGCTGGTGGTGCCTGGGATAACGCTAAAAAATTCATCGAAGGTGGAGAACATGGCGGAAAAGGCAGCGAAGCCCACAAGGCAGCTGTCGTTGGGGATACAGTTGGAGATCCATTTAAAGATACATCAGGACCTTCTATCAATATCCTGATCAAACTGATGACCATCGTGTCACTGGTCTTTGCACCATTATTTATGCTTTAGAAATTTTAAGACCCGGGTGATCTTTCGCTCGGGTCAGTTTGTAGAAAAACCCCGCACCGACCAATTGGATTTCGTAGTCCGCACGCGGATTCGTACAGTTGCCCAATTTAAAATCACTAATTATAGACTCTTTCCAGCAACTGTTCGCCCCGAGGCGGACAACCAAAAAGCCAATTGTCGGTGCTCAGGTATTCAATATAAACTTTGTCTACAGTCTGACTCGGGTGATTTTTCACTCGTTTTTTTTCGTGAAAAATGAAAACGTGCTGCAAAAAAAGAAGCGAAAGAAAATGAAAGCTTGCTTAATCATTTTCTTTCGCTTCTTTTTTTCATCGGGTCAAAATCCACGAGGAGTTTAGCAAGAAAGAAAATTGTGGGCGGTTTTATTTATCATCTAAAAGTCAAACCTACAACGAGTCACGACTATATCGATAAATTTTTCGCTTTTATAGGTATGCCTGATAAAGCGGCAAGTAAGGGTAACAGCATGAGTATCCGTAAGATTCACATGAGGAGATAACAACTTATAAAAATCTTAAATAACATATAAAATGATAAGCAATATATATAAATATGTTGACAATATAAATGCTGTGCACTAAAATAATACATAGGAGTGATAATATGAAAAAAAGTGTCTATAGTTTAATGCTGTTTGATGAAATTGTAGAAAAAATTGATCAAATGGCCTACGAGAACAACACGAACCGCTCCCAATTGATTAACGACCTTTTGGCAGAAAGAATTGGAATGGTGACGCCGGAACAAAAAATCCAGCAAATACTGGAACAGTTGAACCAAAATTTTAACCAAACCTTGTCGGTCAGCCAGATTAATAAAAATTCGAGTATTCAGTTTGGCAAAAGTCTAAAATTTAAGTACCGGCCCAAAATTCGCTATAGCTACGAATTTTTAAGTAATCAGGAGGGGAAATATGCGGTTCTGAAAATTTCATGCCGGACAAAGTCTGAAATACTAAATGAACACTTCGAGTCTTTTTTTAGTTTAATTTCAGATATTGAGAACGAGCGAAGACTTGACGATGACAAGTGGGTGGAAAACACTACCAATCACAAATTCGTCAGAGCCTTTCAAGAAGAAGGCGGATTGTCCAAAGATGTGGAAAGTGTAGCGGGAAATCTAACCGCTTATCTAAAAATGATTGATGAAGCGATGAATGTGTATTTTTCCGAAATTGACGAAGGTAAGGATTTATCTGAGCAAATGAATGCCATTTATCAGAAATTTATAAAAAAACAGAGGTGAATCGAATATGGATATGAATCTATTTACTCAAAAATCGTTGGAAGCTATTAAAACTGCGGAACTTCTAGCTGGTGAGTACAACCATATGGAAATTGAGCCGGAACACCTGCTAATGGCCTTAATAACCCAGGAAAATGGGGTAGTGGGGAGGATTTTTGATCGACTTGGTAAGAATTCCCTGTCGATTGTCGAAGATATTAAGCACGAATTAAGCAGAAAACCAAGTGTTTCAGGACCAGGTAGAGAGCCGGGAAAAGTATATATTAGTGCTGATACAGAAAAGGTCTTAAATGCTTCCTATAAAGAAGCAAAAAAGCTGGATGACCAGTATATCTCGGTTGAATGTATTCTTTTGGGAATTTACAGTCTTTCAAGAAAATCTCAGGCAATAGAGATCCTCGAGCGTCATGGCCTTAAAAGAGCTGAAATTGAAGCGATTATTAATGAAGTGCGCGGTGGTCAAAGGGTTACCAGTGATCATCCAGAAAATACTTATGAAGCCTTAAGCCAGTATGGACATGATCTGGTTCAAGATGCTAAAGATAATAAACTTGATCCAGTTATCGGGCGAGATGCTGAAATCAGACATGCCATTCGGATACTAAGTCGAAAGACTAAAAATAATCCGGTTTTAATTGGTGAACCAGGCGTCGGTAAAACGGCAATTGTTGAGGGTTTAGCGATACGTATTGTTGCAGGCGATGTTCCCGAGGGGCTCAAAGACAAACGAATTATTGCCCTTGACCTGGGGGCTATGGTTGCCGGTGCTAAATACCGTGGTGAATTTGAGGAACGACTAAAAGCGGTTCTGAAAGAAGTGGTGGACAGCAATGGTGAGATTATTCTCTTCATTGATGAGTTGCATAACATTGTCGGTGCCGGTAAAACTGAAGGCGCTATGGATGCCGGCAATATGTTAAAACCGATGCTGGCTCGGGGTGAATTGCATTGTATCGGCGCCACAACCCTTGACGAGTACCGGCAGTATATCGAAAAAGATCCTGCTTTAGAACGTCGTTTCCAACCTGTTTTGGTCGATGAACCCAGTGTTGAAGACACGATTTCCATTTTGCGAGGACTTAAAGATACCTACGAACGTTTCCATGGGGTTCAGATTTTAGATACGGCACTGGTAGCTGCCGCAACCCTGTCAAACCGCTATGTATCAGATCGCTTTTTGCCAGATAAGGCGATCGATTTGATCGATGAAGCCTGTTCTAAGATTCGTACAGAACTTGATTCCATGCCGGAAGAAATGGATGAAGTCAGGCGAAAAATGATGCAGCTTGAAATTGAGGAAGTGGCCCTTAAAAAAGAAAAAGACAATTTAAGCAAGGAACGTCTTGAACGCTTGCAGAAAGAATTGGCTGAATATAAGGACCGCTTCAACGAAATGAGTATTCAGTGGGAAAATGAAAAATTTTCAGCTGAGAATTTAAAACAACTTCAGGAAGAGCTAAATGACCTGAATTATCAGCGGGAAAAAGCTGTTAGAGAAGGTGATTATCAGAAGGCCTCAGAACTGGAATATGGCATGATACCAGAGAAAACAGCAAAGCTTGAAGCTTTAAAACAGGCGGCTGAAGAAAAAAATGATGAATCCAGTTTAAAACGAGAAAAAGTCACCGAGGAAGAAATTGCTGAAATCATTTCAGACTGGACAAATATTCCCTTAAGTAAACTGGTATCGGGTGAACGGGAAAAACTTTTATCCCTGGAAGACACTTTAAAAGAAAGGGTAATCGGCCAGGAAGAACCCATTATCAAGGTAGTTGACGCCATCATTCGGTCTCGGGCAGGCATTAAAAATCCTAATAGCCCCATTGGTTCATTTCTGTTTTTGGGACCCACCGGTGTTGGTAAAACGGAACTGGCTAAGGCTGTTGCAGCCACTTTGTTCGATTCAGAAGAAAATATGATTCGAATCGATATGAGTGAATATATGGAAAAATTTTCAGTCTCCCGCTTAATTGGTGCACCTCCGGGATATGTGGGCTATGAAGAAGGTGGCCAATTGACTGAAGCGGTCAGAAGAAAACCTTACAGTGTCATTCTCTTGGATGAAATTGAAAAAGCCCATAAGGACGTCTTTAACATTCTCTTGCAGATTCTGGATGATGGGCGAATTACTGATTCTCAAGGTCGTACCGTTGATTTTAAAAATACAATCATTATTATGACTTCTAATATTGGCTCGGAATTCCTGTTAGAAGGCATTAATAAGGATGGTGAAATTAAGGCGGAAGCCGAAGCAGCTGTTATGGATCTGCTAAAAAGTTACTTCCGACCGGAGTTTTTAAACCGAATCGATGAAATTGTGCTGTATAAACCGCTAAATAAAGCTTCAATTGGCAAAATTGTTGATCTAATGCTTGATGATATTTTGAAACGGCTCAAGGATAAACGCATTACCTTTACCCTAAGTGCTACAGCAAAAGATCAAATCATTAATCTGGGCTTTGACCCGGCCTATGGTGCCAGACCATTAAAGCGCTATTTGCAGAAACATATTGAGACGATGATCGGGAAAGAAATCATCAAGGGCAACATCAGGGAAGGTCAAAATATAACGATTGATGTCAATGAAAATGGAGATTTTTACATAGCTTAAAAAAGAGGCGCCAGCCTCTCAGTGTGTAGACAAACCCCGCACCGACAATTGGATTTCGTTGTCCGCGCGCGGATTCGTACAGTTGCCCAATTTGAAATCGCCAATTATAGACGTTTTCTAGCAACTGTTCGCCCCGAGGCGGACAAGAGAAAAGCCAATTGTCGGTGCTCAGGTCCTTGTATATACTTTGTCTTCGGTCTGAGAGGCGTCAGCCTCTTTTTTTTAGCGCTTTCTGAATGATGACAAGCGATTTTTTTTGTGTTAGAATGATTTTAAAAGAAAATTAAAGAGGTGTGAGATGGAAAAACGTGTACTAGGAAAAACTGGGCTGGTAGTTTCACTGGTCGGCTTTGGCGGAATTCCAATTCAGCGTTGCAGCCAATGGGAAGTGGATGATATTGTTGAAGCACTGATTGAAGAAGAGATCAATTTTATTGATACAGCTAGAGCTTACACAACCAGTGAAGAAATGCTTGGCGAATCCCTAAAAAAATGGGGACGAGACCATTTCTACCTGGCAACAAAAACACCAAAACTGGATTATGATGGCGTGATGGCGGACGTAAAACTGAGTCTTTCCTGCCTTCAAACCGATTATATTGAATTATACCAGTTTCATAATGCCAAAACCATGGAAGCCTATGAGACAATCATGGGTCCCGGTGGCGGATATGAAGCTCTTAAAAAATGTCAGCAGGAGGGGTTGATTGGCCATATTGGCATTACTTCTCATAGCTTTGAGGTTCTTGACCGGGCGCTGGCTGAAGGTCATTTTGAGACCATTCAGTTTCCTTATAATTATGTTGAAAACAAGGGCGCTGCGCTTTTTGAAAAAGCAAAAGAATTAAATATCGGAGTCATTGTGATGAAACCGCTGGCCGGCGGTGCTTTTATAAACGCCAGTTATTCATTGCGGTGGGTTGCCGAAAATCAGGATATCAGTATCATGATACCGGGGATGGACTCGGTTAAACAGGTGACTAAAAATGCTCGGGTTGGCAGAGATTTTAAACCACTGACTCAGGAAGAAAGAAAAATCTTTGAGAAGGATGCAAAAGAGTTGGGTGAAGGATTCTGTCGCCGCTGCGGTTACTGTGCCCCATGCCCCCAGGGAATCGATATTCCTATGCAGTTTATCGTAGAAGGCTATTACAGACGTTATAATCTGGAAGAGTGGGCACTGGATCGCTACCAGAGTTTTACGGCTAACGCTTCCGACTGTATTGAGTGTGGTGCTTGTGAACCGCGTTGTCCTTATCATCTGCCAATTCGGGAGATGCTCAAAAAAACCCGCAGTTTGTTTGACCCGTTGATGGAGGAATAAAAAAAAGCTCAGCGTCAGCTGAGCTCAGAATGAAGACAAAGTTAATATTGCATACCTGAGCACCGACAATTGGCTTTTCTCTTGTCTGCCTCGGGGCGAACAGTTGGCTTACAAACGCTGAATATAACGGCTTTCAAATTGGGCAACTGTACGAATCCGCGCGCAGACTACGAAATCCAATTGGTCGGTGCGGGGTTAGTCTACGAACTGAAAGCTCAGCGTCAGCTGAGCTTTTGACATTAAATTTCTAAATAGAGTTGTCCCAGCGCATCGGCGGCCATAATAGCGGCATAGACGACATCGGCGTCCACGTCAAATGGCATATTATGGATGGTTTCGCCAGGATCAGCAGCTGCTTTGGCAACTTCCATAATTTTTTCCGGTGTGGGTTCGGTACAGCCCAGTTCGGCCAGGGTAATTGGCAGGCCAACAGACAGGCAGAAATCAATGACTTCTTCAATATCTTCGATTGAGCGGTTTTCCATAACTAACTGGACCAAGGTTCCAAAAGCAACTTTTTCACCATGATACATGTGGTGGCATTCAGAGAGTACGGTTAAACCATTATGAATGGCATGACAGGCTGCCAGACCACCACTTTCAAATCCGACACCGCTTAAGTAGGTATTGGCTTCAATGACATTTTCTACAGCTGGTGTGCAGGCTTTGGCTTCGACAGCCAGTTTAGCTTTCAGACCATCTTCAATCAAAATATCATAGCAGAGTTTTGCCAGTGCCAGAGCGGATTTTGTTGGATGAGCTCCAGACATAGTGGTTCCGTTAGAAGCAACGGTGGCCAGGGCTTCAAAATAGGTGGCCAGGGCATCGCCCATACCGGCAACAAATAAGCGGGCAGGCGCTTCTTTAATGATATCAGTATCCATGATGACGATTTCAGGATTTTTTGGAAGAACCAGATATTCGTCAAAAATGCCATCTTCGGTGTAAAGAACTGACAGCGCCGAGCAGGGAGCATCGGTTGAGGCAATGGAAGGAGCGATCACAACTGGTAATTTTTCATAATGAGCAGTTGCTTTTGCAGTGTCAAGGGTTTTACCACCGCCGACGCCAACGATTACATCACAGCCATTGGCTTTAACAATTTCCTGTAGTCTGGCGACTTCGACTTTTGAACATTCGCCGTTAAATTTTTCGGCAGTAAATTTGATGCCAGCAGCTTCGAATGCGGTTTTTAATTCCTCGGATTTTGTACGCATCATGGTTCCGCTCATCAGAACTAAGGCAGAAGAACCTAATTTTGAAACATGTTCAGGAAGCTTTTTCACTTCACCAGCACCTTGAACATAACGACTTGGGGACATAATAATTTTTTGCATTGTTTACCTCCGAAATCTTTATTTCGTCATTATTATAACAAATTCTATGATAAAAGAATTGACAATCAAAGAGAAAAAAAAGAGATTAAAAGTAATTAAAATAAAAAAAATACGAATTGAAGATTAATTTCAGTAAAAAATCGCCAAACACTAGCAAAATATTTACCTGATTTTTATACAGGAAATGGTTGGGTTTTTAAATCAATATGTTATAATGTCACCAATAGGATTAAACATAAATTTTTAAAAAGGGTGGTAACTATGACTATTCGTTTTGATTATTCTTACACAGGTATTAAAGAGCATGAAATTTCATATCGTCTTGAACAGCTGATGCTGGCTGACGAGATACTAGGTGAGTTAACAGGACCGGGAAGTGATTTTTTAGGCTGGCTTGATTATCCATCGCAATATGATCGGGATGAATTTGACAGAATTAAAGAAGCGGCGGA
>JASGLP010000060.1 GCA_030156895.1 Eubacteriaceae bacterium | reverse complement strand
CGGCATCCTGACTGACATAGGTGATTTTCTTACGTACCTCATTAACCGTTTGGGGTGACAAAAGCAGGCCATCTACCTCAATTTCTCCGGAATCCGGGTGAACAAAGCCCATCAGCATTTTAATCAGAGTGGTTTTACCACTGCCGGACTGGGCCGCCAACAACACTTTTTCCCCGGCTTTAATAGTCAGGTTAAAATCCTTGAATAAAGCCCGTTCATTAAATGTCAGATTGATATTTCGATACGCGATATACCCCACTTAAACCTCCATTTTAACCAAACACCAGAAAGAATAGAATAACAATAATCCCCAGAATAATTCGATACCAGCCAAAAATTTTAAAGTCGTTCTTTTTAATATAACCCATCAGGAACTTGATGGCCAGAACCGATGTAATAAATGCTGACAGCATCCCGAAGACCAGGACAAAAAATTCCAGTCCAGTGAAATTAAAACCAAACTTAATCAGTTTTAAAAGACTGGCGCCAAACATGATTGGAATGGCCAGGAAAAAAGTAAACTCTGCCGCAACCGTTCGAGATGCGCCCATAATCATCCCGCCAATAATTGTCGCCCCTGATCGTGACGTACCGGGAATCAGTGCCAGCACCTGAAAGAAACCGATATAAAGAGCCGTTTTATAATCCAGCTCACTGAGTTTGGTAATGACTGGTTTTTTCCCTTTGTTTCGGTCTTCAATGACAATGAAGAGCACCCCATAAATAATCAGCATAATTGCCACCACCACATAATTGTAGAAAGTCGCGTTTATAAAATCGTCAAACAAAAGACCAATAACAGCCGCCGGTAAACAGGCCACAATAATTTTTGACCAGAGAATGGTGGTATTTCTTTTTAAAACAAACTTACCATTTTTTCGGCTAATTGGCACCAGCCGCGGCCAGTAGAGATAGACAACCGCTAAAATTGCCCCCAGCTGCACCACAACAAAAAACATTTCCTTAAAACTGTCCGGCATACTCAGCTGGATAAACTGATCCACAATGATCATATGACCGGTGCTACTGATTGGCAGCCATTCGGTGATCCCTTCAACGATCCCTAAAAATACTGCTTTTAATAATTCCAGAATAATCAAACGCCTTATCCTCTTTTCTCTTTACTTGTTTTATCCGTTCTAATCTTACTTTTTAATTAAGAAAATTTCAACTGATTTTATTTTTCTTAAAGAAAAAAAGAGGCCAAGCCTCTTTCAGTGCATAGACAAACCCCGCACCGACCAATTGGATTTCGCAGTCTGCGCGCGGATTCGTACAGTTGCCCAATTTGAAATCGCTAATTTAAAGCGTTTTTAAGCCAACTGTTCGCCCCGAGGCAGACAGCTGAAAAGCCAATTGTCGGTGCTCAGGTGTTAAAATTAACTTTGTCTTCAGTCTGAGAGGCCAAGCCTCTTTTACAAAAATTCCACTGTTCCGGTTTCCAGACAGTAATATGCGCCAATGACTGCCAGTTCAGCTGATGCAACCTTGTCCTTTATCAGCTCATTTTTTAAAAGCTTTTTAACACCGACGTCAATATTTTTTAGCTCGCAGTTTTTCTGATCACTTTCATCACCAATGGCTGCTTTAATCGTTTCGGCAGTTGCCTTTAAATAATAAGGTGCACTGCCGTCTTTCGCCGCTTTAACGGCGCCACAGTAGCTGTGTCCCAAAATCATCACGACTGGCGCGCCAAGATGATCCACGGCGTAGGAAATACTCTCCATTTCCAGTTGACCCACCAGATTACCAGCGGTTCGAATGACAAACATTTCACCAATTCCGGCTGAAAAAATCAATTCCGGCGGTACCCGGGAATCCGAGCAACCAATCACTACCACTTCAGGATTTTGTCCTTTTACAGCGGTTTCCATCCGCTGCTTATGAATCTTCTCAAAGTTGACTGCCTGACCATTTACAAATGCTTTGTTTCCTTCTTTCAGACCTGAAAGAATGCCGTTGACTACAACACTGTTCATGTTTTTCTCCTCATAGTAGATTCGCAAAATCTTGATTCTCAAAATCCTTCGGTAAATCTGTTAATGTTTTATGTCAGCTGTTTTTTTTTAGTCCCCATGATTTACCCAAAACCTCTTCCACGAAAACCTGTGCCACGATTGGATCAAACTGCGTTCCCGCATTTCGTCGCAATTCGCTGACGGCTTCCTCCTCACTAAGACCCTTACGATAGGTGCGATCAGAAGTCATAGCATCATAGGAATCGGCGACCCCGATAATTCTAGCCTGCAGAGAAATTTCCACGCCTTTTAAGCCTTTAGGATAGCCCTTGCCGTCCCATCTTTCGTGATGTTCAAAAACATATCTGGCTACTTCAGTAAACTCTTCTGACGAGGAAAGAATGCGGTATCCCACTTCCGGATGCCTTTTCATCTGTTCCCACTCTTTTATATCAAGGCTGGCCGGTTTATTAAGAATATTTTCTTCAACGCCCATTTTACCAATATCATGTAAAAGGCCCGCCAGCGCGATTTGTTTAATCATGTTGGTATCCACATGCATGGCCTGAGCAATCGAATTGCAAAGGTCACCAACCCGTTTGGAATGAAACATTTCCCGGTTGCTTTTTTCATATAAGGTATTAATGATCAGATCGATTGTTTTGCTGCGCATGCTGCTGCCCATATAGAGCTTGTGATGATACATTTCATCCTCAGCATTTTTTTGCGTTTCTAAAATATCCTGAGACGGATCAGTTTTCGTCGCGATGCCAAAAGAGATGGAAAGTTCAATTCCATTGATGGACTCCCGGGCTACCTTCTTCTCGATTCGTTCGGTCAGTTTAGCAGCCTCTTCGGCGCCCAGACCCGGTAACATCATAATAAACTCATCTCCCCCTAGTCGAGCGATTAAATCACATTCCCTTAGCGCTCCCTGCATCAGGGTCGAGGCTTTTTTCAGGAGTTTATCTCCCATATGATGACCAAAAGAATCATTAATCAGTTTCAAACCATTCACATCAGCCATCACCAGGCTGATGGGATAGTTTTTCTGCCGATCCGTCGCCGCCAGCTTCTGATCAAAATAACGGCGGTTATAAAGTCCGGTTAAATAATCATGATAGCTTAAATATAAAATCTTGTTTTCTTTTATTTTGACTTCGCTGATATCCTGAATGGTTCCTACATTGCCAATATGCGCCTGCCCAGCATCAAAAACCGGCAGCATCTGAATTTTTACATACTTTTCGCACAAGTCAGGTATCGGACAGGCAATCTCGATACCCTGTTTTTTAACCATCAAAATTTGAAATTCATCATCTTCAATACTTTTACCCAGATAGGCAAAGAGTTTCCCCAGATTATTAACAGTCTCTTTCTTTACCGCCAGTACATTTAGTGCCTCTTCCGAATAGATTATCTGGTCTTTTATGACATCATGCTCAAAACTTCCCAAGCGAGCAATCCGCTGCGCCTGTTTTAAGGCCGATTCACTTTTTTTACGGGCTTCGTTCTCTTTATTTAATATTTTTAGCAGCTCCACACTTTTTTGATGCGCCTTTTTCAGAGCCGCTGTTTGTTTGTCAACCATTTCCTGCAGGCGTTGTTTCTCATTTTTTTTATCACAGTTAGCTCTTCGAATCTTTGCCATGGCCCGTACCTGGGCAATCAGCTCCAGATCATCAAAGGGACGCGCCATAAAACCTTCGGCACCGCAATCCAGTGCCATTAGGCGATAGTCCTTGTTGCTGGTGGGCCCCGCTGTTATAAAAACAACTGGAATCTCCCGCAGTTTTTCGCTGGATTTCAGCCACTCACAAACCTCAAAGCCATCCATTTCCGGCATGATAATATCCAGAAAAATCATATCGGGATTTTCGTCTTCAGCTTTTAAAATCCCTTCTGCTCCACTCGTTGCCGTTATGACTACGGCATTTACAAAAAATTCTTTGATTGACTGGTTAAAAACCTGTAAATTTACTAGGCTGTCATCAATCACCAGAATTTTCAACCATTGTTCGTCCACTTTTCACCTCGGTCTTGTTTTTATAATGCAAAATAATAAGAATCCTTCAAGTAATCCTGTTCGTACTTGATTACCAATTTCCATAAATCATTTTTTACCGTTTTAAGTGGAATTTCATCCTGCTCATAACGTTCGATCAGTTTAAGAAAATATTTTTTTTCCTGGGCGGTTGCCAGATTTCTAAAGTCTCCCCAAATATGCTGGGCCACATTGATCGCATTACCCATGGTCGGGGCTTCAAAAAGGGCTTCTTCGATGAGGGAGTAAAACGCCATAACCGGACAGCCATCACTGCTTCTGAGTAGTTTACGTATTTCCAGATAATTAACCGGCGACCCTTCCAGCACGGCATACTCATATCGGCGCCATTCCTCTTCCAGAGCCTGACGAGACAAGTTTTGATTAAGAGCATTCAGACATTTAATTACCGACAAGTTTTTATCCTGGCTCTCCAGCATAATATCGCAACGATCTTTTGTTAAGGGTTCAAGAAATTCAAGTAAGTTTTTAAGCTTGATTGTATCAGCATAGTAACCTGATTTTTTGCCCCTCCCCTGATCACCATAGATAATCAGCGGGATGCCATCCTGCGTTTTCCAACCGACCTTTAACAAATTGATCCATTCCTGGGCAGAATTTTCCTGAACCGCCGGATTAAGCCTGTGTGAAAACCAATCCAATACGACCGGGATTCCCAGTTCCTGACCCAGTTCCAGTACTTCTTCGATATTATAACATTTTACGTCATTTTGGATTACCAGACGCTTCTTAAGTCTTTCATCCAGATCCTGATAGACCTCTTTAAAACGTGAAACGGCTTTTTTCTTATTCCTGAAAATGCCACCCAGCGGAACAATTAGTTTATGACTTGCATCAACATCCAGCGCATCCAAAAAACGCGTATGGCTAGTTAATTCCCAAATTGCAGCCTCCCGAACTTTTTTATCTTTGGCATTTAAAATGGCATTAGGGCCGGGATGAATGGTCAAACGCAAATTATTTTCGGCCACCTTTTGCCCCAACTGCTTTAAGGGCTCTTCAAAAATTTCCCACCATTTCAAGCTATTGACCGGACTGGCGGCATAAGGAATCACATCCGAGCAGAGTCGAAACAGCTCAATCCGATTGGCAATATTATACTCGATCATCTTATCCAAGGCAAACAAGTTGTGCTCTATTAATTCTTTCAGCCGTTTTTCTTTGGCATTTTTTATGCGACAGCTTTTTATTTCCGTATCCAAAACGCCTACAGGCAGACACGCGTATCCTATTCTCATAAAACCTCCTCCCCTAAAAAACGACCAATAAGGTTATCAAAACAATGTAACGTTTACGCAAACCGTTAGCTAGCATTATACCAGATTTTTTATCATTCATAAAGAAAAACCGCCTGCAATCCATCTGCTTAAAATCTTTTTTCCTGAAAAGTTTAAATAACTTTCAAGCATCCTAATATATATTTTTTACAATTCGTTACAAATATGATATAATGGCTAGCAACTGTGATCAATTACCAGCTTTTTTAAAACTTATCTAAGTTTTAGTGTTTAAACAAACGCCGCACCGACCAATTGGATTTCATCGTCTGCACGCGGATTCGTACAGTTGCTCGAAAATACTAATTAAAAGCATTTTCGAGCAACTGTTCGCCCCGAGGCAGACTACTGAAAAGCCAATTGTCGGTGCTCAGTCAGCAAAATAGTTTAACTTCATTTTAAAACTTATCTAAGTTTAATAGCTATAAAAGGAGTGCCCATTGAGCAAGCAAAATAAAGGAGTAATTGGCAATCGAAGAAATCCTTCGCCCAAATCATCCGCCAATCCGCAATCCAGTAACGCAAAACGTCCTGTGGCCTATGATAAAACAGCGACCACTAAGCCCGTTCGCGTTACAACTTCCCGCAACACTGCAAACAGTAAGACACCTAAGAAAAAGAAGCGTAAAAACACGGGCTTTTTTAAAAAATTTCTCAAAACTGCCATTATCGTTTTAATCATTCTGATTGGTACTGGGGTTCTGGTCAATGCTTTTTATCTAAGTAATGTTAATTCCGGCCTGTCCGGGAATTTAAGCCAGTACGGAATCAGCAGCACGGCAGCCGCTTATGCTAAAGATCATAAAATTGTCAATATCGCCGTTTTTGGAGTTGATGGTCGCGATGACGTGGAAGGGGATCGTACCGACACCATTATGATTGCTACCGCAGACTTCGAGAACGATGCCATTAAAGTCACCTCATTAATGCGTGACACCTATGCTTACATTAATGAAGATTACGAGTTTGACAAGTTAAACGCCGCTTACGCCTATGGCGGTCCGACGCTGGCCTTGCAGGCTATTAATCAAAATTTTGATACCGCTATCACCGATTATATTACGGTCGATTTTAACTCCATGGTTACCATTGTTAATGCCGTTGGCGGCGTCACCATTGATATTGAATCCGAAGATGAACTCTATTGGGTCAATGCTTATCTTGATGATGTTAACGAAAAAGTCGAAACCGGCTCTCCCCATCTGGAAGACACAGGTTCTCAAGTGGTCGACGGCTCTCAGGCGCTTGCTTATTGTCGCGTCCGATATGTGGGAGACGGCGATTTTGATCGTACCCAGAGACAACGAGTGGTCTTTGAACAGGCCGTCTCCAAAGCGCTCAATTTAGAGCCTAAAGAACAGTACAATCTATTGATGGCGATGATGCCTTACATCGAGACTTCTCTAAGCACCTCGGAGTTCATCAAATATGGCTTTAACACCCTCTTAATGCAGTCAAGAGCAATCCAACAGTCCCGTTATCCCGCTGATGACGCCCTGCTGCTGGATTATATCGGCGATGCTTCTTTTGTCATTCCCGATACATTAATTGATAATATTAAGGAACTTTATGCCTTTATCTATGAGGATGAGAATTACGTCCCATCTGATCAGGCAACTGAAATCAGCAATCAAATTGAAGAAAAAATTAATGGCGGCTCGTCTGAAGATTCCGACGATGATTACTACACCTATGACGAATCTGATTCATCTGACAACAACTATGATCCTTACTCGGACTAAAACGAGCCCCCTGATGCCCCGCCTTCAGACGACTACACTTCTGAATACTGATGCACTGTTTTCAGCATGATACGAGCGAAATTAATTCTCATTTCCAGTATCCAATTACCGCCCGACAATACTAAAACAAGACCGGACAAACAAAATACATCACTTCTTTCGGTCACTGTTAATGGACTTAATCCGTTGAAAATAGGAAATGAAAGTATGAGGAAAACCATGGCTCCCTTCCTTAACCCCACCCAAGTAAATGATCCGACAAAAAACAAAATCCGCTTAATTTGGATCCTGATCTATCCCTTTTTTGTCTGTTTGCTGACAGAGTGGGTTCAGCGCGATAATCTGTATGACCTGAGTGTCTGGCTACAGACCAAGTCTGTCAATTTTTATCTCTGCTATCTTTTTATTCTGGCTATGTTTCTACTTTTTTACAGTCTTTCATCGCGGATCTGGGTGGCCTCAATTTTTAGCGGTCTGATTCCCATTGTTTTTGCCTTGATCAATTATTTTAAACTGAGTTTCAGAGATGAACCCCTGCTTCCCTGGGATTTCTTTCTATCTCAAGAAGCTTTTAGCATCAATTCCAATCTGAATCTGACCCTGGCACCACATCATTTACTGATCCTTCTGATTCTATCCGGGATTCTGTTTCTGCCGATCTATCTCAGAAAATTTGAGCTTTCACTCAACTATAAAAGCCGTCTCATGATATCATTTTTTTCCCTTTCTCTATTTTTTTCCCTGTTTCATTTTGTTTATCTTAATGAAGACAACCTGGTGGCTTTAAATATTGAAGATAAACGCTGGAATCAGTCGGAGAATTATCTGGACAACGGCTTTTTAAACGGTTTCTTTATCAATCTAGAAAACATTATGATCGAAAAACCATCTTTGTACTCATATGCTTCAATCAATTCAATTCTTGAGGATTATCCCGGCGAAAAAATAATGGCCAGCGCTTCATCAAAGCTACCGACCACAACTGAGCCCAATATTATTTTTATTATGAACGAGTCCCTTTTTGATCCGACTCAGCTTGACAATGTCAGCTTCTCCACCAGCCCTGTCACCAATATCCGTGCCATGCAGGAAGGAAACTTACTGGTTTCAGAATTTGGCGGCGGTACTGCTAATACAGAATTTGAAGTGCTGACCGGCAATAAAACCTTGTATCTGCCAGCTGGATCTGTCGCTTATCAGCAATATATTAATAAGGAAATTCCTGCTCTGCCCTCTTTTTTAAAGGAATATGGCTATAACACTGTCGCTGTCCATCCATATGCCAGCTGGTTCTGGAACCGCGATACCGTTTATCCTAATCTTGGCTTTGATGAATTTATCAGTATGGATGATTTTGAAAACCCGGAAATCGCCGGCAATCTGATTTCCGATCATTCGGCGGTCAACCAGGTCATTAAAGAATTTGAAGATAATCAGAGTTCTAATGATCCCTTTTTCTGTTATCTGGTGACCATGCAGAACCATTGTTCTTATCTTGATAAAGGTTATAATAACTTTGATGTGACTACCAGCTCTGATGCCCTTGACGAAGAATCCCTGGAGATGCTCAACAATTACGTACAGGGTGTTTACGATGCTGACGCTGCCTATGGCGAAATTGTTAATTATTTTAAAAACGTCGATGAACCAACGGTTATCGTCATGTTTGGCGATCATTTACCAGGCTTGGGCGAGGATTATCAAGTTTATCGTGATCTGGGATTTATCGATACCGATGATCTGGAGGGAGACGATTATATCAATCTTTATTCCACCCCTATTTCGGTCTATTCCAATACCGATTCAATTGATCTTTCTGATCTAGGCCTGGTCGATGCCAATGAGCTTGGCATTGAAGTACTGGACCGATGCGGTTTCACCCTGCCTTCCTACTGGGCTTTCCTCTTGGATCAGCAACAGGATTTCAGTCAAAATAATTTCGTGACTGTTAACAGCGACGGCACCTTGACCGAAGGTATCAGCGCTGAAACAGAAAAGTTTAACCAGGAACAATGGCTGATTGAGTATGATATATTGTTTGGGGATGGGTATTTTGAGAATGTGAATTGACTAATAACCCTCAAAAAATAAGGCAGACTCTGCCCAAACAGAGTCTGCCTTATTTCATGCTACCCAACACGCGACCCAATCAGTTGTATCAGGTTTAATCGCAATTTTGGATTCTTTGTCACCTTTTTTAACCTGAAAGCTAATCCAGCCCGCTTTTTTGGATTTAATCCGCTTTAGGCCATCATATTGTAACGGCAGGACTGGTTGCCCCTTATAATCCAATAGTCCCCTTTTACAATCTTTGCTAGCGTAAAAGTATTCAACGACATTATTTTCGATTCGAATAGGTAAGTAATTTAAACGATCATAAGTAACCGGAATTAACACTTTATTGTCAATCGTTATTACACCATATTTGCCATTTTGAGAAACAATTAGACGTAATACAAAGTACCCCTGCATTTCTACCGTTTCCACTTTAATGGTGTCATAAACAGCTGGTATCTTCTGTGATGTTGCAGGTACATAAATTCCAATTTTGCCGTTTTCCACAAAAATATTATAGTTTGTATTTTTCATCAGTTGATCCTTTCTGATTCTAAAACAGCCCTCTTTTAACAGAGCATTACCATATTTTGTTGATGTTTTCATTATAATGTCTCCGACGCCATTTTTCTTTTCAAAAAGTGTGGAAAATTAATCCCTTAATTTTTCACACTTACCTTTCCGTTTGCCATACACAAGATAGCCTGATTAAAACCTCAAAAATATCATAACTTTCGGAAAAAAACTCACCAAAACGATGCTTTCCCAGCTTTTCATTCTACTGACAATCTGTCAAATAATCAAGAAAGACATCCGTCTCAAATGGAGTGATCAGTCTGGCCTGATCATTGTCGCCCCTTTCAAGACCAAAAATGACATCCGCTTCTTCCCGACCAACAATCGCATCTTCAGCCTGAAATTTAAGTTGAAGCAGGGTCTCAAGACTTGGTTTATTGAGATTTCTGATTGCTGTCATCTGTCTAAAAAATTCGCTTTTCGTATAATGTATATTATTAAGCTCTGTCAAACCTTTACCGACAGATAAATCGAGCCAGGTCAGTGCTTTATCTTTGAGGTCGAATAACACTGGTGCAACACGGTTGCTTTCCGATTGAATATCCATCCGAAACTGGACGTCCCGAGGTCTGAATAAGGGTTTTGGATCGTCTTGATCTATTTGCATCCAGCCAAAACTGCAGCTTTCTTCTGCTGACAATTCTCTAAAATTTTGCCAAGAATAAACATTTATCTGCGGAATAATGTAACAAATTCTTTCGTCTAGCTGATCCAGGCAGATATCAATGAATTCTGCTGCCCCTTTCGGTCCTGACGCATTTACAATGTCCCCTGAATGGGTGAGACCTTTATCTCTTAAATTGTAGTATGAAATATCGACAATAGGTTTCATCTCCGAATCGTAGCAGGCAAGCGATAAATCAATATCTGTTCTTTCCTCTACCATCCTTTCTTCAAATGAGTAGTCTTCGTCTTCTATAAAACTTTCATCAAATAAAGAATCGAATTCTAACATATCAAGATCAAAGAAAATATTGTCTTCCGTAACAGCTTCATCTTCAGATATAATCTCTGGACTAGCCAATTCAGTTACAAAACTCTGCTCGCTCTCTGAGCTTTGGGAATCAGTCTTCATTCTTATTCGTCGTTTTCTGAAAATATTTTTCCACCAGACAAAAAGACGAATCGTATTCTTCTGACCGATAGGAATTTTGAATCTGGATCCCCTTGAAACTGGTCGACTTGATTTATTCTGAGAACGTTGCCCAAAAGGAACCAGAAAATCCCCCATAACTGGATCAATATAAACTTTATTAAATCTTTTCTGACTTTTGAACTTTTCCGTTAGTGCATCTTCGCAAATTTTAACTGCTTCTAATGCCGTTATTTTGGGCAAGCCCTGATTATGTTCTTCTTTCATAAAGGTTTTCGTAGTTGTCCCTTTGATGAAAAAAACTCTTGATTCTTTCTCTTCGTGGGCTTTGTTGAAAAACTGTCGAAGCTGCAAAAGCGTGTTTAACGGTACTTTGTGAGCCACTTTTGCGAACTCTCCCAGTATAGCCTGCTGTTCATCGGGAAAGGCATTTTTCAGCAGCTGGTTAAGTCGGCGCGCAAAGTCACCTGGCCTCTGAGAAAGTTTTTCCGCAGCTTCCCAATGGTATCCTTGCTGCAGTAGTCTTTCTATATCTGTATTGAACGTTCTGATTTTATTTGTTTCTCGGATCAGTTTAAAATGAGCAGCTGTTTGCGGAAACTGTTTTGTATATTCTGCCGGATGAAGTCTTTCCCCTAAACGAATAAGCATGGTATGATTAGACTTCCAGTCTTCGGCCACAAATTTCTGCTTTTCAATTAGCCCCAGAAACTGTCTTCTAACAGACCGTTTAAACGATTTAAAATGTGGTTTTTTGGATAGAGAGACATCTGCTCCTGATAAACTGGCCGCTGTTCGAATGATATCGCGGATGGTTTTATTGAGTATCTGGACCGAAGCGAAATCCTGCTTGTTGTTGAGGAGGATTCCAGATAGAAAGGCAGCCGTTTCCTTGCAGGATACTCTATTGTAATCAAGCACAACCGATGTTTTCTCCATGATTACCTGCAGGTCTGCAAGGTCTGATGGAGAAATTCCCACCGTGCTGTAGGCCAAATTTTCAGCGATATCTTCAGCTACTTTTGAATCCAGGATTTCCAGAACCGTTAAAGTTCCTGCGGAAGAAAGCAATTTCTCATAAGACTGCTTGTTGTCCCCGTTTGCAGCTGATCTTTCTGCCAGTTGTGGATAAATCTGTCCCCCGGACAGATAATGGAGGATGGCATTCCAGTATAGTTCAGCTTCTGTTAGATCCAAGACTTCATGCGGAAAGTTTTTATAAAAAGGCAAATAGCTTCTGTTATTACCTGAAAGGGAATCGACTTGTTTCAAAACCTCTGTCAATATCTGAATCAGAATTTCTTCCGGATAGGCAAGCAGTGCTTCTACAGCTGCCTTTGACAGCGTATAACCGCAAAGAACCATCTGACTGTTTGCGGTTAGGACAAGCTGCGCTTTTGCGGGTGTTTCAACCTCAACCATTCCTACCGGCATACAAAAGCCGTTTTTTCTTCTTAATATAATCTGATTCAGGTATTCCATTCTTTGTCCTCCATATTGATAAAATAAGCCCCCTTTACAGGGGACTTTGCCGCGACGGAAATCAGATACTCTATGACTGTCCATACAATTTCCCTAATTAGAAGGAAGAATATCTTTAGCCGTCAAGGTTTGTCGGAAATCCCGGACTCTAGTTACATTTGCCATAAACCCCTCCAGAAGGAAGAACCCGGATAGCCGAAACATTTTATGAACCCATTATATCCTGGACCTTTATATTATACTTTTCAAAAAGTGTGTAAAATTGATTGCCTTTAATCGAAGTTCTGATATTTTGCAATAAATTAAGACCATTCTTTTAACCATTTTCTTAGATAATATTTTTAAATTTCTTTTAAACTACCATATTTTTAAGTATAATAAATTTAGTTCCAAGTCCAGGAAAACGGAGATATTATGAAAAATAGAGACTTTGTCAGCCAATACGAAAAAATCAGAGGTCTGCTTCGGGAAATTTTCGTTTATGGCTGTTTCAATGTTGATGATTTCATCGATAAAGGGATTTCAAAAAGCAAATACAATCAGGATATTCGAAAAATATTAAACAGCATTGATCCAAATGTAATTGAAAACCAGCGGATCAACAATAAAAAGGCCTATTATTTTCGGATCAATATGTTTGAAACATCTGGAAACGTGCTTTTTGATTCATTTATGCTAAAAAGTTTTACCAATCAGGAAATTGAGCTTTCTCTTAAAATAATGCAACTTCTGACCGCAAGCAAAGACCCCTTGACACAAAAGGAAATTGAAGAAAGACTGGATGCGTTTTTTTTAGAATCAGGTGGAAGCGACATTCATCTGACCGATTCAACAACGCTTTACCGTCGGTTAAAGGATCTCGAAAACAGTAGTTTTCTGAAGAAATCTAAATCCCATATTTACAAATACAGCCTCAGTGAAGATTGTTTTTACCATTTAAATGAAGATGAATTTTATCATCTTATCACCGCTATCGATTTTATGCGCAATGTCCAATATCCTTCATCCTGTGGCAACTTTCTCCACGATACCCTGATTCGCTATGCTCAGAAAAAATGGGATCGCATACCAGTAAACATTCTTTTGTTCAAACACAATCATTTTGCGCATATTCTAGATGATGAAATATTGTGGTCCCTCTTGCTGGCAATCAGCAAAAACGAAGAAGTTAAATTTCATGTGGAAGGAAAAAACGGGAAAGAAATTTATAAACGGATTCGACCATTGGCTATTTTTGCAGATGAACAGTATGGACGACGTTATCTGATGGCAGGTATTGATGCATCTATATCACAGACCAGAATATTCCGATTAGACAAAATCAGTGATATTAAAAGATCCCGTCCAGCAAATAAATGGGATGCCGAATCACAGGCAAATGCTGTCATTGCACAGAAACGCCATAGCCTGACTGGCGGATGTGACCATTTGGGAAAAAAAGCAATAAAAGTTGGACTGATCATTGAAAACGTGGTGTCTGAACGAATGCAGATTGAAGTTAACGATCTCATTGTTGCTGTCCAAACCATTGACGAGAACCATACCCGACTTGAATTAGAAGTTAACCAGGCGGAAGAACTCAAGCCCTGGCTAAGACGCTACACCGGTAAAATATTAATAGAAGAAAGTAATGAACACAAGCTTAAAGAAATAATGGATGCAGAACTAACAGAGTGGAAGGCATGCTATGGACTTATTTGACGAACTGAAAAACAAATATATACTGGCAAGTATTCAATTAATTAACCGACTTGCAGCTTATGAAACAATTGAGTGGGATGAATTTGAATCTGCTTTTCTTATGGAAATGGATAAAGATGATCTTAATATCGGCTATGACTATGTCACTCAATTAAAAAATGCTTACGGAATTTTCAAAAAAGATGAACAGAACCTGGTCAAGCTGGTCTATCATTCAGATATCGCAATCCGCCCCAGTCTGCCGGAAAAGATCTGGCTGAAATCCGTGCTAAATCATTCAGATATTAAACTTTTTCTGGAAGATGAAACGATTGAAAAATTAAAAACCGGGCTAAGGGATGTAGCCGATATTGACATCACTGTCATTCGAAAAGGCCAATTCTCAAATGGCGATCTGCGAAACGAAGAATTGCGCAATAAAGTCAAACTTCTGATTCAGGCTATCGAAGAAAAGCGAATTCTGGTCTTTAGCAATCAGCTCAAAAACGGTAAGGTTTATCGGCAGCAGGAAGCACTTATCTCTAGAATTGAGTATTCCATCATCGATAACCGCTTCCGGGCATCATTATGGTCTCTGGAAGAAGAACGCCCCATAAAAGCCAATATTAGCCAGATGTTTGATCTCTCCCTAAAGGACATTGCGTCAAAACCCTACAACGATATTAAGACAATTCTTGACCAAAGAAAAGCTAACGAATGCATCGAACTCCGAATAACGAATCGTCACCGCTGTGTGGAACGGGCAATGCTTTTATTTTCACAGTATGAACGAATTGCCCGATGGGAAGATGCTAATACTATGCTTCTGGAAATTGATTATTATGTCTTTGATGAAGAGGAACTTGTCAGAAATATTCTAAGCCTTGGTCCCATGGCAGTTGTCCTCAAACCCCAATCTATCCGTCAGCGTATTATTTCGGTTCTTGAAGGAGCATAAATCTATTTTATTTGCCTCTATCTGATAAACCAAACTATTGGAGCACATTATCGTTTTCTTTGTCTGGTTCTTTTTAAATCTATCCTGATTTTACCAGCGGAGCCTAACAACGAATCATCATTTGCATCCTTTTTTGACTGCTTTAATTCCTGATCCAGTTCATTTTTCATATCTGCTTTTTCCTGAGCCGATATTTCCATTTCACGCGAATTAAAATACTGATCAAAAATTGGTGGCAATCCCATCGGGAATGTATGATTGCACTCGCTCGATAATCTTGACATTATATAATGTACACGCTTGTCAAGACACAAAATGAAAAAACGTTAGTTATGACTCCTTTCAAAATCAGGCCACTTTTTTCTCATGATTAAAGAAAATCTCA
>JASGLP010000015.1 GCA_030156895.1 Eubacteriaceae bacterium | reverse complement strand
CAGGAGAAAGTTATTTATCCTGTCAGGGAATCGGCGCTCTGTTTATGGGGCGAAGCCCCGAACGAGGTGTTTGCAAAAACACCGAGTGCAGCACGGCAGGAAGTAAAGTGCGAGGAAAAATAGCAGGAGAAAGTTATTTATCCTGTCAGGGAATCGGCGCTCTGTTTATGGGGCGAAGCCCCGAACGAGGTGTTTGCAAAAACACCGAGTGCAGCACGGCTGAAAGTAAAGAGCGAGGAATAAGTAGCAGGAGAAAGATGTTTTTCCTTTTCTGTCAGCCGGCTTTTTGTTGAATTATAAAATTATAGTTACATTTGTTACAAAATTTTGATTTTTTTAATGAAATTTCAGATAAGATATGTTAGAATTAAATCCGGTAGAAATAGAGATCAGTTTAATCATTTCAAATTGTTAGGAATGACATCAATATTGTATGGCAAAAAAACAAATGTTTAAGGAAAAATTTATACTGGTCATGGATAATACGAGTCGTCTGATAATTTAAAGAGGGTCGTGAAGAGGTAAAGAATGATAGAATTTAGAAATGTTACAAAGGGATACGATAAAAACAAGTGTGAAGCCTTAAAGGACGTCAGTCTTTTCATTGACAAGGGCGAGTTTGTTTTTCTGGTTGGCCGTAGCGGTGCCGGAAAATCAACCTTTATCAAACTGCTTTTAAGAGAGGTAGATGTCACATCTGGCGATATCCTGATCAATAATTACAGCATCGGCAAACTGTCGAAAAAGGAAATTCCTTATCTGCGGCGTAAAATTGGCGTCGTTTTTCAGGATTTTCGTTTGCTGGAATCAAAAAGTGTGTATGAAAATGTGGCCTACGCCATGGAAATTATCGGCAAATCTGAAAAGCAGATTGCCAAGCGCGTCCCCTTGGCTTTGGAAATGGTCGGTCTTTCCCACCGGATTAACCACTATCCCAACGAATTATCGGGGGGGGAACAACAGCGTGTGGTTATTGCCCGAGCCATTATCAATAATCCAACCATTCTGATTTGCGATGAACCGACTGGAAATCTCGATCCCGAAACGTCTTACGAGATTATTAAAATTCTTGAGGAAGTTAACAGAAGAGGCACGACAGTGGTTGTGGTTACCCATGATCGTGAAATTGTAGATGTGATGAAAAAACGAGTACTGACATTAGAAGAAGGTTGCCTGATAATCGATGATGCAACAGGAAGGTACGGCTATGAGGTTTAATTCGCTAAAGACAATGCCCAAAAATATCATCCGTGATACCATTCACAGTATCGAACGAAATAATCTGATGAGTGCGGCATCGGTTGTATCAGTGGTAGCAGCGCTCTTGATTTTAGGAATCTTTCTGATCCTAACCATTAACGTCGAGGAAGTTACCAAAGATATCGAGTCCCAGCTGGAATTGACGGTGTTTCTGCAGGAAGATTTCACAGACGAGCAAAAAGATACAATTCAAGATGCCCTGGATGATAGCGATCTAATCGAGTCCGTAGATTTTGAAAGCGCCGAAGAAGCATTAGAGAATTTTACAGTCAGTCTTGAAGATTATGCGCCTTTATTAAGTGGTTACAACTCTGAGAACAATCCTATGCCGGCATCTTTTATCATTAAGGTAAAAGATCCTGAAGACTTGGATGCAGTTCAGGAGCTAGCCATGCAATATGAAGGTGAGGGCGTGGAATACGTTCGTTACGGACAGGAATATGTCGATATGCTGATCAAGTTTAACAGCTTTACCAACACCTTAAGTATTGGTGTTCTGATTGTTCTTTCGCTGATTTCAGTCTTCATTATTTACAACACCATCAAGTTGACTGTGTTTGCCAGGAGACGAGAGATCGGAATCATGAAATATGTTGGGGCAACCAACACCTATATTCGGACGCCATTTATTCTTGAAGGTTTGTTTCTGGGGATTATTGGGGCAGTGATTGCCTATCTGGTCATCCGCGTAACATACTTTTATCTGCTGGGCGTGATTGGCACTTCTTCGTTTTTACCCGTGGACGCCTCACTGGCTTCGCCAACGGTTGTTCTCAGCCAGCTGGTGATCTTCTTCATGTTGTATGGGGGGATTATTGGGGCAGTAGGCAGTGTGGTAGCGATTCGGAAATTCTTGGATGTATAAGCTTTGGGGGAATTCAATGTTAAGAAAAAAAGTAAGTAGTCTCTTTTTAATGCTGGTAGTGCTTTTGAATATGGTCAGTCCAGCGGTTAATGCGGCAACGCTCGATGAGCAACTGGAAGAAAGTCAGCAGAAACAGGCAGAAGCCCAGTATCAGGTGGATCAGACCCAGTCGACCATCGATGGTATCGAAGCTGAAATTACAAAAGCCAATGAAGAAATTGCCCGAATTGGCGGTGTGATTGATGGCTTGAATGCGGAAATTACGGCGCTCGAAGAAAAAATAGATAAAGCGCAAGCTGAACTTGAAGTGATCGAAGCTAAGCTTGAAGAGCAGGAAAATGCCATGGGCGAGCGAGTCCGAACCATGTACATGTATGGTAATGGATCGATTCTAGAATTCCTCTTCAATGCCACAGATTTTTCGGATTTTATTACCAAAGTGGATATGTCCAGATACATTGTTGAATCGGATAAAGACTCCATGGATGCCTTAGAGGCGACACAAACCGAAATTGATGAGAAAAAGAAAAGTATTGAAGCTGACCGTCAGTCGGTGGTTGATAAAAAGACTGAGCAGGAAACGGCTTTAAATGAGCAGGAAAGTATTAAAGCGCAAAAAGACGAGCTTCTAGCTCAAAATCAGGCGCTGATTGAAGAGTATAAAGCCATTGTCGATGCGGAGGCAGCTAATGCCGCTGACATCCAGTCTCAGATTCAGGCGGCACTGCAGCAGCAGGCATCAAGTGGTGCGAGCTATTCATTTACCCCAACGGAAGGCACCTATCAATGGCCGGTACCGGGTTACTATCCAAGTGCCGATGATGATTTCTTCGGAACCCGATTGCATCCAATCTGGGGCACTTACCTGACCCATTATGGGGTTGACTGTGGCGCGCCCAGCGGAACACCTATCCATGCCATGGGGAATGCAACGGTTATTTCCGCTGGTTGGAATGGCGGATATGGTAATTGTGTCGTTATTGACTTGGGCAACGGCATTCAGGCCTTGTATGGTCATATGAGCAGTGTTGCTGTTTCAGCTGGTCAGACAGTTTCCAAGGGTGATGTGGTCGGTTATGTTGGCTCAACCGGTGATTCAACTGGACCCCACCTTCATTTCGGAGTACTACTGAATGGATCTTATGTCGATCCTTTAGGATATTTTTAAGAGTAAAAATGTAAAATAAGTAAAAAGAACTGGTGAGAGAATTCATGATTCTTTCACCCGTTCTTTTAGTTTAAATCGTTATGACTAAGGTGAAAAACAATGGAAAAAAACAAAAAAAAGTGGCTTTTGCTGCTGGTGGCAATTTTAATTTTGACGAACGTTTTTACATTTGCTCTGGCAACATCAGGTAGTCTGATTTTAGGAAATCGCATGCTGATTACGGTGGATGATGAAGAAACAAAAAATGGCATTATTAAACTTTTAGCTTTGAAGAGCCAGATCGAAGAAGAATATTATCAGGATGTAGATAGTAAAACCCTCATGGAAGGGGCTATAAAAGGGATGTTCGAAAGTTTAGATGACCCCTACAGTGCCTATTTCACCCAGGAAGAGTACGAATCATACATGGCTTCAGCGACTGGTATTTATGAAGGGATCGGGGTGGTCGTCAGTGAGGACGACAACCAGAATACTTTTGTGATTGCTCCGCAAAAAGGCACACCGGCGGACCTGGCCGGTATTCAAAGCGGCGACCAGATCATTAGAGTAGACGGCGAAGATGTCACGACTTTGGGTGTGGATGAAGTGGTTTCGAGAGTGCGTGGGCCAGCCGATAGCCAAGTGACAGTGACAATCGCCAGAGATGGACAGGAGATGGACTTTACTTTGACACGCAGCAGCATTGAAACGACAACGGTTGATTCTCGGGTCATCGATGGCGTGGGATACATTCAAATCTCAGAATTTGCCTCAAATACCGCCGAAGAATTTAATAGTCAGTTGGATAACCTCTTAAGCCAGAATATTACCGGACTGGTCATTGATTTGCGATCCAATCCCGGTGGCAATGTTCAGGTGGCGGTGGATATAGCTGACCGCCTACTGGGGGAAACAGTCGTAGTTTACACTGAAGACAAGGATGGCAACCGGACGGATTATAAGTCGGATGCGGCAGAAGCGTTAGACCTGCCCATGGTTGTATTGGTTGACGGTGGTTCAGCCTCATCATCGGAAATTCTGGCTGGCGCCTTACAGGATACCCAGGCTGCAACCTTGGTGGGGACAACCACTTATGGCAAAGGAGTGGTTCAGATCATTAAAGGTCTGGATGGGGAAGGCGGTTTCAAGGTAACCAACTCCGAATACTTTACGCCGAATGGCCGTAATATTCAAGGGGTGGGATTAGAACCAGATGTTACTATCGAAGCCACCGATTATATGGTCAACAATTATTTTACGGATGAAGAGGATGTACAGCTGCAGCAAGCCCTGGAAGTCATCAGCCAGAAATAGGAATAAATTATAATCGTTCTTTATTGTTTTTGGCATTTGTGGTATAATCAGCCTCGCGGAAAGCTTTAGTTTCAATCGGATTTTCATACAGACTTTGGCGACCAGATCAGTTGCTGAAGCCTGTTTTATGTTTTTTAAGGGAGGGGAAGATGGAAAAAAATAATACCGCCTTTAGGGTGGTTTCTGACTATGAACCAAAAGGAGATCAGGGGCCGGCTATTGATAAAATTAGCGCTGGGATCAAAAAAGGTCTTAAATACCAGACTTTGCTTGGAGTTACTGGCTCGGGTAAAACTTATACCATGGCTAAGGTCATTGAAGCGGTTCAGAAACCAACTCTGGTGATTGCCCATAATAAAACTTTGGCGGCACAGCTGACCAATGAGTTTCGCAGTTTTTTTCCGGAGAACGCGGTAGAATATTTTGTCTCTTATTATGATTACTATCAGCCGGAAGCCTATGTGCCCCATTCTGACCTTTACATAGAAAAAGATTCATCAATTAATGATGAAATTGATAAACTCAGACACTCGGCAACCGCCTCGCTTTTTGAACGAAAAGATGTGATTGTAGTGGCCAGTGTCTCCTGCATTTATGGTTTGGGTAGTCCCATCGATTATGAAAATCTGGTCCTCTCTTTAAGGCCGGGCATGGAAAAAGACCGTGATGCCATTATCAGAAAGCTGGTGGATATTCAGTACACCCGCAATGATATTGCTTTTGAGCGAAATAATTTTCGAGTGCGCGGCGATATTCTGGAAATTTTTCCCGCTGCCTCTTCCGAAAAAGCTGTTCGTTTGGAGTTCTTTGGCGATGAAATTGAACGCATTACTGAGATCAACACCCTGACGGGCGAAATCTATGGTGAATTAAATCATGTGTCAATCTTTCCCGCCTCCCATTACACAACCACGCCGGAAAATCTGGAACGGGCCATTAAAGGCATTCGGGATGAGGTAAGGCAGCGATATGACGAATTTACCGACAAGAACCAGCTTGTAGAAGCGCAAAGAATTCTGCAGCGGACCAACTATGATATTGAAATGCTAAGAGAAATGGGCTACTGCAACGGGATTGAGAATTATACCCGCTACATTAACAATGCTCCGCCGGGGTCCCCGCCTTATACCCTGATCGATTATTTCCCCGATGATTTTTTAATTTTCGCCGACGAATCCCATGTTTCCATCCCTCAAATTGGGGGCATGTACGCTGGCGATCGGGCACGAAAATCAAATCTGGTGGACTACGGCTTTCGGCTGCCTTCTGCTTATGATAACCGGCCTCTGAATTTTCAGGAGTTTGAGGGGAAAATCAATCAGATTGTCTTTACTTCGGCAACACCGGGAAATTATGAAAAGGACCATAGTCAGCAGGAAGTTGAATTGATCATCCGCCCCACTGGCCTGATTGATCCGGAAGTTATCATCAGACCGGTCACCGGTCAGATTGACGATTTGCTGGGAGAAATCCGCGATAATACCAAAAAAGGTCATCGTACCCTGGTAACAACCTTAACCAAGCGAATGGCGGAAGATTTAACCGACTACCTGAAAGAAAATGGCGAACGGGTTAATTATCTGCATTCTGATGTGGATACCATTGAACGAATGAAAATTTTGCGAGACCTGCGGGTTGGCGAGTTTGATGTTTTAGTGGGGATTAACCTGCTTAGAGAAGGCTTAGATCTGCCGGAAGTGGGGCTTGTGGCTATTTTAGATGCGGATAAGGAAGGCTTTTTGCGGTCAGAGACATCATTGATCCAGACCATTGGCCGTGCAGCCCGAAACCTTGATGGTCACGTTATTATGTACGCCGACAAGATAACCCCTTCCATGAAACGGGCCATTGATGAAACCAACCGGCGTCGAAAAATTCAGAATGACTATAACCTTGAACATGGCATTACGCCGCAATCGGTGAAAAAAGAGATCCATGAAATTATTGAGGCCACCAAAGTGGCTGAGGACACGGCGGACTATGAAGTAAAAATGGATCCCCACGAGCTAGCGGATCTGATTAAAAACCTGGAAACAGAAATGCTGGCTGCCGCTGAAGCCCTGGAATTTGAAAAAGCAGCTCAGTTACGTGACGAGATCACGCGCTTAAAGAAAGTAGAGTAGTATGAAATATATTGAAATAAAAGGTGCAAAAGAACACAATCTGAAAAATATCGACTTGAAAATTCCCCGTGACCAGCTGGTGGTTCTAACCGGTCTCAGCGGTTCGGGCAAGTCCTCACTGGCCTTTGATACCATCTATGCCGAAGGGCAAAGGCGCTATGTGGAGTCTCTGTCTTCTTACGCCAGGCAGTTTCTGGGTCAAACCCAAAAGCCAGATGTGGAAAGCATTGATGGCCTGTCACCGGCCATTTCCATCGATCAGAAGACAACCAATCGTAATCCCCGGTCGACTGTTGGCACAGTAACGGAAATCTACGATTATTTCAGGCTGCTCTTCGCCCGGATTGGCATTCCCCATTGTCCCAAGTGCGGGAAACCGATTCAGTCCCAGACAGTTGATCAGATTGTGGACGCAATTTTAGCTTATCCAGATAAGACCAAATATCAGATTCTGTCGCCCATAGTCAGAAGCGAAAAAGGCCAGCACAAAAAAGTCCTGGACATGATTCACAAGGAGGGCTTTTTACGGATTATTGTCGATGGTCAGGCCATGGAAGTAACCGATGAGATTGAACTGGACAAGAACAAAAAACACAGCATTGAAATTGTTGTGGATCGTCTGATCGCCAAGGAAGGCATCCGTAAGCGTCTGACTGATTCGGTGGAGACAGCCCTTAAACACGCGGATGGCATGGTGATTGCCCAGATTATTGACGGGGAGTCTAACCTTTTTAGTGAAAAGCTGGCTTGTCCCGATTGTAAAATTGCTATGGATGTGCTGGAACCGCGAACCTTTTCCTTTAATAATCCCTTTGGTATGTGTCCGGATTGTCATGGCCTGGGTTTTCACCGGGAGATTGATCCGGATTTGCTGATCCCTGACAAGCGCCTGTCCATTGCTGGTGGTGCCATCAAATTTTTTGGTCTCAAAAGCGATTCAAAATATTTTTATAATCTAGTTAAGGCCTTGGCAGATCATCATGGTTTTTCCATGGAAACACCAATTTCTGAAGCACCTGAGGTTTTTTTAAATGAACTCTTATATGGCAGCCAGGAAGAATTGGAAATCGCTTATGAAGGAAAATTTTCGGGAACCTATACCTCCAAATTTGAAGGCCTGATCCATAATATGGAAAGACGCTATATGGAAACCACTTCCGAGCGGATGCGCATGCTGATAAATAAGTATATGTCGGAAATTCCCTGTCCAACCTGTCAAGGTAAAAGGCTTAATCCCACCAGCCTGGCGGTAACGGTGCAGGGGAAAAATATCATTGAATTAACAGATCTATCGGTGGGGAAATTGCTGGCTTTTTTTGCCGATCTGAAATTGTCCGAGACCGAACGTTTAATTGGTGAATCGATTTTTGTGGAAATCAATGCCCGTTTGCAATTTTTGTCCAATGTTGGTTTGGAATATCTGACCCTGTCACGCAATGCCGGAACCCTGTCCGGGGGAGAATCGCAAAGAATCCGCCTGGCTACTCAAATTGGGTCTGGTCTGGTGGGCGTTCTCTATGTCCTTGATGAACCCAGCATCGGCCTCCATCAGCGGGATAATCAGAAACTGTTAAAGACCCTGCGGCGTTTGACAGACCTGGGCAATACCTTAATTGTGGTGGAGCACGATGAAGAAACTATGGAAGAAGCAGATCATATTGTTGATATCGGGCCGGGACCGGGCGTTCACGGCGGTGAGGTTGTCGCTCAAGGGACTTTTACCGAAATTATGGCCAATCCTTTATCGGTAACCGGCCAGTATTTAAGCGGCAAAAAATTCATACCGGTCCCCAAAGAGCGTAGGGAAGGCAATGGTCAGGTGATTAAAATAACCGGTGCCAGCCAGAATAATTTAAAAAATCTATCAGTTGAATTTCCGCTGGGAAAAATGATCTGTGTGACTGGCGTCTCAGGTTCAGGAAAATCTACCCTGGTCAATGAAATACTTTATAAAGGCTTGTCCCAGCACTTGTCGCGATCCATTAAAAAACCCGGGAAATTCAAAAGTATGCAGGGGATTGAAGCCATTGACAAGGTCATTGATATTGACCAGTCGCCCATTGGGCGTACACCCAGATCGAATCCGGCGACCTACACCGGGATTTTTGACCTGATCAGAGATCTCTTTGCCAGACTGCCGGAGGCCAAGGCTCGGGGCTATCAGAAGGGACGATTCAGTTTTAATGTCAAGGGCGGCCGCTGTGAGAAATGCAGTGGCGATGGGATCCTGAAAATTGAAATGCATTTTCTGCCGGATGTCTATGTACCCTGTGAGGTCTGCGGCGGTCAGCGCTACAACAGAGAGACACTGGAGGTCCGCTATAAGGGTAAAAACATTGCCGATGTCCTGGATATGACCGTGGAAGAGGCACTGGACTTCTTTAAAAACCTGCCACGGATTCGTGATAAGCTTCAGACCCTGCATGATGTGGGCCTCAGTTATGTCAAACTGGGTCAGCCCTCACCCCAGTTATCCGGCGGGGAAGCCCAGCGAATCAAGCTGGCCACGGAGCTCAGCAAACAAAACACCGGCAAAACCCTCTATATTTTGGATGAACCCACCACTGGCCTCCATATCGCCGATGTCCATCGCCTGGTAGATGTCCTTCATCGTCTGGCTGACAGCGGCAGCACCGTGGTTATTATCGAGCATCAGTTGGATGTGATCAAAGTCGCCGATTATCTGATCGACCTGGGTCCCGAAGGCGGTGACGGCGGTGGTACCATCGTGGCCACCGGCACCCCTGAAGAAGTTGCCATGATTGAATCCTCATATACTGGACAATATTTGAAGAAACTTTTGAACCGATCTTAAAAGAATGTTTAGCTTTGAAGTTAATATATACCTGAGTACCGACAATTGGCTTTTCAGCTGTCTGCCTCGGGGCGAACAGTTGCTGGGAAATGCCGTTTATTAGCACTTTCAAATTGGGCAACTGTACGAATCCGCGTGCAGACTGCGAAATCCAATTGGTCGGTGCGGGTTTGTCTACAAACTTTTGAACCGATCTTAATGATCGGTTCTTTTTTCTTAAGTTAGAAAAATCTAATTGACAATGATTTTCAATAAGAGTATAATAAAGCTAACAAAAACACTAGGATTTGTTTAATCAACTAAAGTCGAGGAAACGGATATGGGAACGTTAAAAGATTTAAAACCGGGTCAAAAGGGGTGCGTTCATGGCATAACAGTAGATGGCCTCATGCGCCGGAAGCTGATGGATATGGGCGTAACCCCGGGAGTAGAGATTGAAGTCAACAAAATGGCACCTCTGGGAGATCCAATCGAAATTCGGTTACGTGGTTATTCCTTGAGTCTTCGTAAAGAGGATGCACAAAATATTCTCATTGTTTCATAATGAAATTAAAGCGAATTAGTGAACCCACCACCGAATCGGTGGTGGGTTCGTCAGTGAAAGAGGACGACATGAAGTATAATGTGGCATTGGTGGGGAATCCCAACTCAGGTAAGACGACCTTATTTAACTGTCTGACCGGCAGCAACCTCTACGTTGGTAACTGGCCGGGTGTAACGGTAGAGAAAAAAGAAGGTTTAATTAAAAACACAAAAGAAAATATCAACCTTGTGGATTTGCCGGGCATCTATTCACTGGCACCCTATTCTATGGATGAAATTGTTTCGCGAAATTATATTCTGGATGAAAAACCAGACCTGATTATTAACATAATCGACGCTTCAAATATCGAGCGTAATCTGTATTTAACCACGCAGCTGATGGAATTGGGACGGCCTATACTGGGTGTTCTCAATATGATGGATGTGGTGGAAAAAAAAGGGATCCTATTGGATTTGGCAGAGCTTGAAAAGGCCTTTGGTTTTCCCTTTGTCAAGATCTCGGCGCAGAAGGAAACGGGTATTGAAGAATTGATCAGGGAGGTGGAAAACCACCTGAAAGAGTCGCAATTAATCATTTATCCAAACGTTTTTCCGGACCCGATTAAAGAGCCCTTGGAACGTTTTAATGACGATTTAATGAAAAATCATCCCGAGATTCTGGCCGATACACCAGCGGCCTTTCGTGCGGTTAAGCTGGCAGAGAAAGATGACGAACTGATGCGACAGTTTGCTGATGATCAGGAGTTGATTGGTTTGATTGACAGCGTCAGGGATGAGATTAGTGAATTTTCCGGGCAGGATGTGGACTCGACCATTGCTGATTACCGTTACCGTTATATTACTGAGATGGTAAAAAAAGCCAGTCATCATACCAAAGAAGATCAAATTTCATTTCAGGATCGCTTGGATAAGATTTTGATGAACCGCTTTGCGGCTTTACCGATTTTTTTTCTAATCATGTTTATCATTTATCATGTTTCGATCACCTTAGTGGGTGATGTCAGTATTGGTTTAATCGAGTCCCTGATCAACAATGTGATTATTGTCTTTGTCAATCATGTTTTAAGTGCTGTAGGAGCGGCAGACTGGTTGAATTCTTTAATTAATGATGGCATAATAGCCGGGGTTGGAGCAGTACTGACTTTTATTCCACAGCTTTTCGTTTTGTTTATTTTTATTTCCTTGCTGGAAGACAGTGGCTATATGTCCCGAGTGGCTTTTATGATGGATCGGGTCTTTCGTCGCTTTGGTCTTTCCGGCAAGTCTTTTATTCCACTGGTGGTCGGTTTGGGATGTTCGGTTCCGGGCTTGATGGCGACCCGAACGCTGGAAAATGAACGGGAACGAAAGTTAACGGCGGTGGTAACGCCATTTGTCTCCTGTGGAGCTAAAATGCCAGTATATGTCCTGATGGCGTCGGTCTTTTTTTCAGCTTATCAGTCAGTGATGGTTTTTGGTCTTTATCTGGTCAGCTTAGTAACGGTTTTTATTTCTGCATTTATTTTATCAAAAACATGGTTTAAGGGTGCCCGTTCTTCATATCTGCTGGAACTGCCACCATATCGGATTCCGACGCTAAAGAATACAATGACACAAGTTTGGGAAAGAATTAAGGAGTTTTTTGTTCGTGCTGGGACGATCATTTTTGCCGCTTCGGTGGTACTTTGGTTTTTACAAAGCTTTACACTTAGTCTGAATATGGTAACGACTGCTGATGAAAGTATTCTGGCCGACTTGGGTAGACTGATTGCGCCGATTTTTACACCACTGGGATTTGGGAACTGGGTTGCATCGGTCTCGATTCTTTCGGGGATGGCAGCTAAAGAGATGATTATTTCTACGATGAGCGTGCTCTTGTCAGGCGCACAAGGATCGTTCACCTTATCAGTCAGTCATTTGTTTACTCAGGCCTCGGCTTTCAGTTTTATGGTTTTTGTACTTTTGGCTTCTCCTTGTATGGCAGCGGTTGCCACGATGAAAAAGGAACTGGGCAGCTGGCGTGATTTTCTCTTTGCTCTGGCTTATCAGATGGGTATAGCTTATCTCATTGCCTTTATCACTTATCAGTTTTTAAGTCGGATTTTAGGCTAAAGAGTAGTCAGGAATAATTTTATTCGTTAATTCTTATATAATAGGATGAAAAGTTAAAATGTTTTTTAGAAATGGAGGATGACATGGCAACAGTTATAATTGCAGCGATTATTTTTGGCTCGGCGGCCTATATTTTGGTCAAGAAATTTTTAAAAATGAAAAAGGGCGATTTTTCCTGCGAAGGCTGTAAAGGTGGCTCCTGCTCGTCTTGCTCAAGCTGTGACGCGGATAAAAACAAATAAGGCAATTAGTTTTTTTCGGTCTGAATGATACTAAGCTGCTGCGTAGGCAGTGGCTTGAACAATAAAAAAGCAGGATCTGTATTTACGGGATACAGTCCTGCATTTTTCATTTTTAAAACAGATGAATTCAAACCATTGAAACAGACACGTTTTCAGGTGAAAGCTGAAATCAAGAATCAGGTGGTACAATAATTGTTAAAATCAATGGAATCGTATTTTCTTTTTAACAACTCCCGGGCTTCTTTTAAAATTTCTTTTTCGGAGAGAGGAAGTCTTATCTCGCGAATTTCGATAATTTTAAAAGGATCATTGGTTGCTGATTTTGTCAATGTGTATCCACCATAAATTTTGGGTACAATTTTCACCTGGAGATTGCCAAAAGAAATTACGGTACTAATGCCATCTTTGGTCGTTTTTTCAAACATTGATAACACTTCCTTTCATTAAGATTTAAGTAGTAATATTATACCAAAATCAGAGGGGAAATAAACAAAAAAATATAAAAAAAGATTGCATTAAGAATTGTTACTGAAAAGGACGAATATGTACGATCGAAATAAACTAAAAGACCTGCCCCAGACTCCTGGGGTTTATCTTATGAAGAACGAAAATAAAGAAATTATTTATGTCGGCAAGGCCATTAATTTAAAAAACCGTGTCCGTCAGTATTTTCAGTCGCGTCATGCTGCTAACTCCAAAACCGCGGTGCTGGTATCCCATATTGCAGAAATCGAAACAATTGTGACGGATTCAGAAATGGAAGCCCTGATTCTTGAATCCAACCTGATCAAACAGCATCGCCCCCGTTATAATATCCTTTTAAAAGATGATAAGAATTATCCCTGGATTCGGGTGACGCTAAATGAAGAGTATCCCAAGATTGTCATGACCAGGAGTTATAAAAAAGACGGCAGCCGCTATTTTGGTCCCTTTACCAGTGCGGCGGCGGTTAAGAATACCATTGAAGCCGTCTCCAAGGTTTATCCTTTAAAGACCTGCAACCGCTTGATCCAGTATGGGAAAAAAAGTGGTCGACCCTGTTTGAATTATCACATTGGACAATGTCAGGGACCCTGTCAGGGAAAACTTCCCCCTGCCAAGTATAAAGAAAATATTAATGCCATTTTGGAAATACTAAATGGTCACTATTCATACCTGCTCGATAGTCTGCAGGAAAAAATGAAAAAAGCGGCTCTAGCTCAGGATTATGAAAACGCGGCCAGGTATCGTGATCAGATTGAAGGGATCAAACACATTGCCCAAAAACAAAAGATTACCACCGGTAACCAGCAGGATCAGGATTTTATCAATTTGGCTCTGGATGGGGACCAGGCCTGCTTTCAAGTTTTTCATGTCCGGGAAGGCAAACTGCTGGGACGAGATCCTTTTTTCCTAAGTGGGATTGGGGATGAAAGCCAAGCTGAAATTATCGCGTCTTTTCTTAAACAGTATTACCTTAACTGCGGATTTATTCCTAAAGAAATAGTTGTAAGCACGCAACCGGAGTCCCAGCAAACATTGGAAGCCTGGCTGGAAGAATTGGCGGGTCGAAAAATTGCCATAACAGTACCACAGCGGGGACACAAAGTAAAAATGCTTAAGATGGTTGAGGAAAATGCTGAATTAGCTTTGAACCTGCAGTTTTTGGAGATTGCTCAGCGGGAAAACAGAAAACTTGATCGCCTCCAGGAACTGGCTGATTTTTTAAGATTGCCGCAACTACCGGAGCGGATCGAAGCTTACGATATCTCTAATATTGCCGGTTCCAGCAATGTTGGCGGCATGGTGGTTTTTTCTGATGGCAAACTGGATAAAAAAGCTTGCCGCCGCTTTAAAATCAAGTCGGTGGAGGGGCAGAATGACTACGCCAGTATGCAGGAAATGCTCTTTCGTCGTCTGGAACGGGCCCAAAAGGGGGGCGATAATAATAGTTTTTTACCGCTGCCCCAGGTGATGATGATGGATGGCGGCCAGGGGCATGTCAACGCCGCCAAAGCGATTGTGTCGATGTATCCTTTTGATATAAAAGTCTGTGGTTTAGTAAAAGATGATAAACATCGTTTGCGCGGTGTATTTTACAATGAAGAAGAGTTGGCGGTAAAAAAGGCCTCTTCTTTGGGTGTCTTTTTAAATGAGATTTCTGAGGAAGTCCACCGCTATGCCATCGGCTATCATAAAATTTTAAGAAAAAAAGAAATGTTGGCTTCGGTTCTGGAAGAAATTCCTGGTGTTGGAGAAAAAAGACGAAAGGCCCTGATGCGCCATTTTGGTCGCCTGGATAATATCAAAAAAGCGACAGTGGCAGAACTCGCAGCCGTTTCGGGGATGAGTGAGAAGTTAGCCCAGACCGTTTATGATTTTTTTCATGCAGAAGCATGAAAAGACTTTAAAGAGCGGCATTTTTGAGGTAGAATGAATGAGCGGATTAATTAGTCAAAAAAGTATAAGAAGGGTGAGGCAGATGAAAGGAAAAGTAAGTCTGGATGAATTCACCAAGGAATTATGTCTGGAAAAAATATATTGTCCCAGAGATGAACTGGATCTCCTGGGCAGCGGAATTAATCGACCGGGACTACAATTGTATGGTTTTTACGAACATTTTGATCCCAATCGCATTCAGGTAATTGGTAAGGTAGAAGTGGCTTATCTAATGTCCCTTGATGAAGGATCAAGGAATCAAAAGATTGATGATTTTTTTGCTTATGATTTTCCCTGCTTCATCGTTTGCTGGGATCTGGAAGAAGTTGAGATTTTTATTCCTTTCGCTGAAAAGTACGGACGGTTCTTATTTAGAAGTAGGGAACATACAACCTCACTTTTTTACCACTTAGTCAGTTTTCTCGATCAGTTGCTGGCACCAACCATTAGCCTGCATGGGGTACTGGTCGAAGTGTTTGGGGTTGGGGTTCTGATCATGGGACCAAGTGGGATCGGTAAAAGCGAGACAGCCCTGGAAATTGTTAAAAGAGGCCACTGCCTGATCGCTGATGATGTGGTCGAGGTCAAAAGAATTCGAGACTCTTATCTGATGGGGACTGCTCCTGAACTTCTGCAGCATTTTATGGAAATCAGGGGTATTGGCATCATTGATGTAAAAACTCTTTTTGGTGCTCAGGCAGTGAAGCGGGTTGTTGAAATTGATATGGTTATCAAGCTGGAAAACTGGGATGACCGCTCACCCTATGATCGACTGGGCCTTGACGAGCAGACCATGGATATTTTAGGCATGCAGGTGCCTCAAGTCATGATTCCGGTCTCCAGCGGACGCAACCTTTCCAGTATCATCGAAACGGCAGCCATCAATAACCGGACCAAACAGTATGGTTATCACTCCGCTCAGGTGTTTTGCGATCGGATAACTGATTTTAATGATGAAGAAGTAAAACGACGCGAAAAAAATAAGAATTCAAAGTAAGAAAATGGAGAAAAAATTGAGAAATTACGTTTTAGATGCACACACCCACACCCTGGCCTGCGGACACGCCTATAATACTTTACTGGAATTAATTGAAGCAGCGTCACAGAAAAACCTGGAAATGATTTGCCTGACTGAGCATGCACCGGAACTGCCAGGTGCCCCCAATGCCCTCTTTTTTGCAAATTATCGCGTGATTCCAGGGAAAATCAAAAACGTCAAACTATTAAAGGGAATCGAAAGTAATATCATGGATGTCGACGGCAATACCGATATTCCCATGAATTATTTGGATTGTATTGAAATCCGTTCGGCCTCTCTGCATACACCAACATTTAAACCCTTATCAAAAAACGAAAATACCAGTGCGGTTTTGGGCGCGATTGAAAATCCGGAGATCGATTTTATCTGTCATCTCGGCAATCCCAATTATGAACTGGACTACGAAGCGATTTTGCAGCAGGCAAAAAAGGATAATACCCTGATTGAAATCAACAATGCTTCCTTTTTTGTCAGAAAGGGTTCGAAACCCAATTGTTCCTGGATTGCTAATCGCTGCAAGGAGCTGGAGATTCCCATTATCATCGGTTCAGATACCCATTTTGCGTCAGATATTGGTGATTTTCCCTATGTTGACCAGCTTTTAAATGACGTGTCTTTTCCTGACGAACTAATCATTAACCTTGAGACTAAGCGCTTAATCGACTATTTGGAAGGAAAAGGACGAAAACTATTTGCCGATCCTCGAGATGCGGCTAGAGAATTGTTTTCCTGACCGATTTGTGGTAAACTGTCAGCGGAATACTTTTTCATCACACCTCAATTTATAAGTGAGCGAGAAACGAATGTGAAAGGAGAGTATGATGAAGATTAAAATTTTAACAGATTCAGCCTGTGATATTTTAAAAGAAGATCAGGAAAAGTTAGAGATTGAAATAATGCCGGTCTATGTGACCAGAGATGAAGAAAACTATCGGGACGGGATCGACATAAGCCCGGCTCAGGTCTATGAGCTCATGCGTCAGGGTCAGGTTTTTAAAACTTCGCAAATACCCTATGGCGATTTTTATAAACGCTTTGAAGAACTGATCACCGAGCAACAGCCATTTATCTATCTGGCTTTTTCCAGTGGACTATCTGGAACCTATCAGGCAGCGGCACTGGCCGAGCGTGACTTAAAGGAAAAATATCCAGATGCGGTTTTTAAAGTATTTGATACCCGAGCGGTCTGTTATGGACTGGGTCTGATGGTATATGCAGCTGGTCTTGCAGCCCAGAATGGTGAAAGCATCGAAGCGATCTCAAAACGAATCGACTACTATATTAAGCATGTTAAACATGTTTTTACGGTAACTGATTTGTCCTATCTATACCGCGGTGGACGTTTAAATAAAAGTACTGCAATCATTGGCAATATGCTGCATATTAACCCTTTGCTGGAGGTTAGTGAAACGGGCGAGCTTAAACAGATTGATAAGGTGCGGGGCGATAAAAAACTATTAAAAGAAATGGTTGATTATCTGGAAAAAAATGGTCAGGATTTCGAGTATCAGACGATTGGTATTAGTCATGCGGAAAATCCAAAATTGATGGAAGCTTTTGTGAAAATGGCCGAAAAACGGCTTAAAACAGATAAATTTAAAATTGTTACACTGGGCGCTACCGTTGGAACGCATTCAGGTCCAGGAACACTGGCAGTGTTCTTTTTTGACGAATTGGCGGAATGGGCCAGAGTGGAATAATTATTAGGAGAAATATGTTAGAGAAATTAGATTTTTTAGCGGAAAAATACGCTGAACTGAATGAAAAGATTAGTAATCCGGAAATAATTGCTGACCAGAATTTATGGAAAAAACTGGTCAAGGAACACGCCCATATTGAGCCAATTATTCAGAAGTATAATGAATATTCAAAAGTGCTTGCGGGCATTGATGATGCCAAAGAAATGCTGGCTGATAAACAGTTGGACAAAGAGTTTCGGGAAATGGCGGAGATGGAACTGGAGCAACTGACTGAGAAAAAAGAAACCTTTGAAGAGGAACTCCGCGTTTTATTATTACCTAAGGATCCAAATGACGACAAAAATGTAATTGTCGAAATCCGGGCTGGAGCCGGCGGCAGCGAAGCAGCACTTTTTGCCGGCGACCTCTTTAGAATGTTTACCCGATATGCTGAGCGCCAGGGCTGGAAAAGCGAGATTATGTCATCCAATATTCCGGATATTGGCGGTATCAAGGAAATTATTTTTTTAATTGAAGGAAATGGTGCTTACAGTCGTCTGAAGTACGAGAGCGGTGTACACCGGGTGCAGCGAATTCCAACCACGGAATCAGGGGGACGAATCCATACATCAACTGCTACTGTAGCCGTTTTACCGGAGGCTGAAGATGTGGAAATTGAAGTCAATGCCAATGATTTGCGGGTGGATGTCTATCGTTCATCAGGAAATGGTGGGCAGAGCGTTAATACCACCGATTCAGCTGTGCGAATTACCCATGAGCCAACCGGGCTGGTGGTGACCTGTCAGGATGAAAAATCGCAGCTGAAAAACAAGGAAAAGGCTTTGAAAATCCTCAAAGCCAGACTCTTTGAAATTGAACAGCAGAAACAGGCCAGCGAAATTGCCGAAAACAGAAAAAGCCAGGTAGGCAGCGGCGACCGCAGCGAACGGATCAGAACCTACAATTTCCCCCAAGGGCGAATTTCTGATCATCGGATCGGGATGACCATATATCAACTGGATGCTTTCCTCGATGGCGATATCGATGAAATGATTAATGCTTTAACAACCAGTGATCAGGCTGCCAGATTAAAGCAGAACGCTTAATCAAGCGGGGCGAATATGAACCCTTTAACTTGTAAATATGTGTAATAAAAAAGAGACCAGATGATTTTGCTGGTCTTTTTTTTATCTTTCTTCTGCTTTTGGATAAAATTCCGGTAAAAATTTGACTTTTATTGACAGTTTAGACTTAAATCAGTAGAATGGAATGGATACTAGTAGGAGACAATAATAATTGTCCAAAAGGAGAGCTAAATGAAAAAATTATTTGTTAAAGATCAATCTGCCTGTGTGGCCTGTCTGGCATGTGAAATGGCCTGTTCCAATGCTTTTTACAAACAGTATGATCCAGAACTGACTTGTGTAAAAGTGACGGAAAAAGAAGATGGCAGTTTGAAAACGCTGGTTTGTGTACAGTGTGGTAAATGTGCAAAAGCCTGTGAAGCCGGTGCTATCACCCAGAATAAATTTGGCGTTTACATGATCAATAAAAAAACGTGTGTCAACTGTGGCAAATGTGTGGAAGCCTGTCCATTTGGGGTTCTGGTTAAAGCTGAAGACCGTGATGTGCCTTCTAAATGTATTGCCTGCGGAATCTGTGTGGAAGCCTGTCCAATGGATGTTCTGGCCATCAAAGAATCCTAGGCTTTTGAAGTAAATAAAACGTAAACAAACCCGATGAAGGGCCGGTAAGGCTGCGATCGGGTTTGTTTTTGTTCAGCAGATAGTGCTTAGTTGTGCAGGTATAAATAAAAAGCTTAGCAGACTGAAGACAAAGTCTAATTAAGCGTCTGAGCACCGACAATTGGCTTTTCAGTTGTCCGCCTCGGGGCTTGTCTACACACTTAAGCTTAGAAGGCAATGCGCTCGTTAATGTAAGCGGCAACCTCAGTAATGGGCAGTCGCACCTGGTTCATTGTATCACGGTCACGCAGGGTGACGGCGCCGTCTTCTAAGCTATCGAAATCCACGGTAACGCAAAATGGTGTGCCGATTTCATCCTGACGGCGGTAGCGCTTACCAATACTGCCGGCCTCATCATATTCAACCATGAATTCTTTTGACAGCAGACCGAATACTTCTTCAGCTTTTTCGCTGAGTTTTTTAGACAGCGGCAAAACGGCGGCTTTGTAAGCGGATAAAAAGGGATGAATCCGTAAAACGTTACGTTCTTCGCTTTTATCGCCGTTTTCGATGGTTTCTTTTTCCATGGCATTGCATAGGAAGGCTAAAAATACGCGATCAGCACCCAATGATGGCTCAATACAGTAAGGCACGAATTTCTCGTTAGTGACGGGATCCGTATACTTCATATCTTTGCCGGAGTGGGTCTGATGCTGGGTTAAATCGAAGTCGGTTCGGTCAGCAATCCCCCATAATTCACCCCAGCCAAAGGGGAAGCGGAATTCCACATCGGTTGTGGCGTTACTGTAATGGGACAGCTCTTCTTTTTCATGGTCACGGAAGCGAATGTTTTCATCTTTCATACCAAGATCAAAGAGCCATTTTTTACAAAAAGCCTTCCAGTAATCAAACCATTCCAGGTCGGTGCCAGGCGCACAGAAGAATTCCAGTTCCATTTGTTCAAACTCACGCGTTCTAAAAATAAAGTTACCGGGTGTAATTTCATTTCGGAAAGACTTGCCTATTTGAGCAATGCCGAAAGGAATTTTTTTACGGCTGCTGCGCTGAACGTTTTTAAAATTGACAAAGATCCCCTGAGCGGTTTCCGGTCGTAAAAAGATTTCGCTGGCAGTATCTTCGTTGACGCCCTGAAAAGTCTTAAACATCAAATTAAACTGTCGGATATCGGTGAAATCACTTTTACCACATTCGGGACAGATAAGATTGTTATCGCGGATAAAAGCCATCATTTCTTCGTTGGACCAGCCATCGACAACAACGTCTTCGCCTTTTTCAAAGTAGTAGTCAGCAATCAGTTTGTCAGCCCGAAAACGGGACTTGCAGGATTTGCAATCCATTAAAGGATCATTAAAACCGCCAACATGTCCGGAAGCTACCCAGGTTTTAGGGTTCATCAGGATTGCCGCATCTAAACCAACATTGTATGGAGATTCCTGAACAAACTTCTTCCACCAGGCCTTTTTAACATTGTTTTTCATTTCCACACCCAGCGGACCATAATCCCAGCTATTGGCCAGACCATCATAAATCTCTGAACCAGGAAAAATAATACCGCGCATTTTGGCGAGAGAGACAATCTCCGCCATTGTAAAATCAGACATAATAAACCTCCTGAAATTGTAGTAAATTAAGAAAACTTTTAATAATGGTAACAGACAGCGTTTAAATGAAGGCGACCGGCTTTATTTTCGCGAAAAATAAAAACCGTCCCTCATACAAGGGACGGTTATCCGCGGTTCCACCCAAGTTGTCTGTTACGACCACTCTTCTATAACGATTTTCACGTCAGGACATCATCCTGCAGCTTGGAAAGCGCCACTTCAAAAAGCTTTGTCAGAACTCACACCAACTTCTGATCGCTGTAATCCGGCTTTCTTGAAGATTCTTTCCGCATTGCCTTTATATTTTTCTAATGCGACAAGAATAGCAAATATCGGCATATCTGTCAAGAAGAGTTTATAAAAAAATGAATGAAATCGTTTTTAAAAGCTAGCCGATTATGTAAACGTGGTTAACAGACAACTTGAAGTTATATTAATTTATGGTCTTTTTGTTAAATAATGTTAAATTTATGTTTGAATTATATTAAATAGATGTTAGAATTAATAGGATTCAAAATAGAAAAAAGGAAGGAAGATTAACCTGGTTAATTACATGATGTGCCATGTGATATGGCTTTAAAATGCGATAATAAAAGCTTTTCATAAAGATGCTGTGATTGTAATTAATGGTTTTTCTTGGAAAAATTGATGACGTTAGAAATGCTGATAGGCCTATTTGGAGGATTGGGACTTTTCATCTTTGGTATGAATATGATGAGCGACGGTTTAAAAACCGTTGCCGGCAAAAAAATGAAGCAACTGCTGGAAATTCTGACCAGTAATCGGATTAAGGCGATTTTGGTTGGGACACTGGTTACAATGATTGTACAAAGTTCCAGCACGACGACGGTAATGGTTGTTGGATTTGTGAATGCTTCGCTGATGACGCTGACACAAGCAGCGGGCGTGATCCTGGGAGCCAATATCGGGACGACCATTACGGCTCAGATGATTGCTTTTAATGTTTCAGAGGTGGCGCCAGTATTTATTGGTGTGGGCGCCTTAATAACCATGTTTGGTCGAAGCAAAAAAACCCGCGATATGGGCAGCGTCATGCTGGGCTTTGGGATTTTGTTTTTTGGTATCTCGACCATGTCAACGGCCATGAAACCCCTTCGGGAAAGTGAAGAATTCATTTATCTGTTAACGACTTATGGAACGAATCCTTTGCTTGGTTTACTGATCGGGGCTGGTATCACGGCCATCATCCAAAGCAGCAGCGCTTCCTTAGGTTTGCTTCAGGCTTTGGCGATTTCAGGGGTCTTTTCGAGTATGGGAGCGGCACAAGCCATTGATGTCTGTATTCCAATCTTGATTGGGACCAATATTGGAACCTGCGTAACAGCGCTGATCTCCAGTATCGGAACTTCGGTAGCGGCTAAAAAGGCGGCTTTTATCCATCTTTTCGTCAATGTCTTTGGTGCCATCTGGGTAATGGTTTTATTAGGGGTAATGGATGCAGTAACCACGACAAATCCGATTTATGAACTGATTGTCAGCATGTCTGGAACCATGGTGGATTCTAGTGGTGATGTGGTTCCTAATGTAGCCAGAGAGATTGCAATGGCGCATACCATGTTTAATATTGTCAATACCATTGTGCTGTTTCCAATTATCAATTATTTTGTTAAAGCTCTGGATCACTTTATGCCGGAACAGGAAGCGGAAAAAGGTTTGTATTTGGATGACCGACTTTTGAACAACCCTTCCATTGCCTTGGGTCAGGTGGGCAAAGAGCTGACTCGGCTGGGAAATATGGTTTCTAAAAACTTCTTTGAATCCTGCCAGGTGATTATGACCAAAGATCCCAAGATGCTGGAGGAGATTGCCAATCGCGAAAACCGTATTGATGAATTTCAACAGGGGATTATTGATTTTACGGTAAAACTGTCAAACGAAAATATGTCGGAGGCTGAGAACGACCAGCTGGCATTTTTCATGAAAGGCAGTCATGATCTGGAAAGGATTGGCGATCACGCCATGAACATCAGCGAATTGTCGGAGATGCAGTTGGCGCAAAAAATTGAGTTTAGTGAAATTGCCAATCAGGAACTGCTAACCCTGATCAATGTCACAACAGATATTCTCAAGGATATGGTTTCGCTACTGGATGGCGATGAGCTGGAATTGTGTTACAAAATTCTGGATGAAGAAGATGAAATTGATGAATTGACGGAAAAATTAAAAGATGATCATATTAGTCGACTAAATGAAGGGATTTGCAATCCTTATGCCGGGATTATATTTATGGATCTTTTAACCAATATCGAACGGGTTGGCGATCATGCTTCAAATATCGCCCAGGGAATCCTGAGCTTGAAGTTACATCAGGGTCTGATTAGCTCAGAAGAGTATCTTGCCAGTGAAAATATGTAAATTTTAAAATTGATATTTACCTTAAGTTAACCCAATTTTAGCATCTTTTTATTGACAGACGAATAGGAATCAAGTAGTATTATTGAAGACAATTAATATTTGGGCAAACTTACTGAAAAGTAGGGACGCAAAACTAAAGAGTCTAAGTAATTGATATTATATGACAGCCAGTTGCTTAAAAATGACGTGAAAACGGAGTGTCTCTTTATTATGCACTTAAAATTTTTGGCAACTGAAAGGTTGCCTTTTTTCATGGTAAAGAAAAAGGCTTATAAAAATAAAGCCTTTACTGATTGAAAAATCAATTGAATAATGGGTAAGTAACATAATAGGATAAAATATAAAATTGTCAAATCGAATGAACTGGCATTAGCCGTTCAGATAAATCATATCTGTCGCAACAATTTGACAGGATGAACAAATTTTTTTAAGGAGGTGAAAGAATGGCAGTACAGGTAAATCAAGCGTCAAAGACCAGTGATTTTACCAATCAGTATTCAAGCGCTCAAAAGACACAGCAAGCGGATGGGTCAAACTTTATGACATTTTTAAAGGATGCCCGAAAGCTTGACAATAGTAGTCAGGACAGCAATCAGGCAGAAGAAAAGCTTTTCGGTGATGAAGTCAAGGAAAGTGCAGATGTGCCAGCAGCCGAATTGCTTGTGGATGAAGCAAGTGTAGAAATGCCCGGGCGTTTCAATCCGGATCAAAATGAGGCCAGTCAGGATCAGTCAACTGAGCTGATGACAGCACTTTTAATGGGGGGATTCGTCGCTCCGGAAAATGCGGATCAGACAGTAGCTCAAGAGTTGGGTCAGGAAATGACAAGAGAAATGTCACTTGGTGCAGTTCAAAATCCGGATGCTACAACAATACTTTCTTCTATTATGGCAAATCAGGATGGAAAAGTGACAGAAATGCCAGTTCTGGCAGAAGAAGCGTTTTCAGATGATTTAACAAGTCAGCTCGAAAACACTTTAGTGGGACAAGATGTTGATCTTTTAAACAAGCAAAAGACAAAACTGGATTCTGCTTTAAGGCAAGTTAAAGAGTCTACAGAAGTGATCACTGATGACGCTAGAGCAGATCAGCCCCTGGGTAGAACAGACCAAATATCTGTTGAAAGTCAGGAGAAAAGTGCTGAAGCAGGCAAAACGATTTCTCTTAATGGGATTGACCTGCAGGAAGAAACAGTGGAGGCGCCTAGCGTTGAAACTGATGGCAAGCAGGTGGATGTTCAGAGTTTGTTGGGAGTGAAAAGTACCGCACCTGCAACAAAAGCGGAACCGGCGCAGCTTTTAAGTCAGGTTCAGGATGCAATTGTTGAAAACTTTGAGCTCAATACCGATAAAACATTTAAGGTGACTTTAAACCCGGAAAGCCTTGGCGAAATTGACGTAGAAATGGCATTTTCCAATGGTAAGCTGACCATTAACATTTTAGCAGCGAGTCAGGAAACCCACGAGCTCTTATCAAAACAGATTGACCAGCTGGTGCGGAGCTTGGCACTCCAGAAAGTAAGTGTCGAAACCGTTACAATTAATCGCTCTGTTGAAGAAACAGCGGATTCCGGCCAACAGGCTCAGTCCAATATGACAAATATGGATTTCAAACAGGGTCAGCAGCAAGAAGCCCAGAGTAATTTAATTGGCGGGAAATTTAACCGTATGGCTAGAATAGGCCTGACCAGTGGCGAGAGTCTGGATGAATCTCTGACAGACCTGGCCAATATCAGTGTCCAAAGCAGTCGTTTTAGTCGACTTAATTATTTAGTATAGGAGGAAACAAATGGCAATTAGCAGTTTAAATGATTACCTGACCACCATGGCAACCACAACATCCACAAGTACAAGTAGTACGTTCACGACTGGATTTGAAATGGATGATTTTTTGCAGATGATGGTGGCCCAGCTTCAGAATCAGGATATGAACAATACCGCTGACACCAATGAATTTGTGAATCAGATGGCAACTTACACCATGATCGAATCCATCAACAGTATGACAGCAGCCATGGCTGATCTGACAGAATTATCGATGACAAATTATGGGGTTAGCCTGATCGGAAAAGATGTCATTATTGCAGAAGCCGATGATGATGGCAATATTACAACAGTACAGGGTATTGTTGATAGTGTCAATTTCTATAATGGCGAAACAATGGTGGTTGTCGATGGAAACTCATACAGTTTAAGCAGTGTTATGAGCGTCGATGCGGCAGATAGCAGTTCTGGAGATAACAGCGGCGAATAGAGCAACTAATAGAAATGAGGTACCCAATGGCTAATGATATAAATAACTATTATCGTGTCAGCAGTAGTATCATCCAACAAACAGAGCGCCTCAGTTCAAATCAGCAAAATCAGATAAAGAATAGCAGTGTTGCTACAAATAGTGACTTTAAAGATCTTTTTCAGAAGGAGTTTGAAAAGACTGTCACTTTCAGTAAACATGCGGCACAACGAAGTGAGCAGCGCAGCATTGAAGTCAGCGAGTCCGACCTGGAAAAAATTTCCCAGGCCTGTGATCAGGCTCAGGAAAAAGGCATTAACAACGCTTTGATTATGATGGATGACTCAGCTTTTATTGTCAGTGCGCAAAACCGGCGGATCATTACCGTCATGGATAAAAATGAAATGAAAGAAAAAATTGTCAATGATATTGACGGTGCCATCTTTATATAACTGGACCTCTTTGAGGGAGTTACAAGCTTTGAATGACAGATAAGCTAAAATGGCACAGAAAGGAAAATGAATGTTAAGATCTTTATACTCAGCAATTTCGGGGATGGGTGTCCATCAGTCGAAATTAAACGTTATTGGTAACAATATTGCCAATGTCAATACTTATGGATTTAAATCCAGCCGCGTGGTTTTTTCGGATGTTTTGTATCAGAATGTTAGGTCTTCAACTGCAGGTGAGAATGATGGCACTGCAATTGCTAGCGGCGGAACAAACTCTAGTCAGTTGGGATATGGGGTTAAAGTCGCATCGATTGATAAGATTATGACCAATTCTTCAGGTGCCGATACTGGCCGTTCAATGGACATTTTCATAGATGGCGACGGTTTCCTGATTGTTAACACAAAACAGGCCGATGATCCGGAAATTGCCTATACCCGGGTCGGGGCGCTTCAATTTGATTCAGCTGGCAATTTGGTGGATGGCAATGGAAGTATGGTTTTAGGGACGATATCGGCGATTGATACAACTACAGATCCAATCACCTATACAGAAGCAAGTGATATTTCTGCTTTAGATCCCACTTATTTAGAAGATTATATGGCCAACCTTACTACAACATACTTAGCACCTGGTGCATCTGCTGCTACTGATGAAATTGGAGGGATAAGTATTGATCCAGAAGTTTTAGATGAGGTTACAGGGATCTCAATAGGATCAGATGGCGCTATTACAGGAATAATCGGTGGAAGTCCTTATGTTCTAGGGAAAATTGCGATTGGAACGTTTGGCAATCCGGATGGAATGAGCGAAGTAGGAACAAGTTATTTTCAGGCAGATAGCAATTCAGGAGATGTTCAAATTACTTCTGCGGGCGAAAACGCTGCAGGTGAAATCATCTCTGGCTGCCTCGAAATGTCCAACGTCGATTTATCGCGGGAGTTCACTGAAATGATTACCGCCCAGCGTGGATTCCAGGCAAACAGCCGAATTGTAACAGTTTCGGACTCTATTTTAGAAGAACTTGTAAACCTGAAACGATAATATTATTTTTGATTAATTTGTTTCGCCCGAAAAATTTTCGGGCGAAACCATTTTGTACTTTTAATGAGGGATGAAAAATGATAGAATTAACAAGATTAGATAAACGAAAAAGCGAAAAATTTATACTTAATTGTGAACTAATTGAAACAATTGAAGAAAAACCAGATACTACAATTCGGTTAAATAATGGGCGGACTTATGTTGTTGTCGAGAGTTCATCACAGGTTGTATCAAAAATCCTGGCCTATAAGCGAAATATCTTTAGCCGATAATTTGTAGTATGACAAATTCTCACAGGAGAGAGAAGTAAGAATGGAAATTACAGTAATTATTGGTTATGTGTTGGTTGTTGTGGCGCTCTTTTTTGGGATAACGGTCGGATCGGAAGGATTTGATATTGGCGCCCTGGCAAATTTTTGGAATGCCCAAAGTGTCTTTATTACGATTGGTGGTACTTTTATGGTACTTTTGGCATCTTTTCCTTTTAAAGCCTTTACCAATATCCCAAAGCATCTTAAAATGGTTTTTATGAAGGATAAAACTGATCCACAGCAGTATGTTGAGATTCTCGTTGAACTCTCTAAAGAAGCCCGTCGAAAAGGCTTGCTGGCTCTGGAAGCCAAGTCAGCAGAAATCGAGGATGAGTTTCTAAGAGAATCTGTACTCCGAATTGTAGATGCTATTGAACCGGATAAGCTTAGACTCTGGTTTGATCAGAAACTGGAATTAATTGAGATGCGAAACGAGGAGGAAAGGAAGCTCTATGATTTTGGAGCGGCCTTAGGCCCGGCTTTCGGGATGATTGGTACGCTGATTGGTTTGATCAATATGCTAAAAAGTATGAACCTTGATGGTGGCGCAGAAAAGTTGGGACAGGATATGTCGGTTGCTTTGATTACAACCTTTTACGGTTCAGTGCTTGCCAATGTTGTCTTTAGTCCTATTTCCAACAAAGTTGCAATTGCTCAGGAACGTGATATTTTAATCAAAGAACTAATCATTGAAGGGGTTGTTTCGATTAAAGAAGGGGAGAACCCCAAATATATCGAAGAAAAACTGATGAATTTTGTTGAATCTTCCAAACAGAAAAAAAGTGAAGATGGCGAGGGCAAAAAAACCAGGAAAAAGAAAAAGAAGTAATGCGGTATTCATTTTATATTAAAAAATATGGGGTATAAAAAATGGGAAGAAGAAAAAAGGGCGGCAGTAAGGGCCCTAATAAAGATGCATGGTTGAATACCTATGCGGATATGATTACCCTGATTCTTGTATTCTTTGTGCTTCTTTTTTCGATGTCGACCATTGATGCGGCAAAATACGAATTACTGGTGGAGATGTTTAACCCGACAGCCATTCAGGATCCGACAGGATCAGCCACGGATACAGCCGTTAGTGACACCGCAACAGATCAGGAAGTATTGGATCTAGAGGAGTTGTACCAGTATTTAACGCAGTATGTTGAAAGCAGAGGTCTTCAGGATCAGGTTCAGGTCTCACAGGGGGAAAATGTTGTTGGGATTCAGTTTATGTCATCGATGTTTTTCAACCCGGATTCAGCAGTCCTGACAGCCCAAGGTCGGCAGTTAATGATGGATATTGGAACGGCAATACGTGATGTGCAGGATCGCATCAAAGCCATTCGGGTTGATGGGCATACAGCTGTTGCCGATTCGCCAATCAGTGATCGCGACCTGTCAACGGATCGTGCCAATACGGTGCTCAAATTTTTGGAGGCCGGCTACGTGAGCGATCCATCAAAACTTTTGGCAGTTGGTTATGGGCAGTATCATCCCATTGCCAGCAATGATACCGAAGAAGGACGGGCTCAAAATCGACGGGTTGAAATTATTATTTCTCAAGATCAGGATCTGATTCAGGATTTCCAGACCATTGCTAATTCATCCAGTTCAGATGCAACCACCGAAACGACACAGGAAGGACAGTAACAGGAATAAATTATGGCAGAAATCTTATCACAAAGTCAAATTGATAGTCTATTAAGCAGCCTGGTGGGCGGTGGTGGTGATGTGGATGGGACTGTTGAGAATGACTCGGCATCCGGAAAAAAAATTAAAGATTATGATTTTCGAAGACCCAAGCTTTTCACCCGTGAACAGTTAAAACATCTGTTTAGTATCTATGAAACCTACGCTCGTCTTTTATCTTCGCATATGACCGGAGTCCTGCAAATTTACAGTCTAGTCGAAATTATTGAAGTGGAAGAACAGCAGTATTATGAATTTAATAATGCTTTACCCGACTCAGTTTTAATGGGACTGATTGATTTCCAGGTTGAGGACAGTGATTCGGAAGAGGACATGGTAATAATGGATGTATCCAAAGAAATTGGCTTTGCCAGCTTTGATCGCCTGCTTGGCGGTACAGGAGCTCCCCTTGAAGAAGACCGGGAGTTTACCGAAATAGAAGTAGGGGTATTGGAACATTTTTTAAAGGGCATGATAAATCTAATGAAAAATGCCTGGTTTGACTATCTGGAGATTTCTCCCAGACTGATAAAAATAGAAACCAACTCACGAATTCTTCAAGGGATTGGTACGGATGATAATGTGGTTATTATTGTCTTAAACATTAAGGTTAATGAAACAATAGGGAAAATCAACATTTGTATTCCAGCTGGAACACTGGATATGATGTTCAAGAAAAGAGAAGCTTTAAAGAAAAGGAGTCAAAAACGCGGAGACCAGGTCGCGGAAGAAAAACGACGTAAAAATATTATTGATGAAATCAGAAAAACCACTCTCGAAATCCGCGGGGTTTTGGGTGAAGTGGGGGTTATGTCCCAGGATATTCTGGAGCTTGAAGTGGGAGATATTATCACCCTTAATAAGCCGGTGGATTCAATGGTAGATTTGGTTGTCAATGATGAAGTCTGGTTTAAAGGCGATATGGGACATAGTAAAAAGAAAAAGGCGATAGCCATCAGAGAGATTTTAAAGAGAGGAAGTGAGCCAATCGAATGACAACAACAGCTAGTGCCGAGAAATTAACGGATATGGAAGTTGATGTAATCGGAGAGGTAATGAACATCAGTATGGGCTCAGCGGCCACGGCCATGTCGACCATACTCGGTACAAAGGTGAACATTACCACCCCGAGGATTGAAACCGTTGATGTAGAAGAATTTGAATTTACTTATTTAGAACCCGTAATTGGGGTATTAATTAACTATGTTGAGGGAATTGATGGTTCCAATGTCTTGCTTTTAAAGGAAGACGACATGAAAAAAATACTGTCTCAGTTGTTCGGCATGGAGCCGGGCGATGAGATGGAATTCGATGAAATCAGTAAAAGTGCTATCGGCGAAATCATGAACCAGATGATGGGATCGGCAGCAGGGGCGTTGGCTTCATTTTTGGGCAAAGTTGTCAATATTTCACCACCGACCATGCTGGATACCACCAGCAAAACGAGTGTCCGTGAACTATTTGCTTTAAAAGGTGAAAGTCTTGTCAGTATCAAATTTCATCTGATTATCGAAGATTTAGTTGACAGTGAATTTATCAGTGCCATGGAACCAAATTTAGCCAAAGAAATTGTGGCCATGTCCATGGGTGCAAGTGGCGTTGATGAGGAAGAAGCGCCACCTGTCGAAATACCTGCTCAACCGCAAGCTCATGCACAAACACAAGCAGAGGTGCAGCAAGCTGTGTCACAACAGCCACCACCCCAGGGTTACCCCCAACAGCAGCCGCCTCAAGGATATGATCCAAATTATCAGCAGCCTTATGGTCAGGCACCGCCGGGACAGTATCAGCAGCCCTATGGGCAAATGCCACCGGGACAGTATCAGCAGCCTTATGGGCAAAAACCACCACATCCTTCAGAAAATGTGGTGTCCCATCAGCAACCGGTAGAAGTCAGTAATTATAATTATCGTTCATTTGATGCGCCACCTGACCAGGCTAATATGGTCTCGGCGGATAACCTCGATCTGATTATGTCAGTACCGATTCAGATCAGTGTGGAGCTGGGCAGAACCCAGAAAAAAATCAAGGATATTGCTGAATTAACTTTGGGAAATATCGTTGAGCTAGATCGTCAGGCTGGTGACCAGGTTGATGTTATTGCAAATGGTCGTCTGATTGCCAGAGGAGATGTTGTCGTTGTTGATGGTAACTACAGTGTGAAAATCACTGAGATTATAAAAACTAAAGAAGAATTAAACAACAAAAATTAATAGGAATTTCGGAAAGGAAGACAAACATGGATAAGATTTTAATCGTTGATGATGCAGCATTTATGCGAATGATGATCAAAGACAGCTTGAAAAAAGGAGGGTATTCAGATTTTATAGAGGCAGAAAATGGCGAATTGGCTTTGGCTGCCTATAAAGAGAATTCCCCTGATCTGGTATTGTTGGATATTACCATGCCGATCATGGATGGCATTCAGGCACTACAGGCAATTAAAGGATACAATCCCCAGGCAAAAGTTGTGATGTGTTCAGCAATGGGGCAGGAGGGCATGGTCGTTGAAGCGATTAAAAATGGAGCCCTCGATTTTATTGTAAAGCCTTTTAAAGCTGACCGTCTGTTACAGACCGTCAATAGTGCCCTTGGGAAAGCATAGGAAAGCTAAGTGAATGACGTGTTTTCGGTTGTACTGGCACTGTTTGGAACCATTGGTGTCCTGATTTTAACTTATTATGGTAGTCATTGGTACGCCAGACGCGTTTCAAGGGCAGCTGGAAATATCACAGGCGGCAATCATATAAAAGTAATTGAACGCGTGATTGTCAGCAAATCCAGTTCACTGGTGATTGTTGATATTGAAGGGCAGCAATTACTGTTGGGGATTAGTGAACAGAATATTTCACTGATTAAAGAATTGGAAACAGCGTTAGAAATTCCACAAAGAAAAGAGCTAAGCAAAGAAAATTTTGCCAGTATTTTAAAATCAATTAAAAATAAGGATCAATAAGTATGGATAAACGAACAGCAGAGTCGAGTCTAACAATCAAAAACCATCTGATTAAAATACTGCCAGTAATATGCTTAATTTTCATCTTGTCAAGCGGACAGGTGCATGCGACTACAATTTCAGATATGTTAGCTGGTGAAGGGTCTGATTCTATCAGAATTGTTATTCTGATGACCCTGATCGCTGTTATTCCATCGATTCTTTTAATGATGACCTGCTTTGGACGGATCATCATTGTTCTGTCTTTTTTGAGAAACGCACTTGGTCTGCAACAGACGCCGCCTAATCAGATTCTAGTCGGCTTAGCACTGGCAACGACACTTTTTATCATGTCACCGGTTTTCAGTCAGATAAATGAGGTCGCTTTGCAACCCTATAGTGCCGGAACCGTCGATACGCAGACCTTCCTCACATTGGCTTCAGATCCGATGAAAGAGTGGATGTTGAAACAGACGACATCGGAGGATGTAAATCTATTCCTCAGCCTGTCAAGCGATGAAAATGCTCAAACTTTAAGCGGTATGGATTTACCCATGACGGTTGTCATTCCAGCTTTTATTATCAGTGAACTTAAACGCGCATTTCTGATTGGATTTCTCATCTATATCCCCTTTATGATCATTGATATGATTGTTGCAAGTGTCCTCATGTCAATGGGGATGATGATGCTGCCACCAGTTATGATTTCATTGCCCTTTAAGGTGATGCTCTTTGTGGTGGTCGATGGTTGGGGGCTGTTAATTCGAACACTGGTCATGACATATAATTAGAGATTGGAGAGACGATGGGAACTGGTCAATTAATGGAAGTATTTCGTGATGCGGTGATGACCGGATTAAAGGTTGCAGCACCGATCTTATTAGTGGGGATGGCGGTTGGTCTGGTTATTTCAATCATTCAGGCGGCGACATCGATTAATGAACAGACAATGACCTTTGTTCCGAAGTTGATTGTCATGGGACTGATGCTGATTTTATTCGGAGGATGGATGATGCAGCAGATGAGCGATTTTACGCTGAGAATTTTTGAATTGATTGCAACCCAGATTTAAGAAGTTATGGATATTAGCTTAAATCAGATTTTTCTATTTTTATTGGCCGGGTCAAGAATAACCGGTATGATCATTTTTAATCCGATTCTGGGTCGGAAAAGCGTTCCCTATGTTATTCAATTTGGTTTTGCAATGGCCATTTCCCTATTTGCCATCAACTATATGGGCGATATCAACGTAATGGATTTAACCACTGTCGAATATATAATGATGCTGCTCCAGGGCTTCGCCATCGGCTTTGTAATAGGTTTTATTACCCAAATGTTTTTAAGTGTTTTCCAGATTACCGGTCAAATGATAGATATGCAAATTGGTTTGAGTATGGCTTCCATGTATGATCCTTCAACTAATATCAATGCGACTGTTACAGGAAATCTGTTAACGGCTATGTATGCAATGCTGTTTTTTGTATCCAATACCCATTTGGCCTTAATTAATGTGATGGTTCAGTCTTTCCAGATCGCTCCAGTTGGAACAAGTGTAATCACTGGTCAAGTTGGGGTGTTTATTATCGAATTGATGACCTCAATTTTTTTATACGCGATTCAGTTGGCCATCCCTCTAATAATTACCGAACTGATTGTTGAGTTCGCGGTGGGAATACTCATGCGGCTGGTTCCGAACATTAACGTTTTCGTTGTTAATCTACAGGTGAAAATCATTGTGGGTGTGATTGTAATAATTACGATCATTCCCTCTATCGGAGATTACATGCTTAAAATGAACAGCCTGATGATGGAAAAAATAAGCCAGGCGCTGACCCTGTTTTCATAATTAGCGGAGAATGATATGGCACAATCAGAAAAAACCGAAAAGGCGACCCCCAAGAAGCGCCGGGACGAGCGCAAAAAAGGAAATACCTATCAGAGTCGGGACGTTGTCAGTGTCGTTGTTCTGCTGATTGGCTTTGTCCTGGTTAATCAGCTGGTAACTTTTATTTACATTCAACTCAAAGAGTTTTACATTGGCCAGCTAGAAATGGTGGAAACCATGCAGACTCTGACAATTGCCTCTTTTTCTATCATCATGAAAGAGCTGGTGATAGCCATTTTTATTACGGCATTGCCGATTGTCACTATTTTAATGCTGGTGGCTTTTATAATGAGTGGCGTACAGACTAAATTTCTGATATCTGGGGAAGCGATTAGATTTAAATTTAATAAACTAAACCCAATCTCAGGAATCAAGCGAATATTCTCACTGCGATCAATTGTTGAATTGATTAAATCAATTTTAAAAGTGACCCTGATCATTGTCATCATCTATTCGACTGTGATCGATATAATGACAATTGCGCCTGATATGCTCAATACTGCTTTGGATGAAAATATTCGTTTTCTCAGACAAAATGTCATGAGCATGGTTTACACGGTCACTATGATTTTTGCCGTCATTGCTGCTGCTGACTTTTTTTATCAACGCTATGACTATGAGAAAAAGCTTAAAATGACCAAGCAGGAAGTAAAAGACGAATACAAACAAATTGAAGGGGATCCCCAAATCAAGGGAAAGATTCGCCAGAAGCAGCGGCAGATGAGCCAGGCCAGAATGATGACTCAGGTGCCCCAGGCCGATGTGATTGTCAGAAACCCGACCCATTTTGCGGTGGCTATTCGATATGATGCCCAAAAGGATCCCGCCCCCCTGGTTTTGGCAAAAGGACAGGATTATCTGGCGCTAAAAATTATTGAATTAGGTGAAGCCAATGATGTACTGATAAAGGAGGATAAGCCCTTAGCTCAAATGCTTTACAAGACCATTGAAGTAAATGACTATATCCCTCCGGAAATGTACCAGATCGTGGCTGAGCTGATGGCTTGGGTTTATAATACTAAAAAGAAGGAATTCGATATTTCATGAGAATTGTTCAGAATCTGGTTGTCATCTTTGTCGTTGTCACATTAGCGCTTATCATTATACCCTTACCGCCATTTTTTCTTGATTTTATGTTTATTTTGAATATGGCGCTATCACTGATTATCTTGCTGACGACCATGTTTATAAATGGGCCTTTGGATTTTCAGATTTTTCCATCGGCACTTCTAATCACAACTTTATTACGATTAGCCTTAAATATTTCTTCAACCCGTCTGATTCTGTCTAATGGCGGATCGGCCGGTGCGGTGATTGCCACATTTGGTAACTTTGTCTTGGGTGGTAATGCCATAGTCGGCTTTATTGTCTTTCTGATTATCATCATCGTCCAGTTTGTGGTTATTACCAAAGGTGCGGAAAGAATTTCAGAAGTTTCCGCTCGTTTCACTCTGGATGCTATGCCTGGTAAGCAAATGGCCATTGATGCTGATTTAAGTTCTGGTACCATTACGGAGGTTGAAGCTCGGGAAAGACGTAAAAATGTTCAACGTGAAGCTGAATTCTACGGTGCCATGGATGGGGCAACCAAATTTGTTAAAGGTGATGCCATTGCTTCAATTATTATTGCAGTCATCAACCTTGTGGCTGGAACCATCATTGGTATAATTCAGGGTGGTATGGCTTTTAGTGAAGTTTTATCGGTTTATTCCATTGCGACAGTAGGGGATGGTCTGGTTAGTCAGGTACCGGCGCTGATGATTTCTGTGGGTACTTCGATGATTGTTACCCGTGCCGCATCTGAAGATAATTTAAATATAGAAGTCACCCGACAGCTTTTATCCCAGCCGGTGGTTTTAATCATTTCCGGAATTGCCATCGCTTGTCTTTCTTTGATCCCCGGAGCACCAGCTTTGCAGATCCTGATTATTGCGATCATGCTGGTTGTATTTGGAATTATTTTAATTAGGAATCAACAACAACAGGTTGCCGTTGAAGAAGCTGATGAGCTGACTCAGTTTGTCGAGCAGGAAGGCAGTGAGATTGATTTTTATCGCAACATCGATAATGTCTATGATATTATTGGCGTCGAGCCCATTGAAATGGAATTTGGTTATTCGCTGTTACCGCTAGTTGACGAAAATAGCTCAAGTTCTTTCATTGATCGTATCGTCATATTCAGAAAACAATATGCACTGGATATGGGGGTAGTAATCCCTTCGGTGCGATTGCGTGATAATGGCTTAATTAACCCCAATCAATATATTATCAAAATAAAAGGCGAAGAAGTTGCTAAGGGTGATGTACTGGTGGGCTACTACCTGGCTCTTGATCCCGGTGGTGATTGTGAACCCATTGACGGGATCGAAACCATCGAACCGGCCTATGGCATCAAGGGGAAATGGGTCACGGAAAAAGATAAAGAGATGGCAGAGGTATATGGTTATACTGTCATTGATGCTCTCTCGGTCATCGTTACCCATCTATCAGAAGTGATCAAAAAACATATGCACGAGCTGCTTAGCCGACAGGATATCAATTCCCTGCTGGAAAATGTTTCCAAATCCAATCCGGCCATTGTTGCTGATGTTATTCCCAATATTGTTTCCATCGCTGATTTCCAGAAAATTCTGATCAACCTGCTCAATGAAGGGGTTCCAATCAGAGATATGGAAAGTATCCTGGAAAGCATCGGCGATCATGGTATCAGCATCAAAGACACGGATATGTTGACGGAGTATGTCAGACAAAAACTTAAACGTACCATTACCAGAAAATATACTGACGGCAACAGCATCAAGGTCATCGCCCTGGATCAGGAAATCGAGAACATTATACTTAATTCCGCCAAGAAAAATGAACATGGCACTTACCTGGCCATTGACCCATCGGTAGTCCAGACCATTGTGGAAAAGGTTACCGAGCAGCGGGATAAACTCAAGGAACTCATTGATCAGTCGATTATTTTAACGTCGCCGATTGTCAGAATTTATTTTAAACGGCTGATTGAACAATTCCTGGGCGATCTCACAGTTCTTTCATTTAATGAAATTGAGACAAATATCCAAATCCAGGTAATTGGTATGGTGAAATTGGAAAGCTAGTGATTCCCGGCAAAGGAGAATTCAATGAATCTTGCAGAAGAGAACAATCAGGAACTGGAGCATCTTACTCTTTGGCGTCGTTATCGGGAAGACCCGGTCATTGAAATTCGAAATGAACTGGTTCTACTGTACACTGATCTGGTTAAAAGAATAGTCTTACGTTTTAGGGGCTCCTATAATAATTTTAGCCAGATGGATGATATGGTGAATCAGGGAATGATTGCGCTGATTGACGCAGTTGAAAAATTTGATCCAGATAAGGGCAATAAATTCGAGACCTTTGCGACCCTAAAAGTAAGGGGAGCTATTATCGATTTTATGCGAAAGCAGGATTGGGTTCCCAGAAGTCAGCGTAGTCTTTCAAAGTTACTGGAAGAAAAATATGGTGAGCTTTATGCGGAATTTGGCCGTGAGCCCACCAATTCAGAACTGGCTAAGACAATGAATATCACTGAAGATAATCTGCAGAAAATCTTTCAGCAGCGGCATAATTCAGTCATCCTTTCATATGAGGAAGCGGCTAATGAAAAGATGATGGAAGTTTCACCTTTAGTCGATACGGAAACCCGGGATGAGCGGCCGGAGTCAAAAGTATTGTTTGACGAGCTAAAAACACAGTTGGCCAGATCCATCGATACTTTAAAGGAAAAAGAGCGTCAGGTTATTTCATTATACTATTATGAAAATTTAAAATTAAAAGAGATTGCAGAAGTTTTAGGTGTCACTGAGTCACGGGTCTCGCAGATCCATTCCCAGGCCATGTTAAAACTTAAGAATATACTAAACCAATACTAAAGGAGAAAAACATGGATCAGGGATTTTATTCAGCGGCAGCGGGACTTTTTGTCCAACAAAAATCAATTGATGTTCTTTCAAATAATGTAGCCAATGCCAATACGGCTGGTTACAAATCTCAAGCTACAATTGAATCAAGCTTTGCTGACTATGTACTGGCGAGAGTCAGTACGGACCCCAGCATTAATAACCGCGATATTGGAACGGGCTCTTATATTACGGTTGTTGATGAAGACTATACAAACTTCTCAGAAGGTGCACTAAGAATGACAGAACGAAATGTCGATCTGGCAATTCAGGGAAGTGGATTTTTTGTTATTAATACGGCCGCAGATGGTCAAGTTTTAACGCGAAACGGACAATTTGAAGTCAACGATCAGGGGAATCTTGTTTTACCAGGGGCCGGAGAGGTGCTTGGTCAGAATGGTCAGCCGATTAATGTCGGTACCAGTAATTTTTCGGTGTCTACAAACGGGAATATCATGGTTGATGGTCAAAACCGCGGTACTTTATGGATCGTTAATGTTGCCAATGCAGAAGATTTGACCCAGATTGGGGAAGGATTTTTTCAGGCTAATGGTTTTGCCCAGGAAAACAACGCTAATTTTAATATTCTCCAGGGCTATCTGGAAACGTCGAACACCGATGTCACACAGGAGATGAGTTCACTCATCGCCAGGCAGAATCTATACACATCCTGTTCCCAGATGATCAAAATATTCGATCGTATTCATGAAATTTCGGCAAATCAGGTTGGAAAAACATCATAATATAAGGAGACAAAGATGATTAGAGGATTTTACACTGGACGCGCTGGCATGATTGCCCAGCAGCAATCCTTGGATACCATTGCCAATAATATGTCCAATGCCAATACAACTGGCTTCAAGGGACAACTAACAGCTTTTGCTTCGCTGATGTATGAGAATGTTAATGGTGGTGCTGGGGCGGAAGTCAGCACTGGACACGGGGCCAAAGTCATGAAAAACGGTTTGATTTTTAAACAGGCCAGTCTTGAACCAACACAGATGGAAATGGATTGTGCAATTGAAGGCAATGGCTTTTTTGCCATTGAAGATCCTGCAGATGGACAACTTTATTATACGCGAGATGGATCTTTCTCAATCAGTGTCGAAGGCGACCAGAATTTCTTAGTTGACAGTAACGGCAATTATGTCATGGATACTAATTATAACCGTATCAACATAACTGATGGCTTTAGCATTGATATGCTGGGTATCTTCAGTTTTGATAATCCTTATGGTTTGGAACTGTCTGGCAATAACCTCTTTCAGGCGACTGCCCAGTCGGGTGCTGCTCAAATTGATACAGAATCTAAAGTTCTTCAGGGCATGCTTGAGAGCTCAGGGACGGATGTGGGAACTGAAACTGTGCGGATGATTGAAGCGCAGCGATCTTTTCAGTTAAGTTCACGAATGGTCCAGGCGGCAGATGAAATGGAAGCGGTAGTCAATCAGTTGCGTTAGTTTTCTTTGAGGGGAGAAGATGAAGGATGGATGTGTTAAATGGTGGTGCAGAGGCCATCAAAGATCGGATTGAGGTGCTGGTAAGTGAAGATGGCTTGATTGGTTTTGTAAAAATTAATAAAGAAGCCCCCGATGAACAAATAGAAGTGACCAGTCAGGCGATACTTGATGCGCTGGAGCAGGAAAAAGTGATTTATGGTGTGCAGGAAGAAACAGTTGAGAAACTTGCCGGACGGCCAGTCTTTAATTTAAAAATTAAAGTGGCTGAGGGTATGGCGGCAATTCAAGGCACAGATGGAACCTATGAGTGTTATGTAAAAAGGGACGAAGAATATAAGCCGGTTTTTGATGATGAGGAAAAGATTGACTATAAAAATACCAGTCATTTCCAGCTGGTCAGTAAAGACCAGGTCTTATGTAATATCACAAAAGAAACTAAAGGGATTGAGGGGAAAACCGTTTTTGGTGATCCGATTCCAGCAAAAGATGGTCGCAAAGCTTCTTTAAAAGAAGGGAAAAATACCTTTATCTCTGAGGATGGTACTCAACTGATTGCAAAAACTGATGGTATCGTTAAATTTATTGGTAATTCCGTACACGTCAATGACATGCTTCAGGTTCAGTCTGATGTGGATATTTTAACCGGAAATATTGATTTCCCTGGTGATGTTACCGTTAATGGTGATGTCTGTAGTGGCTTTAAGGTAAAATGCGGCGGCAATCTGATGATTAAAGGTGTTATTGAAGATGCAGAGATCGAGTCCCGGGGAAACGTGGTGGTTGCGGCTGGCATCAATGGCGGTCACGGAAAAAAAATCAAAGTCGGCCGTGAACTGCGAAGTAAGTATATAGAGAATGCTGAAATCGAAGTCGGCGGTGATATCTTTGCTGATTATATCATTGAGAGCAATGTTGAGTGCTGCGGCAATATAAAATTGAATGGTCAGAAAGAGCTAATTGTTGGTGGAACAATTAAACTACGGGGAGAATTAACCGCTAAAGATATTGGAACCGACCGGGAGCATCCCACAAGGATATCTGTTTTAGGAGTCCCCACTCCGGATCAGGCGAGCCTTGACGCCTGCGATCAGTCAATTGCTGAAAAAAAGATGGAACTGACAAAATTGACAATCAATGAAAAGTCTGTCCAGCAAATGCTTTTGGAAAATGAGAAAAAAAACATTACCATGAAAAAAGTCAATCGCCAGGCGCTGGAAAAAATTTCTGCCATGGTTAAAGAAATTAATCGCGAAAAAGACCAGATTAAAAAGGATATGGCTGCTCTCGAATCAAAAAAGCAGGAAATCGAGATGCATACCCCCATCAGCTATTATGGTTTTATAGCCTGTAAAAGAAAGTTGTATCGGGGAGTGAAAATATCTTTTGGTAATGAAATGTTTCACTTTGATTCTGACAATCTGGATCACTGCCGGATTTACTGGGACAATGATAAAATTGTTCTGGGGATGCTTTAAGGAGGAAGCTTGTGTTTGAAAATTATGAAGAATTAAATGAAATGCAGATCGATGTTTTAAGAGAGATTGGCAATATTGGAGGTGGAAACGCCGCCAGTGCACTGGCCAGCATTCTTGACGAAAAAGTTGATATGACTCTGCCCAATGTTCGCATCACTGGATTTGATCAGGCGGTTGAAGATTTGGGTGGAGCGGAAACCATGACGGTTTCAGTTTTGGTCAGCTTTAGTGGCGAAGCCGAAGGTATGATCGTCTTTTTAATTAATATGGAAGATGCCAAAAGAATTATGAGCCTGCTACTTGGGGGCAGTGCTGAGGACGATGATGATGAGCTCAGTGACATGAAGTTATCCGCCATTAAAGAAATCGGTAATATTTTAGCAGCCTCTTATATTAACTCGATTGCGTCATTAACAGGCTTAAGAATTGATGTGTCTGTACCTTATGTGGCCATCGATATGGTCGGGGCGCTGATGAGTGTACCAATTATCGAATTCGGGGCAATTGGTGATAAACTGATGTTCATCGAAGAAAACTTTATTGGAGAACGGGGAAACCTGAATAGTAATATTATCATGTTTGCAGAAATCAATACCTTAAAAATCATTATGGAGAAACTGGGAATTGAATTATGAGTGAAAAAATTACCGTAGGGATATCAGATTATAAAGCCTCAAAAGCACCGCATACAATTGTGACCTTTGCCCTTGGCTCCTGTGTGGGAATCTGTCTGTATGATCGGGTTACCAAAATTGGCGGATTGTCACACATTATGCTGCCTGACAGCCGCAGTTTTTCCAGCCGTGAAATCAACCGTAAAAAATTTGCGGACACAGCCATTCCTGACATGGTGAATGAAATGCGGCGGATGGGGGTTGGCAATAATCGGATTGTTGCAAAAATTGCCGGCGGAGCACAGATGTTTGAGGTTCAGCCAGGCAGTAAAATAGGGGCCGTTGGAGAACGTAATGTCGAGAGTGTCAAAAGAGAACTGGCACGGCTAAGAATTGCCATTATCGCTGAGGATACCGGACTAAATTTTGGGCGCACGCAATACTTCGATTTGGAGACTGGGGTGATGAGAATTCAGTCGCTAAACCGAAGAATTGTAGAATATTAAATAAATAAACTTCCAAATGAATAAAAGCCCTTTTTTTTGTTATATATAGAATACGGGTATTTAGTTGACCGGTAGGCACACAGTGTTTAGCGGTTTTTTGGAAGCACAATAATTTATTGCTTGATTTGATAATTTGCATTGTTTCTAACCGCTATTAATGATAAACTTGTAAAATAAAAGCGATATTGTGTAGCCCTTTAACCGTTTATTCTAGTGCACAAAATCTATTGATGATGATGAATAAGGAGTAGAAAAAATGACAGAAAATGGCGTTGTAAAAAATAATCTCGAAGAAGATACTCAGTACGGACGGTTTTTAACCTTTTCACTGGGTGACGAAGTGTTTGGAATTGAAATTCGGTATGTAACCGAAATTATCGGGATGCAGTCAATTACCAAAGTACCCGAAGTCCCTGAATATATCAAGGGGATTATCAATCTCCGCGGTAAAATCATTCCGGTTCTGGATGTGCGCCTGCAATTTGGCAAAGAGCCCATCCCTTACAATGACCGGACTTGTATCATCGTCATCGACATTGAATCGGTTTCAGTGGGTTTAATCGTCGATAATGTGGATGAAGTCTTAACCATTGATGATGAAGATATTGCGCCGCCGCCATCTAATAAAACTGGCTTTGAAAATCGCTTCATGAAGGGAATTGGCAAGGTTGGCGGAAAAGTTCAACTGCTATTGGATTCTTCAAGACTCTTAAAGAATGATGAGATGGAAATTCTCGAAGATATGATCGAAGAAGTATAACGAGGTGACTGCCGTGAGAGCAAAGCAGAGAATTAAAGTTCTGATTGTTGATGACTCCCTTTTATTTCGTGAAACACTGGCGCGTGAAATGGCTAAAGACGAAGGCCTGGAAATCGTTGGCACCGCATCAAATCCCTACATGGCCAGGGATTTAATTGTGAAGCTCAAACCCGATGTTCTGACCCTTGATGTGGAAATGCCCAAAATGAATGGCATTGACTTTCTTAAAAAACTGATGCCGCAATATCCTCTGCCAGTCATCGTTGTGAGTTCTGCTTCTCAGAATGTATTTGATGCCCTCGATGCTGGAGCGGTGGAATTTGTGACAAAACCCAACATGAGCAGGCAGGGGGGGATGACATCTTTTGTGAATGAATTGACAGTAAAAGTAAAAATTGCTTCAACGGCTAAGGTCGGAAATAAAAAGCATGTACCATTGGTGTCAAATCGACCGCTGACAGGCTCGGTTACATCAGTCAGTACTAATCAGGTGATTGCTCTGGGGGCTTCGACTGGCGGCACAGATGCCTTGTATAGTGTTATCTCTGCCCTGCCAAAAGAAATGCCGCCCATCGTAATTGTCCAGCATATGCCGCCGGTATTTACAAAATTATATGCTGACCGTCTCAATAATTCATGCAAGCTGGAAGTAAAAGAAGCGGCTGACGGGGATGAGTTAAGACCCGGCAGAGTCTTAATTGCTCCAGGAGATTTTCAGATGCGGGTTGCCAAACGCGGCTCGGGTTATTATGTGCGGGTCACCAAAGAAGAAAAAATCAGTGGTCACTGTCCATCCGTAGATGTCCTCTTTCGCTCAGTCGCCGAGGTCGTAAAGGACAAGGCTATTGGCGTAATTATGACAGGCATGGGAAAGGATGGCGCGGACGGTTTATTAAAGATGCGAAAAAGTGGTGCTTATACGATTGGTCAAGACGAAAAGTCGTCAGTGGTATATGGTATGCCAATGGTTGCTTTTAATATCGGAGCGGTTCAAAAACAGTTGCCCCTGGAACGAATCCCCGATGAGATTATCCGGTCTTTAGCAAAGTAGTAAATACAAAAGCCGCTTAGCATAGGTCGCCTCTGCTGACCTGTGCTAAGCGGCTTTTTCAGCTCGACCATTTTTGCTCGATGGTCAAAAATATGAATTGAAAAGGAAAAGAAAATGGAAAAAAACAGGAAGTCACTTTTGCTCAAAATTGTCTTAATTTTTGGCAGCATTCTGATTGTCAGTAATGTAATTTTAGGCGTTCTTGCAATTAATTCATCTTCTCAGGCGCTGGAACAGAATACCAAAGATTATTTGTTAAAAACAGCTACCGGGAATGCCAATTACCTGGGTTCAGAAATCCGGGTCAAGTTGACTGCCCTGGAAGGGGTAGCCGACAGTGAGACCATGCGCTCCATGAATTGGCAAGAACAAAAAGCTTATTTATCAGAATATGTTGAAGAGATGGGTTATATGGATTTTGCCGTGATTACCCCGGATTATATCGGCAATTATGTGGTCAGCGGAGAGACCAATCAGCTGTCTGAACGCGATGTCTATGCTAATGCTTTTGCCGGACAGGCGGGAATATCCGACGTAGTCATCTCTTCTGTGACGGGTGAGCCGGTCGTTTTGGATGTGGTGCCGATTCGCTCAGGCGATGAGGTGCTAGCAATTCTGATGGGTCGCCGTGAAGGGACGTCCTTAAATGAACTGGTTACCCAGTTTAAAGTCAGCGATACCAGTTTTGCATACATCGTCAGCAAAAACGGAACCATTGATGCCCATACCAATGAACAATTGGTTTTGGATCAGGTTAATATCTTTCAGGATATGGAATCGGGTGGAGCCATGCAAAGCGTGGGTCAAGCTTTCCAGGGTTTGGATATGGAAACCGGCGGTATCATCACTTATAATCTGGAGGGTGAACGAATCACAGCAGTTGCACCGATCCCCGGAACGGACTGGATGCTTGGGATAGGAGATACACAGGATACAGTCTTTGCCAGCATTACTTCACTTCGCAATACGTTGTTACTGGCTAGTGTTATTATTCTGCTTCTGGCAATGGGAATCATCTATTTGATCACCAAACGGGTCATTGTTGCCCCAATTCAAAAGCTGAGAGTCATTGCCAATGAAGTAGGTGAAGGCTCAACCAACGTCCAAATTGAAATTGACCGGGAAGATGAAATCGGCGATCTAATGGAGTCCTTCCAGAACGTTATTGACAGTCGTAAAGAGCAGGCGGAAATTGTCCGAAGCATCGCCGATGGCAATCTTTCCGTGAGTGTAAATCCGCGATCACAAAAAGATGAAATGGGCTATGCCCTGATCTCCATTATGGATACCCTGAAAAAGCTCTATGAAGAAGAAACTCAGATTGCTCAGGAAATCGCTACGGGTAATTTAACTTATCGCGGTGATGCTGGCCAGTTTAACGGCGCCTATAGCGAACTGATCGTTGGTATTAACAATGTGGTCAAATCACTGGTTAATCCCCTTAAAATTGCCATTAAATCGATCGAACGAATTGGTCGGGGAGAAATACCACCGAAAATTTCGATGGAATACTCTGGCGATTTCAATGAGATGAAAGACAGTATCAACGCCTGTATCGACGGCTTAGGTGGTCTTGAAGAAGGCAACCGAATTTTGGCCCTGATGAGTGACAATAATTTTTCCGAAAAAATTGAGTCTGAGTATACCGGGATTTATCAGGAAATTGCCGTTTCTATTAATGGCATCAACGAAAAACTGGTCGATATCGTGGATATCTGCAACAATATCGCAGTCGGTGATATGCAGGATCTGGAAAAATTGACAGCCGTTGGCAAACGCAGCCAAGAAGATCAGCTGGTGCCAAGCTTTATCACAATGATTGATAATATTCAAAAACTGGTTGCAGAAACCAACGACATGGCAAGAGTTGCAATTGAGGGTGACTTGGATAATCGTGGTGATGTATCACTCTTCCAGGGTGAATACGCCAATGTCATTGATGGCTTTAATCAGACCCTTGACGCTGTCATTGCGCCGATCCAGTCTGCATCTGATACCTTAAAAGAATTGGCGGTTGGAAACCTGAACGTGACCATGGAAGGCGATTTTGCCGGTCAGCATGGGATCATCAAGCAGGATATGAACCAGACCATCGAATTCTTGCGACAATATGTGTCTGAAATTTCTGAAACCCTGGAAAAGGTAGGTGCCGGTGACTTAAGCCAGGAAATTACATCAAAATATTTGGGTGATTTTGTCAATATCAAATATGCCATTAATGGTATTACTACACAATTAAGCGAAGCCATGAACGATATCGATATTGCTGCTGGTCAGGTGGATGCCGGTTCCCGACAGATTTCAGACGGTGGCCAGGCTCTGGCTCAAGGGACAACTGAGCAGGCCAGCTCGATTGAAGAGCTGTCAGCTTCGATTGAAGAAGTGGCTGCTGAAACCCGTAAGAATGCAGAGGATGCCAATGCCGCTAATGATTTGGCGATCAATGTCAGACAACACGCTGAAACCGGCAACTCGCAGATGGCCCAAATGGTATCGGCAATGGGTGACATCAACGAGTCCTCAAATAATATTTCCCGTATTATTCGGGTTATTGATGACATTGCCTTCCAGACCAATATCCTGGCATTAAATGCGGCGGTAGAAGCAGCCAGAGCTGGCCAGCATGGCAAAGGCTTTGCGGTTGTTGCTGAAGAGGTCAGAAGTCTGGCCGCCAGAAGCGCCGAAGCCGCCTCTGAAACAACGGAGTTAATTGAAGGCTCCATTGCTAAAGTGGAAATCGGAACCAAAATTGCTGATGAAACGGCTGAAAGCCTGACCGAAATTCTCGAACAAATTGAAAAAGTAACCAGTTTGGTGGCCAATATCGCCAGAGCCTCTAATGATCAGGCCTCGGAAATCGCCCAGATTACTACGGGGATTGACCAGGTATCACAGGTTATTCAAACCAATTCAGCCACTGCTCAGCAAAGTGCTGCCTCCAGTGAAGAGCTGTCCAGTCAGGCGCAGCTGCTTAAAGATCTGGTTGGGACTTTTAAGCTAAAACAAAAGAGTAAGGTATATAATAGTATGGAATCATTAGAATCTGAAACGACAAAACCGCAAGCGGTAAATACTGATGATTTTGATACGCCAGCGTTTGAACTGGCTAATGATCAACCGGAAATTTATCTGGATGATTTTGAATCCGACAAATATTAAAATCAAAAGCTTTAATCGAATAAAAAAATCTTTTCGATTAAAGCTTTTTTTAAAATTTTCTAAAGTTTTATAATGTCAAGACGATAATAAGTATAAGAGAGCTAAAACTGTAAGTAAGAGGAGGAATCGCCATGAAAATTGGTTATCTCAACAATAATTTATCAATTCAACAGAATCAGACGAAAGACAGCCTTGATGTCAAAAATAAATCGAAAAACAGCTTAAGTACAAAAGGAAAAACTGACAGTAACGATATTTCCAGCCAGCGAAGCGTCGATTTTGAAGACAATCGTCTTGCCATTGCTAAATCAGCGGTTTTATTTGACGTGACCGTTAAAGAATCTGACCGTGTGGCTGAGTTAAAAGCAGCTATTAGTAATGGTTCTTATCATGTGTCATCAGAAGATCTGGCCGACGCGCTATTAAGTTAGCCGATCGCGAGGGGGTTTAATATGTCTGAAACGAATACACAACTAATTGAAGAGTTTTATCAATATCTTTTCGGAGTTATTAAGCTTCATCGCGATCTGATTCCTAAGCTGAAGGATGAACTGATGCTGATTGAAAGCGGCAGTGTTGAGGCTTTAACCGAAAACATCAACCGCCAGCAAGGGTTTGTCATGCAAACTAAGGAGTTCGACAAAGAAATAGCCCGCTATATGGAAGCCTTGAATCTCGAAGGAAAAAACGTAACGGAGGTGGTCGCTCAATTACCAGAGGCGTACCACCTGCGTTTTTACGGTTTAATCGGCGAATTTAATACAACGATAAAAGAAGTGGAATTTTATAAAGAAAAATGCAAATTGCTGCTTGAAAGCAAGCTACACCTGATTGGCAAAAAAATTGAGGCAATTCAGACCCGGGAGGGCAACCAAACCTACTCAGAGGTAGGGAAAAAAGACCAGCCCATGCGATTGCCGAATGCTTTTGAGAAGAAGATATAATTTTAAATTAAGAGAGGGAAAATGAATGAGTACGACATTTTTATCTTATTATGTTGCCAACCGGGCTATGGAAACCAGCCAGGTAAGCATTAATACAACAGGAAATAATATATCAAATATCAATACTGACGGTTATACCAGACAGCGAGCGGATATTGTCTCGCTCTACAGTTCATCAAATTCGCGCTATGCCAATAGCATCGTAAGAGCTGGCCTAGGGGCAAAAGCAACAGGCATCAGTCAGGTTCGTGATCCCTATCTTGATACCAGATATCGTTTGCAGAACGGTGAAGCTAACCGCTATGCCAGTATTGCTGAAAGTCTGACCAGCCTGGAAGATGTTATTGATGAAGCGTCAACCGAAGCTCTCCAGGGACAGTTGACAAATTTCTTGTCAGACTTGGAAAGCCTGGAACAAAGCCCGACTTCAGCCGATATACAAACAGTCGTCCGGTCATCAGCCGGAAAGGTTGTCACCATGCTTAACACCTTTGCCAATGATATCGATGGCGTTTTGACTGAACAGATCGAAGAGATGGATAATACCATTAATAATGATGTGAATGTCATTTTACAAAATATCGCCCAACTGAATCAGCAGATCCGTGAAGAACTGGTTTACGGAAATTCACCCAATGAATTGTACGACTCAAGAAATTTGCTGGTGGACGAATTATCAGGTTATGCCAATATTAAAGTCTCGACATCGGCACAGGTAGTTACAGATGATCTTTCGATTGAAAACTATGTTATTTCAATTCAGGATGGTGACGGTAATGACATTCAATTGGTTAACAATGAATACTATAATCAGTTAAAAGGTCAAACGGATGCGGATGGCTTATACCAAATAAGCATAGATGGTAATTCCAAGTCCATCAGTGACCCGACGGCTACCAATACTGCCATGAATAATGCCGGTCTGCTGCTTAATGATTATGATGCGGCAGGAGGCAGTTATATCACCCAGGGAACCTTAAGCGGGCTCCTGGATTTTGTCAATGGTGCGGGCAGCTACGCTTCTGCAACTGTGACGACAGGGGATAATGATTTTGCTGGCATACAGTATTATATACAGGCTTTAAATGATTTTGCGCAGCAATTTGCAGATGTCTATAACAAGCTAAATGATGTCGTTGATACGGATGGTGATGCGATTAACACAAATCCGGATACAGCGCCCCTTTTTACAAGCGATACCCCAGGGACCGGGGATATTACAGCAAAAAACATTCAGATTTCTCAGCAATGGCAGTCTGATCCATCATTTATCAATACAACGACAAATACGATAAACGCTGGCCAGGCAGACAACGTCACCCAAATGATCGAAGCCATGGACAAAGATTTCACCTATCCCAATGGCTTTACTGGCAATTTCCATGAATATATGAATGCTTATTTAGGAGAATTGTCAAACGATGTGGAAATGAACAATAATTTTTCGAAAACTTCAGGCACGGTATTGGACACTCTTTTCACCAGCCGGGAATCCATTTCAGGCGTTTCGCTGAATGAAGAGGGAACTTACCTGATGGCTTATCAGAAGTGCTATAATGCTGCTGTCCGATTTTTCACGGTTATTGATGAAAATGTTGATCGCATTATCAATAGTATGGGCAGAGCTGGTCTTTAAATGAGACAAGGCTAAAAATGGAGGTGAAATAAATGAGAATTACATATAAAATGATGACAAGCCGATATACCGACAATTTAAATAGTCAGCAGGTTGAGCTGGATCGCCTAAATAATCAGATTGCGTCTGGCCGAGCCTTTGCCAGAACATCGGAAGATACATCAACAGCCATTCGGTCATATCAGGTTCGTAAAGAGATGTCGAAGGTTGAGAATTATCAGAATAACATCGAATATGCGCAAGGATTTTTAACCAATTCAGAATCAGCCATGAGCGGCATCAACGGTTCCTTGCAGGATGCGACGGATAAAATTCTTCAGGGGCTAAACGATACATCCTCTAATGATAGTCGTGATATTCTGTCTAATGAAATTGAAAAAATTCAGGAACAGATCTTGGAGACACTGAATACCAAGGTGAACGATATTTTCATTTTTGGCGGATCTAACACGACGGAAAAGCCCTTTGCCGAAAATGCGGCAGGTGAATTTTGTTATTATTGTTCCAATGGGACAGAAGTAGTGCTTTCTAACATCACAAGTGATAAAACCAATACAGATCCATATCCAGGAACATCGCCAATTCCTGATAATGCAACACCTACCAAGTACGAGGTCTATAAATATCTGGCTGAAGATTCTTTATATATAGATATTGGGCTGGGAGTTCAGTTTGACAGTCCAGGCAATGTCGATAAAGATACGGTATTTGAATATTCAATACCAGGAATCAGTTTCCTTTTTGACGCAACAACAGGTTCGAACATTTATGATACCCTTGGAGATATTGCTGACCTAATGGGTGATGAAACAAATTATACATATGACGGCCTAAATGACCTCTATGGACAGTTCCAGAGTCAGATGAACTCGACATCGTTGGCGGTGACAGAAATTGGAGCCGATACAAATTATTTAGAGTTTATGACAGAACGTTACGATACGCAGTTATTAAACTTACAGGAACGGCAGACAAAGCTTGAAGGTGTCGATGCTGCCGAGGTTTACATTACATATGCAACCCAGCAGGTTGCCTATCAGGCAGCCCTTCAAATGGGAACTGAGATTATTCAGCAGTCTGTTTTTGATTACATGTCTTAATCAACTTGAGGCTAAGAGGAAGGAGGTTAAAGATGGAAAATCTGATTACGATTGAAACAATTCCAATTGAAATAGAATTTGTGGAAAAAGAGCCGCTTCATTTGTCGTCAGTACATAATGCTCAATTTGAGGTCAAACAGGCAGATGGGCAGCAGCAGATTCAAAGTAAACCCATTCGAATTGCCATCCAGGATACTTTTGAACCGAGTCAGTCCTATAACTGGGAAAATTCTACCTATACAGTGACATCCAAGCTAGATTCTGATGGGAATTTGCAATTAAATCTTTCCTTAGAAGACGGAGAAGCCAAAGCAATTCGTTTTAAACAGGTAAATCGCAGCATTGATTCCATGACCAGTCAGGCCAAGGGAATTGAATCAGGCAGTATGCAGATGAGTATACCCATGACCAGTCTTTCAAGTGGCATGCCGGATACCAGTAATTTTCTGCCTCCCGATCTGGAACTGGTCGTGACCCAACGGCCGCAAGTTGTTATTAAGTATATTGGCGGCCCTATTTATGTACCACCAAGTGCTGATCCAAACTATTCCCCTCCCCTTGGCTTTGAACAGCAACAGATAAACGTGCAGCAGGCAGCTTTGCTGGATGAAAAAGTATAGAATTTTCTATATGCAAGATAAAAAGAACTTCAAAGTAAATGGTAAGGATCATTCACACTGAGGTTCTTTTTTTATAGCCTAAATTTTAAAAAAAATTAAAAACTGCTAAAGTTATGGAAACAACTCCCGATAATAATAACAAGAGATTAAAAATGAAAATCTCAAAATAATCATTCATTGTTAGTATCAGAAGTTTTAAAAATAATTTTTAAAAATAAAATAAAATTCGCTAAAGTTATTTGAAAGACCGCCGATATTAATAATAAGAAAGCTTAATAATTTGAAGGGCCTTGCGTACGGAGGAAGCCCAACAAATTTAAAGTAAAAAATAATCATTATAAAAAACGGAGGAAAAAACAATGAGAATCAATCATAACATTTCAGCACTGAATACCTATAACAAATTAACGGCCAATACAGCAGCCACTTCCAAATCGTTGGAAAAACTGTCATCCGGTTTAAAAATCAACAAAGCTGGCGATAACGCTGCTGGTTTAGCGATTTCTGAAAAAATGCGTGGTCAGATCCGAGGCTTGGATCAGGCGTCAACCAATGCCAACGATGCCATTTCTTTAATCAATACTGCTGAAGGTGCTTTAAGCGAAACCCACTCCATTCTGCAGAGAATGCGGGAATTGGCCGTTCAATCAGCCAATGATACCAACGTAAACATTGACCGTAGTGAAATTCAAAAGGAAATGAACCAATTATCATCAGAAATCAATCGTATTGGTAACACAACCGAGTTCAATACGAAAGCATTATTAAAAGGTGATGGAAATGTAAATCTTAAATCAACAGGTATAACGTCTGTTCCAGGAACAATGAAAGATGGAACAACTACTCATGTGGAGGCAAAACAAACCGTTAATATGATAGCAGGTGTATCAGGAACTATTAATGGAATGTCTCTTGAATTTGATTTAAATGGTGAAAAAATCACTATTGGATTTGAAACAAATGCTAGTATAACTGATAGTACTGCTGAGTACAAAGCAGACAGTGCAACAGCTAATGCTGCAACTGTTTATACAAGAGGAACAGCTGTTGATACGACTATGGGTTCCGCAGTTCGAGAGGCATTACAATCAGCGATCAATGCCAATGACAAATTAAAAGGTAACTATATAGTAAGTGGAACAGGTGTAGACGTTACAGTAGCGGCTGAAACTATAGAAAATGGTGGAGAGTTCTATGGAAATAAAGGTTATATCGGCGCAGTTGCTGCTAACGCAAATCTTATTGACTCTGCAGAAATTGCCGATATAGGTACAACTACAGTAGTCCAAGCTAAACACGAAATGGATTTTGCATCAGTAACTAGTGCTGCTGATGCAGAGGCCTTAATTGGCAAGGGCTTTACTGCAGGTGATAAGCAATATGAGTTCTACAATGCCAATGACGGTGCCTATGCTGGAAAGGCGATTGGCGTTAATATTAGTAGTGCAATTGAAGCAACTTCGGATTGGGACGAAGCGGTAGCGACAGCAGTGGCTGGCCAAGTAAAAGGCGAAGGATTTACAGCAGCCGTGTCTGGGGCTAATCCTGAACGGGTTGTATTTACAGCAACGGCTATTGGTGCTGATGGTAATAATACAGTTTCCTTTAGCGATGGCGGCGTACAAAAAGCATTTGAAGCGACGATGCAAGTTGGCGCAAACAAAGGTCAGGGATTTAAGATTGATATCAATGATATGAGATCAGAAGCCTTAAAAGTAACAGGAACGGCAGGTGCAGATGCGACTGAAGGTGCTAAGTTTACGGCCACAAATACCGTAACAAACGGTACGGATAGTACATTAAGTGAAGCAGCGCTCGATGTATCTACCCATGAAAATGCAACAGCTGCGATTAAGGTTATCAACAATTCAATTGAATCAGTATCTGCTGAACGGTCTAAGTTGGGGGCATTCCAAAACAGATTAGAGCACACAATCGCTAACTTAGGAACTTCAAGTGAAAGCTTAACCACAGCTGAATCTCGAATCCGTGACGTTGATATGGCTAAGGAAATGATGGAATTCACCAAGAATAATATTCTTTCTCAAGCTGCTCAGTCAATGCTGGCACAGGCTAATCAACAGCCACAGGGCGTACTTCAGTTATTACAATAGTCAAAACTTATCAAAACCACCTTCGGGTGGTTTTTTTTCGCAGAAAAACCAAAGCTTTTCTTTACAAACATGATGAGTCCCTCTATACTTTAAGTATGACTTGGTTTACTCAATAAATTCGAATTACTGTCGATAATATATAAAGAAAAATGAAGATGCGAAAGCAGGTAAAGAGATGAAGCTGATCATAAACAAAAAAAGTACAGAATTTAAAAATGCTGTCAGTGAAGTAAAACCGCTCCTTGCAGCAATCATCCAGGTACTGGCAGAAGATAACCTTGAGTTGTCCCATTTGCTTGTTGACGGGGTGGCGGTCTATCAGGATTATGAAGACTATTTAAGCGGCCAGATTGAGACCATCGCTGAAGTTGAGGTCATGAGCTTCAGTGCCTGACACCAACTGAGCTTCAGTGCCTGACACCAACTTATTAACATATAGACTTTTAAATGACGTTATGCTATGATAAATTTTGAAAGTGACATTATTATATTTGGGAAAA
>JASGLP010000014.1 GCA_030156895.1 Eubacteriaceae bacterium | reverse complement strand
ATCGGGGTTCTTTTCTTGTGTTTTTTTGATTCACCCATTGGGTGCGGTCATGCTTTGCCTGTATCCTCCATTTTCAGGGGATCAGATGGAATTAGTTTGGTTTTTATGAATAACACGGGTTGAATATAGACGCTCATTTATTCTGTGAATAAAATAGCTTTAATTCCGCTTTTCGATCCTGCGGCAAGAGAGATTTTTTAATTCCGCAAATAGCGCCTTCTAAAGCGTATAATCGATGGATACAAGCAGAGGGATCAAACGCACGAATCTTAAGCCAGGCTTTTTCAGCGCCTAAGCTTTTTAGTTGATCAAAAGTTTTTACATCAATTTCATTTAACTGTCTTTCCAGTTCTTTTCCAATATTGGGTAAGTCGGATAACTTTTCCATCCTATAGCCTCTTTATGAATCAAGTTTAAGAACCGCCATAAAAGCTTCCTGTGGAACTTCCACATTGCCCACCTGACGCATCCTTTTCTTCCCTTCTTTTTGCTTTTCAAGCAATTTTCGTTTTCGCGAGATATCACCGCCGTAACATTTAGCTAATACATCCTTACGCATAGCGCGAATCGTTTCTCGAGCAATTACTTTTGTGCCAATTGCTGCCTGAACCGGTATTTCAAACATCTGACGCGGTATTTCTTCCTTCAGTTTCTTGGCAATCCCGCGACCACGTCCAGCTGCTTTTTCACGGTGAACAATAAATGATAATGCGTCAACTAATTCACCATTTAACAGAATATCAAGCTTAACCAAATCAGAAGGCCGATATTCCTTGATTTCATAATCAAAGGAAGCATAACCTCTTGTGCGGGACTTTAGGGCATCAAAAAAGTCGTAGATAATTTCATTTAAGGGCAGCTCATATTTGAGCATGACCCGATTTTCTTCAACATAATCCATGGTGATATAAAGGCCACGCCGCTCCTGGCACAGTTCCATGACCGCACCCAGGTAATCAGACGGAACCATGATACTGGCATTAACGATGGGTTCTTCCATGGTTTTTATTTCCACGGGATCTGGTAAATTTGTGGGATTATCAACCCAAAGCTCCGTGCCATCAGTTTTAATGACTTTATAAATAACGCTTGGCGCAGTGGTCACTAAATCGAGGGAAAATTCGCGCTCTAGCCGTTCCTGAATAATTTCCATATGCAGAAGTCCTAAAAATCCACAACGGAAACCAAAACCTAGGGCGATTGAAGTCTCAGCTTCGTAAAGCAGTGAGGCGTCGTTAAGCTGTAATTTGGCCAAAGCTTCTTTCAGATCTTCGTATTTTGACCCATCAGCCGGATAAATTCCGCAAAATACCATTGAGGTTACTTTTTTATAACCGGGTAATGCATTAGGCGCAGGGTTCTGCGCATCGGTGATGGTATCCCCCACACGGGTATCTCTGACGTTTTTAATACTGGCATTGACATAGCCAACATCACCGGCAGATAATTCATCAGTTGCGAGCAGACCCTTGGCAAAAACCCCGACTTCATCAACTTCAAAGTCCTTTCCAACAGCCATCATGCGGATTTTCATGCCTTTTCTGATGGTTCCGGAAACAACTCGGATGGATGCGATTACCCCCCGATACTGATCGTAATAGGAATCAAAAATCAGTGCCTGAAGTGCTCCGTTTGGATCGCCATCTGGTGGTGGAACACGTTTAACAATGGCTTCCAGGACATCATGGATATTGAGTCCAGCTTTTGCCGAAATAAGCGGCGCATCATGAGCTTCTATTCCGATAACATGCTCTATTTCGTCCTTGACGCGCTCAGGATCTGCGCTTTGCAGATCGATCTTGTTGATTACCGGAACAATCTCCAGATCATTATCCAGGGCCAGGTAGACATTGGCGATGGTCTGGGCTTCGATACCCTGAGATCCGTCAACGACCAGCAGTGCGCCTTCGCAGGCAGCAAGACTGCGGGAGACTTCATAGGTGAAATCTACATGTCCTGGGGTATCAATCAGATTGAGTATATACTCTTCCCCATCATCTGCATGGTAAATCAGACGAACGGCCTGCAGCTTGATCGTGATGCCACGCTCTCTTTCGATATCCATATTATCAAGAAATTGTTCTGACATGTCACGTTTGCTGAGTAGCCCAGTATCTTCAATCAAACGGTCAGCCAAGGTTGATTTGCCATGATCGATATGGGCGATAATTGAGAAATTTCGTGTATGTAATTGTTTCTCTGACAAGTTAAACTCCTTTTAGGTAAATTTTTAAAGGAAGATATGTTAAAATCTCCTCGTGCGATACTCAGTCAATGGGTTTTCGCTGAGGCTATTCAGCCATATCATTAGAATTGTATTTTATCAATAAAAAAAAAATTTGTCACGTTTTTTCTTGATAATTCTTTGTAAACATGTTAGAATTGTGATGTTATAAATAAATGAGGGGGGTGAACCCATGGCTAATATTAAATCAGCAATGAAAAGAGCTAAAACAAATGAAATCAGTCGTCTGCGCAACAAAATGGTTAAAACTAACTTAAAAACGACTGTAAAAAGTTTTGATCTTGCATTTACCGAAGGTAATGTCGAAGATGCACAGGAAGCTTATCGTTTAGCAGCTAAAAAACTGGATAAAGCCGTTGCAAAAGGCGTAATCCATAAAAATGCTGCAGCTCGCAAAAAAAGTTCTTTGGCAAAAAAACTAAACACAATGAATGCTTAGTCCTCATTTATATATTCCCAAACCCGTGTCTCGTGGTTATAAAGATGCACTTACTCAGGTGCATCTTTTTTCGTGGAAAATAAATCATAATCCGCGATTTCACATCTTCAAGATAAACAACTCCAATGCCATATTCTGATCAATCTCCCCGCTTTTCATCTGATAATCGTAATCAGCTCCGGCTGTCATTAAATCTAGTAAATGATTGATTGAGTATTTACGGGCATTGCCTAAAATTTTATTTACCAGATAAAGGGATATTTTCATCTCCTTGGCAATAAGATTAGGCTTCTTAAGTTTTTGTCCAATCACTTTAACCTGAATCAGTTGCCTAATTTGGCGCAACAATAAACTAAAGACCCCAAAAGGTGATTCACCTTCAAGATAAAACTGTCCCAACATTAATAAGGCCTTTCCTTTATCGCCGGACATGGCGTAATCAATTAAGCGAAAGATTCCTTCTTCAATCGACTCCGGCAATACCTGAGCAAGATCATTTTCTGTGATGGTTTCTTTATCAGCACAAAAATCGCACAGCTGGTTGATCAAATGATCAACACTTTCAAGACTGGCCGCCTCATTTGTCAAATACATTGATCGTGCAATAAAATTATCAAGAACCGCCTGATTCATTTTTTTCTCACGGTTTAGAAGTTCGCTACTAACCCAATCTTTGAGTTCAGATGGGCTCAACTTTGTAAATTCAAGAACGGTCGCATATTTGTCCAGGGATTTATATATTTTTTTACGTTTATCCGGTTTTTCCCAGTGCAGAATTAAGATTGTTGATGCGAGCGGTTTTTCCATATAGGCTAAGAGAAGCTCACTGTTAGCAGCTGATATTTTCCCTAAATCAATGGAATCCTGAAGGATGATGACTCTTTTATCACTTAAAAGTGGCAGCGTTTCACAGTTTGCGATCACGGCGGAAAAATCAGTGTTTTTTTCAGTATAACTAGAAAGATTGACCGCTTCCATGCCTGCAGTAAGAGCAGCCGAGATAATTTTTTTCTCAGCTTTGTCAGAAAGAAATTTTTCCGGACCGGTCATAAGGTATACCGAGTCTAATTGATCTGGTTTGATTTCCTGTAAAAATTTATTGTTCATTATATGCTCCCTGATTAAGATAAGTTTTTGTTTTGATCCACTCGCCATTGCTTTTAATGATAATTGCGCCACTTAGGTCAGTACGAAAAATTTTTATATCATCTTTCAGATACCGGTCAACCACCGTTTGATTGGGATGACCATACATATTGTTTTGGCCAACAGAAATGACAGCTATTTCCGGATCAACCGCCGATAGAAATTCGGCCGTTGAAGACGTATCACTACCATGATGGGGTACTTTTAACAGCTGAATGTCTAAATTGCTGAAGCGTGAATTAAGCTCCTTGATAATTTGTGTTTCGGTTTCTTTTTCAATGTCACCACAGAAAAGATAATTTACATTTTTATAAGATAACAAAAATACCATTGAGGCATTGTTCTGCTCGTCATCCGCTACTGCTTGTATTTCTCCATCCGGCCATAAAACTTCGATTCGGACCCCATCTCCATTTTCAATGATTGTGCCCTTTTTTAATTGCGCAACAGGTACAGTCTCTTGCGAAAGCAGTTCCTGGTTATTGGACTTTACAGTCATCAGTAACTGTTTAATATCGAATTGATCGGTAACCAGTTCTTCTATCCCCTGCTGATGATCAGCGTGATTATGCGAAATAAATGCCAAATCCAGGGAATCAATCCCCAGCGATCGAAAAGCCGGATAAAGGACTTGGTCAGAAATCTGATTTTCCCGTTCAAACTGATAACCACCACCATCAATCAACAAATGATGATGGTTTGGTGTATTGATCAGAATACTATCGCCCTGCCCGACATCCAGCACGATTACTTCGAGATAGCCGGGAATCATTGTTTTGATCACAAGGCTGATTAATAAGATGCCATAAGCTAGCGGCGCAAATTTTTTTAGAATTAAGCCATTAAAATAACCAGCAAACAGTAAACCTGTTAAGAGTAAGATAAGTATCACGGGCAAATCAAAACTTCCATTTTTAATTGTTAAAAAGCTTAATTTTTCAGAAAGCGCATTAAGACCTTTTACTGAGACTAAAAGCGTATCACCAGTAAAGGATACAAACATCACCATTATTGGTGTTAATGGCGGTAATAAAAAAGAGGTAACTAGAAACAAAAAACCACTGATGACAAAAATACCGACCACAGGAATAATAATCAAATTAGAAAAAAAGCTCAGGCCATAAAAATTACCAAAGTGCAGCATCATGATGGGTGTTGTTGTCAGCAGAACCGATGCAGTTAAAATAATGCCATCAATGATTGGTTGATTAATTGATTTTTTTGTCAAACGTTTTTTATTGATGAGCCGCTCAAGCTGAAATTTCAAGGGTTTATTAAAGAGAATAATACCCAAGACAGCGCCAAAGGACAGTTGAAAGCCAGCTTGAAACAGTTGTGCTGGCCAAATAAGCAGAATAATGATAGCAGCCAGCAACAAATTATTCAACAAATCCTTTTCGACATGATGGCTTTCTCCCAAAAATAGGATTAAAAACATCAGAGCGGCCCGAAGCACTGAAGCTGAAAAACCTGTTAATGCGCAATACAGCAGTAAAATAGGCGCTAAAATGATTAGCCAATACTTTTTACTGATCTTCATAAAGTTTAAGATTGCAGTAATCAGCAGTGTTATAAAACCAACATGCAGTCCGGATACTGCCAGCACATGTGAGATGCCAATTTCCTGAAAGCTGGCTTGAATGCCAGCATCAATTGATTTATCCCCAAGTAAAATACCTTTTAAAAGATCGGCAACTGGTGCTTTGAGATATTGTGTCATTTGTGCTTCAAGCTTTAAACGCAGGATTTCAATTTTTTCGCCTAAACCCGCTTCGTGACCTGTGACATTTAAATCACTCTTGAAGGTGATTTGTCCATCGATCGCTTTTGATTTCAGATAAAGCGAATAATCAAAACCACCTGGATTTCTGACCTCAGTAGGCTCTCGCAATTGTCCTGTAAAAGAGATAATATCTCCGGGAGACAGTTTTTCAAAATCTTCCAGATTTTCAGCATAACTGCTGACCATAAAACGCATGTCGTCAGATGAGCCGCCCGGTAACGCTTCTGTTTTGAAGATGAATTGGACGCGGTTTTCTTCAAATACAGGTGCGGTTATGATTTTACCCGAAAAACTATATGCTTGTCCATAAAAGGTATCCAGATCAACACTTTGAAAAGTATTTACTGAAACGATTAATCCAGACAAATAGATGATGAGCACAAAAAGCACTTGCCTGATTTTAATATTTTTAAGAAATAGAGGGGCAATAATCAGAGGGAGTGTGAGCATTAATAAAAAAACAATCGTTATACCCTTGCAGGTTAAATAAATCGATAAAGCAAGATATACAAAGCCCCAAAATAATGGTCTTTTCATAAAATAACCGGCTTAGACTGCAATTGTTTTGCCAATTTCTGTTATTTCAAGCGCATTTTCAAATAATGATTTTCCTTTAAGCAGGTAATTATTTGAATCGCCATAAGGGTCAAAATGGGTGAGAATCAGTTTTTTAACCTGGGCTTTATTTGCAATTTCACATGCCTGTTTGACACAACAGTGTATAAGTGATTCTGTGTCATCAAGGAAGGCTGAGTCAATCAGTAAGGCATCAGCCTCCCTGGAAAAGTCAATCAGTTCTTCAATGTAAGTCGTGTCACCAGTATAAACAAAAGTCTTTTGTGGTGTTTCAATCTTTATGGCAAAATCTAAAACAGGATGTTTCATTTTTTTAAAAGAGATTGTGATGTCATCTATTTCAATTTTTAGTGCTTCTGATATGTTTTTTATCTGATAGATATCTTTGTAAAATAGTGAAGCAGCTTCAAGTGGCGGCTCTGATGGCGCGTATAATGGCATTTTAAGTCCAATATTTTGAAGGGCATAACGTAAAACATAGATATCAGAAAAATGATCAGGATGGAGATGTGAAAGAATGATCATATCAATATCTTTGATTGAATGAAATTTTTGCAAATTCGCAAAAGTACCATTTCCAAAATCCAGTACAATCCGACGATTGTTAACTTGCAGTAAATAGCCTGAACAAGCGCCTCCGGGACCAGGGAAAGGGCCGGTATTACCCAGAACAGTTAATTTCATGAGACTACCTCTTTTCATATTAAGCTAGCTTTATTATACAACGAAAAAGTCTTATTCATACAGATTTTTTAATCAATTTTTGATATAATTATCATAGTTCAAAACTCAGGAGGTTGTGATGACTCAAAAAGTATATGTATTTGGTCACCGAAATCCGGATACGGATTCGCTTTGTTCTGCAATTGCTTATGCTCATTTGAAAAACTGTTTAGGTTTTACAAATGTTCATCCCGCCCGTTTGGGGCCAGTCAATAAAGAAACGCAATATGTTTTGGACTATTTTGATGTTAAGGCACCGGATCTTCTTAATGATGTCAAACCACAGGTTTCAGATCTGATTTTAAGCGATTTTTCAATGGTTGCCGAGAATGCTTCAATTTCTGAAGCAGTGACTGAGATTTTAGATCAGCCTGGTCGATCTGTTCCGGTTGTAGATGAGCAAAAAAAGCTGCTAGGTATCATTTCACTGTCAGATATCATCCATACTTTTACCAGTGCTTTTTCTAAAACAGTATTGAGAGATAACAAAACCCCCTTTGATAATCTAGTCAAATTACTAAAGGCCAGAGTAATTGGTAAACTTCCTGATTCAATAGTGACAGGCTGTGTTTATACAATTACCGAAATCAATCAGAATCAGCTGCTAAATCAGGATGATATTTTAATTACAGTTGGGACAGAAGAATATCTTGAAAGAGCGCTTAGGACTAAGGCGGGAATCATTATTTGTTCAAAAACGGAGCAAGGCATTTCCATCCCCGATTATCCCGGTGGCGTTATTTTCGTTGTCGATTTAGGTCCCTTTGAAGTCATTCGTTTGTTATCCCAGGGAATACCGATTAAAAACTATTATCAAAAGCATCAGTTAGAGTATTTTATGACCTATGAAACAATCGATGATGTGAAAAAGAATATGCTGACATCTGAACATGAACGATTTCCAGTGGCAAATGAAGACGGTCAAGTTGTTGCCGTTATTGCTAAAAGCCATCTGGTTGACTTTAACCGAAAAAAAGTCATCTTAGTTGATCATAATGAAAGAAGTCAGTCAATTCTTGGCATCAATGAAGCAGAAATTATTGAAGTGATTGATCATCACCGGATCGCAGATATACAAACTGCCACGCCACTCTATCTTCGAATCGAACCGCTTGGATGTACCAGTACAATTGTCTATAAAATTTATCAGGAAAATGAAGTAACCATCCCTGATAAAATAGCAGGTTTAATGTTAAGTGCAATCATATCAGATACACTTCTTTTCAATTCCCCTACCTCTACGACCGAGGATCAGGAGGCGGCTTACCAGTTGGCAGCCCAACTGAATTTAGATATCAATGATTACGGCAAGAAAATGTTAATCGCTGGAAGCAATTTGGATACCATGAGCGCAGGTGAAATTTTATCAACCGATCAGAAGCTCTTTACAATGGGATCTTATAAAATTGCTATTTCACAGATCAATACAGGCGATTTTAGAGGCATTTATAAAAAGTTAGATGCGGTTCTAGAAGAAATGAATGAAGTGTGTAGTCGAGAGGACTTGAACCTTTGCCTATTAATGGTAACAGATATTATTCTAGGTGGCACTGAGCTGATAATTGCCGGTAATGAACAAAAATTGGCGCAAATTGCTTTTGAGTTTTCGCCAAATGAGAACAGTAAGTTTTTAAATGGTGTCTATTCCCGAAAAAAACAGATTGTCCCGCCCTTGATGAATGCATCAGCCTTATAAGGAGAATTTTGTGAAGACTAAAAGAGCTTTATTCATACTGATACTCAGCAGCCTCTTCCTTTTTACAGCGTGTCAGGAAAATGACATTATTAATGATCCTGAAACAGGTGAAATACTCGTCAGTGAATCATCTGATTTACAGGATGGAGAATATCGGGCGGCTACCAGCCATTATGACGAAAGGGGTTATGGTCAAGTATTAACTCTTTCAATCCGAAATGGAATCATTACTGTCGTTGACTTTCAGGAAATTAATCTAAACGGCCAGAACCGACTTCAACTTGAAGGTCCAGAGACAAGCTGGGATAAAATAGCACCTTTAAATCTGGATTCTTTATATTTTAAATTATATAGTGATCTGCTGTTAAACCAGCGATCTTCAAAGGTTAGTGCTATTTCCGGAGCAACTCAAACCAGTAGAATCTTTATTTTGCTGGCGCAGTCAGCGATCAATCAATCCCTTAGTGGAAACTACGAGCTTGTCACACTGGATACCACGATTACCTATATCATCAATAGTCAGGCAGATGCGGATCATTTTCAGGGCGTAATGACAGCAACTTTTTCGGGTGATACGTTAACAAGCCTAAATTATGATGAATTAAATTCAGATACAGGCGAAACGAGATCGCAATCAGAGAGTTTAAATCAGACCATTGATTACACAGCATTATTTCGCTCATATACTGATACAACCCTTGAAAACCAGAGCCTCAATAGTATCTTTAGCACAGAAAATCTTAACGAAACAGAAAAAAAATATTTGGATTGTCTGAATCAGTTACAGTTAATTCGAGTTAATTTCATTGCACCTTAGCTGATAGATTTATTATTTTATCTCAACATAGTCTTGACAAAATAATTATAAATGTTATACTGAATTACAATTTATTTTAGAGTTAAAGAAGGTGATTAGTCATGGAAAATAACACTTTTGGCGGACGATTAAAGGCCTTGCGAATTTCAAAACGGTTAACCCAGGAAAATTTTGCAAATCTTTTTTATCTCAACAAAAGTTCTATCTCGAAGTACGAAAAAGATAAGAATTTACCTGAAAACCTTTTGTTAGTAAAAATAGCAGATTATTTTGAAGTATCTGTTGATTACCTGCTTTGTCGAACGGATCAGCCAAAACTTTTACCTGGTAATCCTCAGCCCCCTACATGTCAAGAATTTCTGGAAACTTACATTTTTTCTGATGAAGAAAAAGATGCCTTCTCATCTTATTTTTCATTTCCAGAAACTTATAAGCAGGAAGTCTTGGATTTTATCAGTTTTAAAAGTACCAATAATAAAGCCTGAAACGATAAAAAGAACCTTAACGGTTCTTTTTTTTAATCGTCCGATGTTTCAGGATTGTCTTCTGTGGATATTTTATAATCCTTTAATCGGTAGGTTAAAGTAAATAAACTATCAGTAATATTTACATTTTCAACTTCTACTCCCTTGGGAACTTCAAGATCCATTGGACTGAAATTCAGTATTCCCTGGATACCGAAACTGGTCACCTGGTTAGCAATTTGCTGGCCAACTTCTCTTGGCACACATAGAATACAGACATCAATTTCATTTTGTGAAACAAATTCCTCTAGTTCGTCCATGTGTTTAACAACAACGCTGCCAACAACGGTGCCAATTCGAAGCGGATCAACATCGAACACACCTTTTAAAATAATACCCTCGCGGCGGAAGCGTTCATAATTTGCGATGGCATGTCCCATATTACCGGCACCAATTATAATACAGCTGTATTCGTAGTCTAATCCCAGAATATCCTTAATGGCATTTCGAAGTTCAGAGACATTGTAACCATAACCCTGTTGACCATAACCACCAAATGAATTTAAATCCTGGCGGATTTGTGACGCAGTCAGTCCCATCAGGCTGGCAAGTTCACGAGATGAGATTTTTTCAATATCATTTAGCTGTAAATCGGTTAAATATTGATAGTATTTTGGTAGCCGTTTTACAACAGTCATTGATACTTTTTTTGAGAAGCGATGCATAAGTTAACTTCCCCTTTCATATATATAGCTAATCCATTATATCAATCCAGGGAATTAACGTCAAATATTGATTTCATTTTTTGATAAATTTTGATAAAATAGAGTCGTCAGCATAAATAATTTTGAAATCAGGTGAATTTATGATCTTAAATATTGAGAATTTGCATTTTAGTTACGGCATCACAGAAATTTTTAATCGTGTCAATTTAACCATCAACGAGAACGAACAAATTGGGTTGGTTGGTCAAAATGGGACAGGTAAGTCAACTTTTTTAAAGCTGCTTACAGAAAATCTAATACCTGATTCGGGAAATATTTTCAAAAAAAAACAACTTAACATTGGCTATCTGGCGCAAGAACCTGAAGTCATTGAAAATCAGACTTTAAATGAAGTCTTTTATTCTGTATTTGAGTCTTTACAGGAAATGGAGTGTAAAATCACGGAATTAGGTGAAAAAATCGCATCCGCCAGTGAAGAGAATCAGGAGCTCTTGATCAAAGAATTTGGCGAGCTTCAGGATGCCTTTACAGAAGTAAATGGCTATGAATATCCAAGTCGTATTCGCGGGGTAGCCAATGGTCTGAATTTTTCTGCTGATGATCTGAAGAAGCCTTTTTCACAATTGAGTGGCGGTCAAAAAACCCGCGCTTGTCTTGGGAAAATGCTGCTGATGGAACCTGAACTATTATTGCTTGACGAACCGACAAACTATTTGGACATTGAAACATTGCAGTGGCTGGAACAATATTTAAACACTTATAGAGGGACATTTATCATTATTTCCCATGATCGATATTTTCTGGATAAAGTTTGTCATAAAATTCTTGAAGTCAATCGAAAGACAATCAATGTTTTTGAGGGAAATTACACCAGCTATGCACTTAAAAAAAAGCAGCTCCTGATTGAAATGGATCATCAGTATACTCAGCAGATGAAAGAAGTTAAGCAGCAGCAGGCCATCATTGATCGTTTCAGACAATATAATTCCATAAAAAGTTCAAAGAGAGCCGCCAGCAGAGAAAAAGCGCTGCAAAAGATCGAATTACTTGAAAAAGTTGAAACAACTAAAGTCAGTCATTTCAATTTCAAACCACGAATTAAGAGCGGCAATGATGTATTACGTGTTGAACAGCTAAAAAAATCTTTTAATCAAAAACTTTTATTTGAAAATATCGATTTTGAAATTCAATCAGGCGATAAAATTGGGATTATTGGGCCGAATGGCATTGGCAAAACGACTTTGCTTAAGATCTTATTAAAGCAGATACCTGCTGATTCTGGTTTAATTCAATTTGGCCATAAAGTCTTTTGCGATTATTTTGATCAGGAACATGATAGCCTAACTGCTTTTCAAAACGATAATTTACTGGAAACAATCTGGGATGTCGATTCAAAACTCACAGAAGGCGAAATCCGTAATATTCTTGCGGCCTTCCTCTTTCAGGGGGAAGATGTTTTTAAGACTGTCAATACCCTATCCGGCGGTGAAAAAGCGAGGCTTTTACTGGCCCGATTGATGATTTCTCAAGCTAATTTTTTGTTGATGGATGAGCCGACAAATCATATTGATATGGATACAAAGGAAATCCTGGAGAATGCTTTAACCCAATATGATGGAACCCTACTGTTTATTTCCCATGATCGGTATTTTATTAATCGAATTGCAAATAAAATATATCTATTTTCAGATAAGGGAATCGAAGTCTTCCTGGGCAATTATGATGATTATTTAAGACATCAGACATCAGCGGCCGAAAGATTAGCTTTGCAGGAGCAGGAGCATTTAAGCTCCCCGACAAAAACCCAAATTAAAAATGACCGACGCAAACAAAAAGAAGCAGAAACAAAAATTCGTCAGCTCAAGAAAAATATTCGTTCAATAGAAGAAAATCTGATAAAACTCGAAAATGAAATTAAATCGATTGAGGCTCAGATGTGCAAGCCATCCTTTTACGATGATCAGCAATTAGTAACAGAGACAAGCCAAGCATATGAGTTGAAGAAAAAAGAATTGGAAAAAATGACAGATGAATGGGAAAATGCATTATTGCATTTAGAATCTCTTGAATCATAAATATGGAGGGAAAAATGATAGAATTAACAAATGATGAAAAAAATGTTTTAAACAGTGTTTTTAAAGGTGTAAAAAGCACTACCAGAAATACCATGCTGATGGCACTTTTTGCTGCAAAACCAGCGGATGATGGCTCTGTAGATGCCCAGGCGATTATTAATCTGATCAATGCACTGATTGTAAAAATGTCCGAACTGGAACCACCGGAGATGGAAGAACTTTTTGCTGGAATTCCCTATGAAGTGAATTAGAAAAAAATTTAGAAACAATAAAAAAAACCATAAGGCCGTGTCATAGGTTAATGACACTAGTGCCTTATGGTTCTTTTATATTACATCATTGGCATTCCGCCGCCCATTCCACCTGGCATTGCTGGTGGATTTTCTTCTGGAAGATCAGCCACAGCTACTTCTGTTGTTAAGAACATAGCCGATACGCTGGCAGCATTTTGAATAGCAGATCGCGTTACCTTTGTCGGATCGATAATACCAGCTTCAAACATATTGACAAATTCGCCTTTAGCAGCATCATAACCTACGCCAACAGCTTTGTCTTTCATCTGAGATACGATCACTGATCCTTCAAGACCTGCATTTTCTGCAATTTGTCGCATTGGCTCTTCGATAGCTCGGCGAATAATAACAGCACCAGTTTTTTCGTCGCCTTCAAGAGAGTCAATCAGGACGTCTACTTTAGCAATTGTATTAATATAAGCTGTTCCCCCACCGGAAACAACACCCTCTTCAACAGCTGCTCGAGTAGCATTTAAGGCGTCTTCAATACGGTATTTGCGTTCTTTCAGTTCAGTTTCAGTAGCGGCACCAACTTGAATAACAGCAACACCGCCAGCAAGTTTAGCTAAACGTTCCTGCAGTTTTTCTTTGTCATATTCTGAAGAAGTTTCAGGGATTTGTGCTTTGATCTGATTAATTCTTTCTTCAACAGCAGCTTTGTTCCCCTGGCCTTCAACGATAATGGTATTTTCTTTGTCAATTTTCACCTGACGGGCACGACCAAGTTGTTCGATGGTCACTGATTTAAGTTCCAGGCCTAGTTCATCAGAGATCACTTCCCCACCGGTCAGGGCACCGATATCAGCAAGCATTGCTTTGCGACGATCGCCGAAGCCAGGGGCTTTAACTGCTACACAATTAAAGGTTCCTCTTAATTTATTAACAACTAAAGTTGCTAAGGCTTCACCTTCAACATCTTCAGCAATGATTAACAGTTTTCCACCAGTCTGAACGATCTGTTCCAGTACCGGTAAAATCTCCTGAATATTTGAGATTTTTTTATCAGTAATCAGGATATAAGGATTGTCGAGGTCAGCTACCATTTTTTCTGTATCAGTTGCCATATAAGCAGATAAATAACCACGGTCAAACTGCATACCTTCGGTAAATTCCAGTTCGGTACCCATACCTTTACCTTCTTCAACAGTGATAACGCCGTCATCACCTACTTTATCCATAGCATCAGCGATTAATTGTCCAATTGTTTCATCCGCAGCTGAAATAGAAGCAACTTGAGCAATCGATTCTTTATTTTCAACTGGTTTGCTATTGGCTTTAAGTTCTTCAACAACAACAGCAACTGCTTTTTCAATACCTTTTTTAAGAACCATTGGATTTGCACCGGCTACAACATTACGATTTCCTTCTCTAACAATTGCCTGGGCAAGCAAGGTAGCTGTAGTTGTACCATCACCAGCGACATCATTCGTTTTTGTTGCAACTTCTTTAACCAGTTGAGCACCCATGTTTTCAAAGGCATCTTCCAGTTCTATTTCTTTGGCAATTGTTACACCATCATTGGTAATTGTTGGCGAGCCGTAAGAACGACTTAAAATAACGTTTCTGCCTTTTGGTCCTAATGTTACTTTTACTGTATCTGCCAGTTTATCAACACCTGTGATCAGGGCTGTTCTAGCTTCTGCTCTAAATTTAATATCTTTAGCCATTATAATTCCTCCTGAAAATTTTTATTCTACGATTGCTAAAATATCGGCTTGACGAATAATTAGAAATTCTTCGTTACCAATTTTCACTTCATTACCTGAGTATTTGGAATAAATAATTTCGTCATTGACTTTAACGTCAAGTGGAACTTTTTTTCCGTCAACAATTTCTCCAGATCCTACAGCGATTACAATTCCCTGTTGTGGCTTTTCCTGTGCCGATCCAGGCAATACAATCCCGCTTGATGTTTTAACTTCTTCAGCTTTTACCTTAACGACTACTTTGTCACCTAATGGTTTTAAACTCATTTCTTCCTCCATAAAAATATTTCAGGTATCGAATACCTTCTTTGTATTTTATTAGCACTCATTATCCCTGAGTGCTAATAGTATTTTATCTGATTTGTAAAATGATTGCAAGTCATTTTTCAGCTTTTTCCTAAAGTGATGGTTTTTTAAGATTGTTTTAAAGATTATTGACAATGTCAGGCAATTTAAATAATTCGTTAATCTGATTTAAAATTTTAATTTCTTGATCCGATTTTTAAACCGGGAATTCCATTGAGATTCAAATCACTGACAGCACCATTTAAATAATTATAATAAGCCATTGATCCGATCATGGCAGCATTATCAGTACAAAGAATTGGTTTTGGAAAATAAAGTTCATAACCGTGCTTTAATGCAGCAGTAGCCATTTTTTGCCGTAGTAAGGAATTGCATGAAACGCCTCCTGCCAATGCGATTTTTTCGACACCGACATTTTTTGCTGCAATCATTGCTTTTTCGACCAAGACTTCTACAACAGCGAGCTGGAAGCTTGCTGCAACATCATTAATTGAGTAATTTATATCTTTCATTTTACAATGATTCAAATAATTTAAGACGGCTGATTTTAGACCACTAAAACTAAAATCCAGTGAATTTTTTTCAAGCATAACCCGTGGAAAGGCGATGGCATCAGCATTCCCTTCCTGAGCAGCAAGGTCAATTGCCGGCCCACCAGGATAGCCAAGTCCCAAAACTCTGGAAACCTTGTCAAAAGCTTCGCCAGCCGCATCATCTCTGGTTTTACCCAGAACTTCAAAAGTCTGATAATCCCTTACCATGACGAGATGGGAATGTCCACCTGAAACAACAAGGGTCAAGAATGGCGGTTCAAGTTCCGGATATTCTAAAAAATTTGCAGCAATATGGCCTTCAATATGATGAACACCAATCAAGGGAATCTTTAAGCTGTATGCCATTGCTTTTGCGGTAGAGAGACCAATCAGCAGTGCGCCGATTAAACCTGGACCATTGGTAACAGCAATAGCATCCATTTCCTTTAAGCTTAATCCACTTTCTGCCAATGCCTCATCAATAATATATGGCAGTTTTTTAACATGATTGCGGGAAGCAATTTCGGGGACAACACCCCCATATTTCTGATGAATGTCAATTTGTGAATAGATTCTGTTTGATAGGATCTTACGACCATTTTCAACTATTGCTGCCGATGTTTCATCACAAGATGTTTCAATGCTGAGTATTTTCATTTTTACCTCTAATTCTAATTTTAAACAATACAATTCCAGTTATGCAAACCATACCAGCAAGAAAGGCGCTGATATTTATGATTATTCTCTGTATTAAGGCAACAAAAAAAGGTTCGGGGACAATACTGATCAGTAAATCAGTGGCTGGATCCATAACCCATAATTCGTTTGTAAAAAATAGTTGATGAAACTTAATAAAACTGCTTTGAAAATCAAATGCAAAAAAAATACCGATCAGACCCAGAAAAAGAATGTAAAAGACTGATCCACCAAATAAACTGTAAATAATTAGTTTCTGATCAAACCTCATCAAATATAGAAAACTTATCAAAATCAGAATAATTGAAAAATCACGTATAAATAGGACATTCTGATAAAGGTTTTTTACATCTATCATGTGTGTTATTTCGTCATCATTAAATACATGACTATATTCTGAAACATTTTTTTCCTCTGGTGAAGCAATTCGCGCAAGGATATCAAAATCTTCACGATCATCATTTAAATAAGCAATTATTTCAGAAATAACCAAATCAACGTCTGGCGGATAGATTCCCGTGTTTTCAATGACATCGTTTTTTGCCATCTGGTCCATAAAAAAATGTTTGTCAGACACTGACATCTCAATGATTGAAACAAAAATAAAAAATGGCAAGGATATCGCCAGTATCAGTGCTGCCAGGTATTTTTTAGTTTTCAAGATTGTACCTCCACATGATTAAGCCGTGCTGATCCTGCCCATAATAATGACGTCGGATGCCTTCCTGGACAAAGCGATGTTTTTTATAAAATGCGATCGCCGGTAAATTGTCTTCTCTGACTTCCAGGGTCATTCGGTCGCAACCCTCGAGAACGGCTAAGGAACATAGCTTATTTAGAATCATTTCACCAATTCCAGCATGACGAAAAGGCTTTAAAATACCAATATTAGTGATCTGAGCTTCATCGATCACCCGCCAGTATCCTCCAAATCCAATCACAGTGGCGTCATTCTCGGCAACCACATAGGTAGCAAGAAGATTATTTATTTCATTTTGGTATGAATCAAGGGTCCAGTTATGATTAAAACAATCCTGATCAATTTTAAAAACAGCTTCAATATCTGAAGCATTCATTTTTCTGATCAACATTTTTTTTCCTCGGCGTATGAAGGTCTCAAATAAACAGGTTCAAGTTGTTTGTAGTCCATAAAGTCACCTGTAAGTGCTTTATGAAGAACAAGTTCTGCGGCTGAAGAAGCACGATTCATATTGACGTGATTTGGTACTTTTATGGTGTTGGAACAGCTTTTTTCTATTTGTTCATAAAAACGTGGTAAGCCATCGCCTAAACAGTAGATATTTCCGTCAAGTTTAGAAATTTCTTCGATCAAATCTTCTATTTCCAGCGCAGTATCAGTTAATTTGTTTTTTAGTTTAGAAGCATCAAAATAATAGATGCCAGTATAAACCTGATTTCTTTGAGCATCTAAGATTGGACAAATATAACCGCTGCTTGTTGGTACATTATTGGCTAGACTTGCAAGTGTTGAAACACCAATTAATGGTTTATTAAGTCCTTGCGCAAAACCTTTGGCGGTGGCCATGCCAATTCTTAAGCCAGTAAATGAACCTGGTCCCTCAACGACCCCAAAAACATCAATATTTGAAAGATCAAGACCGCTGTCTGATAGGAGATGATCGATAGCGGTCATTAATTTCTCAGAATGTTTTTTTTGATGATTAATCATCATTTCTCCAAGTAATTTATCTTCATTGATGATAGCCACCGACGCGACAATGGTCGAGGTATCAATTGCTAAAATATTCATTTATTTTCCTTTGCCTTGATATATGTTATAAATATGATAATTATTTTTTCTTTAATGCCTTAAATTCTTTTTCAATTGCTAAAAGTTTTTCATCTGAAAAAAATTCGTCAGGGACTAATTTTTGTGCCTTATCGAAGGAGATACCCAGATTAATGGCCATTTGCAGGTATTCACTATTTAATACGACATCGTCGAAATGTCGTCTAATAATTTTCATTGCGTCTTCATCCGCAACAATATCTCTGACTTTTGAATAGATGGTCAGTTCTTTATCATTAGACCCAAACCATTGACTAAAAAATCCTTTCTTATCATTTTCGTTTTCAATTAAATAATCAAACGTTAAATTTTCTAATGACGAATCTGAATTAGCTAAATTGATTATTTTTTCGATGCTTGACTCTGAAAACAGTCCTTTTGAAAACTCTATTAACTTACGAAGTGGCGTACCTTTAAGCATGGCCATAAAAAACTGATCATTTTTATTCGAGTCATCACCAAGGTATTCATTAAAACCCTGCATGAGAACATCAAGAATTTTTTTCCCGCGTTCTGTTTTTTCAAAGTCACTCAGATAAGAATATTGATTGATGTAAGGTAACATTTCATCCTGAATGTCAAGCAAATAGATAAGTGGCAAATTGCGACTGGAGTTTCCAATATATATTTCATGTTGTCCTGATTCGAACTCCCATTGCTGATTGCTGACGCTATAATAAGTAAAATCGTTGATACTTATCTCAAAATTTACTAGACACGACTCACCGGCGTTGAGTAGAATCTTTTTAAACCCTTTTAATTCTCTTAACGGCCTCATAATGTTAGTATTTGATTTTCCTACATAAAGCTGAACAGTCTCTTTTCCGGCAATCATGCTAGAATTTTTAACGAGGCATGAAATTAAAATTGTATCATCTTTTTTGATCGTGAAATTGGAGCTGCCATGTTTTTCAAATGAAAAATCAGAATAAGTCATCCCAAATCCAAAAGGATAGCGAACATTCAGTTTTTTAAAATCATAATAGCGGTAGCCAACAAAAATACTTTCACCATAAACTACTTCGTTCTGTAATCCAGGAAAGTTGATATAGGCAGGAGTATCCTGTAATTTCATGGGAATTGTCTCGCTTAGTTTGCCTGAGAAATTTTTACAGCCAAATAAAAGTTCCGCTAAGGCTGATCCGCCTGCTTGTCCGGCAAGAAACATTTCAACAATACCTTTAACCTGATTCTCCCAGGAACAGTCTACAATTCCACCATTTGACAGGATCACAACTGTGTTTTTTTGTTCTGCGGTTATCGCTTTTAGGAGCTTATATTGCTTTTTCGGTAGTTTCAGGTTCTGTCGATCGAAGCCTTCCGATTCATCTTCATCAGGGAGACCGACAAACAATAAAACAATGTCCATATTTTTAGCCAATTCAACTGCTTGTGTTTGAAGAAATACCTGCTCTGACACATCGTCATTTATATATCCCTGACTGGGAAAAACCTCAAAATCATCACCAGCCAAATGTTTGATCCGTTCATAAGGAGAATCGATATGAGTAGCATTGACCCTGGAACTACCAGCGCCCTGATAGCGTGGATCAAAGGCCTGACTGCCGATCACGCCAATTTTTCTAACCTTTTTTTTATCGATGGGTAGGATTGAATCATCATTTTTCAGGAGGACAATGCTCTCAAGAGCAGCTTCCTTTGCCAGTTCATGATGATTTTTAAAATCTATTGAGGAAACATATGGATAATCTTTTCTATTTTCACGCGCCTGAAAAGAAAAACGAATTAAACGCTCGACCATTTCATTCAAAGTTGTAATACGCAATTTCCCCGACTTAATACGATTAAAGATTTTTTGATCATTGATCCCCCCATTTCCAGGCATTTCAAGATCCATTCCTGCTACAACCCCACTTACCCGATCGTTAACAGCCCCCCAGTCAGATATAACAATACCGCCAAATCCCCATTCATTTCTTAAAATTTGAGTCAGGAAACGGTGAGACTGAGAAACGAACTTCCCGTTGATGCTGTTGTAAGAACACATGACCGCCATCGGTTGACTTTCCGATAATAGAATTTCAAATGGTTTTAAATAAATTTCTCGAAGCGCGCGAACGTCTATTTTTTCGTCAACTGTCATCCGATGTGTTTCCTGATTATTGGCCAGATAATGCTTGATCGTTGAACCAACGCCAACAGACTGTGCCCCTCTGACAAAACTGGCTCCCAGTTTTCCCGATAAAAAGGGATCTTCAGAAAAATATTCAAAATTTCGCCCGCAAAGTGGTGAGCGTTTAATATTAATGCCTGGGCCTAAAATCAGATCCACTTCCATAGCCCGTGCTTCAAGACCTATGGTTTGACCTATTTTTGCCAGCAGTTGCAAATCCCATGAACATGCGGTGAGAACTGATGTTGGAAAACAGGTGGCCGGTCTGGCTTCTGGAATGCCCAGCTCAACAGTCGGATTTTCGACACGCATACCATGCGGCCCGTCTGCCATCATAACAGATTCAATTCCGTATCTTGGAAAGCTTTCGGTTTCCCAAGCAGTTTTTCCTGAGCATAAGGCCACCATTTCTTCGAGAGTCATTGCTCTTCTGATTTTTCTGACTAAACCGTCTTCCATGTTAGTTCTCCTTCCTTCTATTAAATATTCATGATGAATAACCTTACAAGCAGTTGAAAATTCTCAACTTTTATATTGCGAAGTAAAACCATCTTTTTATTGCGATTTCAGACAGGATTATGATTGACACCATATCATATTACACATTTAATCTTTGAGAAGATAGCCATTAAAAAGATGATTGTGATAATTGCTATCGGTATAAACCGATAAGTTCTGTTTGAAACTAATTATTTTTGCCCATGGCTAATGATTTTTTTGCACAAGCGTCAACCGCTGAAATGACGGCATCTCTAAATCCTTTTTCCTCCAGTGTTCTGACTGCTTCGATGGTGGTTCCTCCAGGTGTACAAATTTGGTCTTTGAGTTTCCCGGGATGTTCACCAGATTCAAGAACCAGTTTTGCCGCCCCCAAAACGGCTTGCGCAGACAGCCGATAAGCCTGGTCTCTGGGAAATCCGTGAAGAACACCACCGTCAGCCATTGCTTCGATTAAAATCATCGTGTAAGCTGGCGCTGAACTGGCAATTGCCGGGACAACATCCATCAAAGCTTCGCTTATTATTTCAGCTTTACCAAAGCTCTTAAAAATCGCAACGACATTTTGCAATTCGTCATTTGTGATCAACTCATCAGGACAAAGCGTTGAGTCAGATTCGCCAACGAATGCCGGAGTGCTGGGTTGTGTTCTAACAACTTTTGTGTCTTTCCCCAGGATTTCCTTAATATCAGAAAAACTGACACCCACTGCAATCGAAATAATGATGACTGTCGATTTAATTGAATCACTTATTTCTTCCATTACTTTGGCGTATAAGTAGGGTTTTACTGCCAAAACAAGATAATCTGAGTCTTTTGCCACTTCTTGATTAGAAGAAAGCGTTTTAAAATTAAACTTTTCTTCGACAGCTGTTCTTGCCTGCACACTGGGATCAAAACAAAGAATATTATTTTTTTCATAAAGACCTGACGCAATAATGCCGCCGATCATTGCCTGAGCCATATTTCCACATCCAATAAATCCTATTTTCATGCTAACCTCTTCTTTCATTTCTATGATTACTTAATATTTTACTCCAAATAACTTAAAAATATAGTTGAAAAATCCTCTTATCAATTCCATAAAGGAATGACAAGAGGATCAGTAATTGACTATAGTTTGGCAATATCGTGACGGTACTCAGCGCCTTCAAATGAAATGTTGACGATATTGTCATAAACCGTTTTGCGTGCATCCTCGATCGTATCACCAAGCGCCGTTACGCAGAGCACTCGTCCACCGTTTGTTACCAGCTCGCCATCGACTATTTTTGTACCGGCATGAAAGACAATACAATCATTAACCTTTTCAATACCGCTTATGCGTTTTCCCTTTTGATAGTCTCCAGGGTAACCACCAGAAGCCATTACAACACAAACGGCGGCCTCTTTCTTCCATTTTATTGGATTTTCAGAAAGTCTTCCATTAATGACTGATTCCATTATATCATAGAGGTCAGAATCCAGTCGCATTAGTACAGACTGCGTTTCAGGATCTCCAAAACGAACATTGAATTCAAGGACTTTTGGATTGCCATCTTCAATCATTAAACCAATGAATAGAATTCCTTTAAAATCCATCTGATCTTTAACAAAACCGGCAATAATGGGATCAAGAATTTCCTTTTGAATACGTTGATTGAGGACATCATCATCAAATAAAATATTTGGCGAATATGTTCCCATCCCGCCTGTGTTTAAGCCTTGATCATTGTCATAGGCACGTTTATAGTCCTGGGCACTTTCCATTGGAACAATCGTTTTTCCATCAACAAAACATAGCATCGATGCTTCACGGCCGGTCAAAAACTCTTCTATTACAATTTTATCAGCAGCATCGCCAAAAACGCGATCTTTCATCATCATTTCCAGGCCGTCTCGTGCCGCTTTTTCATCTTCAACAATTAGAACACCTTTGCCAGCGGCTAAACCATCAGCCTTAATTACCATTGGATAGCCAAAGACTCCTAAATCTTTTAGGACGGTATCATAATCGTCATATTCCTTATACTTTGCTGTCGGGATCTGATGACGCATGAGAAATTCCTTGGTAAACGCTTTACTGCCTTCAAATTGAGCACATTCCTGATTGGGACCAAATACCTTAAGTCCTTCTTTTTCAAATGCATCAACCATTCCCATGACTAAAGGTACTTCAGGACCAACAACCGTCAAATCTATTTTATTTTCTTTGGCAAAATTCAAACAGCCTTGAATATCTGTCACAGCAAGGTTGACACATTCAGCCAGTTCCGCTATACCGCCATTGCCAGGAGCGGCATATATTTTTTCAACTTTTTTACTTTGTGCCAATTTCCAGGCAATTGCGTGTTCACGTCCACCTGATCCGATAATTAATACGTTCATCATGTCTCCTTTTGTCAATTCTATGAATGTTTGAAATGTCTCATACCAGTAAATACCATTGTGATCCCCGCTTCATCACAAGCGTCTATGGAGTCCTGATCCCGACCAGCACCGCCTGGTTGGATGATTGCGGTAATTCCGGCTGCGACAGCAGCTTTTACACAGTCATCAAAGGGGAAAAATGCGTCAGATGCCATCACAGATCCCTTAACTTGCTGGCCAGCTTGACGAATTGCATTTTCCAGGGCTCCAATTCGATTGACCTGTCCCGGTCCGTTGGCAATCAGACATTTATTTTTTGCTAAACTAATGGCATTTGATTTAGTGTTTTTAACAGCTTTCCAGGCAAATAATAGATCGTCCATTTCTGTTTCAGTGGGTTTTCTTTTAGTTACTACTTTTAGCTCATCGACCAGACGGCTATCTCGTTCCTGAACGAGCAGACCACCTAATACTTTTTTAACCTCATAACCAGGTTCATTGCTAGTGATATCGGAAAGTTCTAAAACACGTAAATTGTTTTTCTGAGAAAAAACTTTTAATGCATCATTGTCATAAGATGGTGCAACAATCACTTCCAAAAAAGTTTTGATCATTTCTTGAGCAGTCTTCCCGTCAATGGTTTTATTTGAGACAACAATCCCGCCAAAAATAGAAACTGGATCTGCATCATGTGCTTTGCGGTAGGCCTCAAAGATTTGAGTATCACTGGCGATTCCGCAAGGGTTAGCATGTTTCACTGCCACAATTGTTGGTTCATCACCATATTCTTTTAATATTTCCAATGCACCGTTGGTATCATTAATATTGTTGTAGGACAGTTCTTTTCCCTGCAATTGTTTAGCCATGGTTAAAGACCCTTTAACTGGAACGATCTCACCATAAAATGCCGCATTTTGATGTGGGTTTTCGCCATATCTAAGATCCTGTACTTTTTCAAAGGTCATGGTAATGGTCTCGCCTAATAGATTGCCATTTAATCGCTTGCGCAGATAGTCAGAAATCATTGCATCATAGTTGGCAGTTGTTTCAAATACCTTCAGAGCCAGTCGATAACGGGTATCGAGAGCGGTTTTGCCCTGACTTTTCAGTTCTTCCAGGACTATGGAATAATCTTCAGGATCCGTAATGACAGTGACATCATTAAAATTTTTAGCAGCGGAGCGCAGCATAGTTGGTCCACCAATATCAATATTTTCGATTGCATCTTCAAATACAACGCCTTCTTTTAAAATGGTGTTTTTAAAAGGGTAAAGGTTTATAACAAGTAAATCAATAGGAGTAATCTCAAGTTCCATCATTTGTTTTTGATGTTCTTTATTATCACGGATCCCTAAAATCCCACCGTGAATTTTAGGATGCAGGGTTTTAACTCGTCCATCCAGACATTCCGGGAATCCGGTTACATCAGATACTGCGATCACTTTCAAACCGGCATCAGATAATGCTTTTAAAGTTCCACCTGTAGACAGAATCTCAAACCCCATCGCTTCCAGTTGTTTTGCAAATTCCACAATACCGGTTTTATCAGATACACTTATTAATGCTCTCATATTTCCTCCTGATTTTTTATGTTATTTTCACTTGTTAATTTACGCTTTTCCTGTTAGTTTAACTGTTCGACCGCTAATCGTTAAACGATTTTCACAAAATAATTTAATCGCTTTCGGTAATAATTCATGTTCAATTATCAACACTTTTTTCTGAATTGATTCCGGCGTGTCATCATCGGAAACATTTACAGATTTTTGCAAAATAATCGGTCCACCATCAGCCACTTCATTGACAAAGTGAACAGTTGCACCAGTTATTTTTACGCCATATTTGATAACAGCCTCGTGAACACGCATGCCGTAAAATCCCTTTCCGCAAAAAGAAGGAATAAGTGCCGGATGGACATTTATTATGGCGTTCTCATAAGCTTTGACAAAAACAGGGCTGATGATTTTCATATAGCCTGCTAATACAACTAGATCTACATTATGTCTTTTTAAAATACTCACCAGCTCATGATCATAAGCATCTTGACCTGGGTACTGTAAAGGATCTAAAAACAGGGCTTTAATATCGGCTTTTATGCCGCGTTCCAACCCATATGCGTTTTGATTATTAGAAATGACTAATACCACTTCTCCTGATTGCTGATGGATTTTATCAATAATTGCCTGGAAATTAGTACCGCCCCCAGAAACAAGCACAGCGATTTTTTTTAAAGACATATCTTTTGATCTCCAGTAATGATTTCACCTAAAACAACTGCCTTTTCACCATTTTTAGTCAGAGTTTCTAGAATTTGTGAAGCTTGATGCTCAGGAACAGCTAAAACCAAGCCAATTCCCATGTTAAAAGTTGCAAACATCGCTTCGTTAGAAATATTTCCGGCATTTTGGATAAATTCAAAAATCGGCAAAGTGTTAATTGACTTTACATCAATTTTTGCACATAGACCATCAGGAATCATTCGCGGAATATTTTCGTAGAAACCTCCCCCAGTAACATGACACATGCCATTGATTTTGAACGAGTCCATCAAATTTTCAACTGCTTTGACATAAATTCGTGTTGGCGTTAACAAGGCTTCACCCAGTTTCATTCCCAAGTCATCAATATGATTGTTGACATCAAGATTTAAATCGTTAAAAAGAACTTTTCTGACCAAAGAAAAACCATTACTGTGAACACCAGATGATGGCAATCCGATCAGCACATCGCCTTGCTGTATATTCTTACCTGTAATGATTTGTTCTTTTTCAACAACTCCAACTGCAAAGCCAGCCAAATCATATTCATTTTCATCATACATGCCAGGCATTTCTGCGGTCTCTCCACCGATTAAAGCCATGTTTCCCTGGATACATCCCTGACTGATTCCTTTTACGATTGCGGCAATTTTTTCCGGATAATTTTTTCCACAGGCAATGTAGTCCAGAAAGAAGAGCGGTGCTGCACCCTGGCATAAGATATCATTGACACACATTGCCACACAGTCGATGCCGATGGTATCGTGTTTATCCATCATAAAGGCTAGTTTTAATTTGGTTCCAACACCATCAGTACCGGAAACCAGAACAGGTTTCTGATATCCTTGGGGTAATTCAAATAAACCACCAAAACCACCTAAATGAGAAAGAACCTGCTTATTAAATGTCCGCTGCACGTCTTCTTTCATCAATTTAACCGATTCGTAACCGGCTTCCACATCTACACCAGCTGAGCGGTAAGCTTGAGTTTTTTGATCCATAATTTCTCCGTTCTCATTCATTTGACTTTAATACTGGTACTTCCATTGGGTACTCCCCATCGAAGCAGGCACGGCAAAAAGTGGTGCGGCCATCAACTGATTCGGTTAATCCCTCTAATGAAATATAAGCCAAGGTATCAGATTCCAGAATTTGTCTGATTTCTTCTACCGATTTTTTGGCACCAATTAAATATTTTCTTCTAGGGGTATCAATCCCAAAATGGCAGGTGTGTGAAACAGGTGGACTAGTAACCCGAAAATGCACTTCTTTAGCACCGGCTTGTCTAAGAATTGAGACCAGTCGCTTTGAAGTTGTTCCACGTACAATAGAATCGTCGATGATGACAACACGCTTGCCTTCAATGGTATCACGCAAGGGGTTTAATTTGATGCGAACACCTTCTTCTCGCAATTGCTGATTTGGCTGGATGAAAGTTCGACCGATATATTTATTTTTGATTAAGCCTACCCCATATGGAATGCCTGATGCTTCAGCATAGCCAATTGCGGCGGGAACGCCAGAATCAGGTACTCCGATAACAATATCCGCATCAACTGGACTTTCTTTGGCCAGAATTCTGCCTGCTTTGTGACGCGCGGCATAAACACTTGTTTCATCCATAATGGAATCTGGGCGGGCAAAATAAATTTGTTCAAAAATACAGGCTTTTTTCTTAACCCAGTTGTTCTGTCCGTAACTGGTTAAACCATTGTCATCAATTACGACAATTTCACCAGGCTCAATATCTCTAACCAGTTCTGCCCCAATAGCGTCTAAAGCGCAACTTTCTGAGGCCAGAAAATAATCGTCATCTCTTTTACCCAGACATAAAGGTCTCAGTCCAAAAGGATCTCTAATACCTACAAGCTTATCGCCGACAGTGATGACAACCGCGTAAGCACCCTTTAAGATTTCCACCATTCGCTGAATCGCTTCAATCATGCCATGTCGTAATCCTCGGGCCAGAATATTAACCATGACTTCTGTATCAATTGTTGTCTGAAATACAACACCTGAGTCTTCTAACATATTTCTGAGTGCACCATCATTGATAAGATTCCCATTGTGTGCTAAAGCAATCTGACCACTGCTGTGATTAACCGTCAATGGCTGTGCATTGGTTACGCCATCCTCACCTGATGTTGAGTAGCGAACGTGGCCAATCCCAATATTGCCTTTTAACTGTTTAAGAACATCCCCTTTAAACACATCAGAAACCAGCCCCACGTCTTTATGTGACTGGATCTTCCCTTCCTTATTGACAGAAATTCCAGCACTTTCCTGGCCACGGTGTTGCAGTGCGTACAAACCATAATACAAATACGATGAACAATTAAGTTTGTTTGAACTTAAATAAGCACCCATAATTCCACATTCATCATGAAATTTATCATTTATCATTAGTTTTTATCCTTTAGCACTCAATTCGTTTGAGCATTTCTTCATACGCTTCTTCAATATTGCCAAGGTCTCTTCGGAATCGGTCTTTATCGAGTTTTTCTCCTGTTTCCACATCCCAGAAACGGCATGTATCTGGGGAGATTTCATCTGCTAGAACAATTTGCCCATCGCTGGTTTTACCAAATTCAATTTTGAAATCGATCAGATTGATCCCTTTTTCCAGGAAGTATTTAAGTAAAATGTCATTTATTTGGAATGTTGTGTCACGAATCACTTCAATTTCTTCCTTAGTCGCTAACTTCATGGCAATAGCGTGATAGTCGTTAATGACAGGATCGCCATAGTCATCATTTTTATAACAGAATTCGAAGATTGGTGATTCAAGCTTCTGTCCTTCTGTAAGCCCCAGCCGTTTACAGATTGAACCAGCGGCGGTGTTTCTGATAATTACTTCAAGCGGGAAAATAGTGACCGCTTTAACTAATTGTTCTTTATCAGACAAAAGCTTTATAAAATGCGTTTTAATGCCTTGTTCTTCGAGCATGGTAAAAATAACAGCGGTCATTTTATTATTAATAATTCCTTTACCGCCAATGCTCCCCTTTTTTTCGCCATTAAAAGCGGTTGCATCATCTTTATACTCGATAATAAATTCATCTGGATTATCAGTTTTAAATACCTTTTTTGCTTTGCCTTCGTAAAGTTGTTCTAATTTTTCCATTCTTATTCTCGCTTTCTTTTACAGGATTCCCTGGATTTTCTCATTTTTTGCGACGACTTCGTCATTTAAAAGAATTTTATAGGCTTTCATCTTTTCACGAATTTCCGGATATTTGATTGAAAGCATCTGAGCTGCAAGTATGCCTGCATTTTCCGCGCCGTTAACGGCAACAGTTGCAACTGGCACTCCGGAAGGCATCTGGACGATGGACAGTAATGAATCAAGACCGCCCTGAAAGGATGTCTGAATTGGAATCCCGATTACCGGTAATGGTGTAATTCCGGCAATAACGCCAGGCAGATGCGCTGCTTTTCCGGCTGCGGCAATAAATAATTCAAGACCATTTTCTTCGGCAGTCTCGGCATAATTAAAGATCTTTTGCGGATTTCGATGCGCCGAGATGACCTGAACGTCAAATTCGATTCCAAAGCGTTCCAAAGCGATCAAACACTTTTTTACGACATCAAAATCAGAATCACTTCCCATAATAACGGCAACTTTTGGTGTTTTCATTTTTTCTCCTCTTATTAACCTTAAAATTTGGTTATATTAAAGACAATACTTTATCTCAGACTGAAAACAAAGTTAATATTGAATACCTGAGCACCGACAATTGGCTTTTCAGTTGTCTGCCTCGGGGCGAACAGTTGCTCGAAAACGCCGATAATTAGCACTTTCAAATTGGGCAACTGTACGAATCCGCGCGCAGACTACGAAATCCAATTGGTCGGTGTGGGGTTTGTCTACAAACTGAGACAATACTTTGTCTTGCTGCTCTATTGATTTCGAAAGACAAACTAAATAAAATATGAAACTCCGGCTTCGAATATTTTTTGGTCTGTTAAACCAGGAATGTTTTGATACAAACCTTGACCAACTCGTTCGGAATGCCCCATTTTTCCAAGAATTCGACCGTCAATACTTGTAATACCCTCAATTGCAAGCGCTGAACCATTGGGATTAAATTCACCTTTCATGCTGGCTTTTCCGGAAAAGTCCACGTACTGGGTAGCAATTTGTCCGTTTTTTATTAAGTCGGCCAGAACCGCATCACTTGCGACAAAACGGCCTTCTCCATGGGACATTGGAATTCTGTAGATATCTCCAACCTGGGTATTTGCCAACCATGGTGAAAGATTGGAAGCAATTCTTGTCATTGGGATCGTTGAAACATGGCGATTGATGGTATTATAAGTAAGTGTAGGCATGTTTGCCTTAAGCTCGCAAATTTGGCCATATGGTACTAAGCCCAATTTAATAAGGGCCTGGAAGCCGTTACAAATCCCTAACATCAAACCATCCCGCTGATTGAGGAGATCCATAACCGCGTCCATCATTTGCGGATTTCTAAAAACTGAAGCGATAAACTTACCAGAACCATTAGGCTGGTCACCAGCGCTGAATCCGCCAGGGATCATAATCATTTGTGAGGTTTTAATCAGACTGGCCATCTCATTAATAGAATGTTTAATTTCTTCAATTGTATGATTTTTAAATATTGCAGTGACTGGTTTGGCTCCAGCTTTTTCAAATGCTCTAACGGTATCATATTCGCAGTTTGTTCCCGGGAAAACCGGAATGAAGACCTGGGGCTGATTCGTTTTAAAACTGGAAACAAGCGTTACGCCTTTTTGATAAGAAATTGTTTCAACTTCCTGAGTAGCGTCAATTTTTTCGGGATAAACTTCTCTTAATGGCGCTTGCCAGGTCTCAATAAGATCTTCAATTTTTAAAATCGTATCTTTATAACGAATTTCAGCCTCTTCGATGGTATTTCCAATTACTTGAGCGCCTGCGATTTGTCTTTTAGCTTCAACTAAAATACTGCCAAAAGATTGTTCGAAGAGCTCATCTTGTGTTAATTCAGATGAAATTTCGACACCAATACCATTTCCAGCACTCATCTTGAAAATAGCTTCAGCTAATCCGCCAATACCAATGACTTTGGCACTGATAATATTAGAAGATTGATTTTGAATTTCCTGATAGATAGATTTAAGTTTGTTTAAATCAGGAATTGAATCGCTGTTAACCGGACACTTGAAGAGTTGAAGCACACTATTATGCTCTTTCAGTTCAGATGTTATAATCTGATCAACTTTCGCAGGTACAACTGCAAAAGAGATCAATGTTGGCGGAACGGATAAGTCTCCAAAACTACCGGACATACTGTCTTTGCCCCCAATTGCTGGTGTTCCAAAAGCCTTCTGAGCCTCATGGGCACCAAGCAGAGCCGCAAAGGGCCGACCCCATTTAATCGGATCATTACCTAATCGTTCAAAGTATTCCTGAAAACTCAATCGCGCCTTTTTGTAGTCACCACCCATGGCTACGATTTTTGAAAGTGATTCGACCACTGCCATCATGCCCCCGATATAAGGACTTTTTCTGGCAACTTCTGGCTTATATCCATAACTCATCATACTACAACTGGTCGTATTGCCATGCTCAACTGGAATTTTTGCGATCATGCCATCCATAGGAGATAACTGATTTTTTCCGCCAAAAGGCATTGCCACTGTTCCGGCACCAATTGTTGAATCAAACATTTCGACCAGACCCTTTTGGCTGGAGACATTTAAATTGCTTAAGGTTTCATAAAACTGCTGTTCAAAGTTTAAAATGGCAACTTCTCTCTGCTTTGGGGCTTGAGCCGATTCAACCGAAATATCAATAAACTGATCAGCACCATTGCTTTCTAAAAATTGTCGGGAAATATTTAAAATTTCCTGTTCTTTCCATTTCATGATTAAACGACCAGAGTCAGTCACCACTGCAACAGGTGTTACTTCGAGATTTTCGTCTTTGCCATACTCAACAAAAGCATCAACATTAGACGCTTCAACAACGACAGCCATTCGTTCCTGTGATTCTGATATTGCAAGTTCTGTTCCGTCTAAGCCATCATACTTTTTGGGAACTTTATCCAGATCGATAATCAGACTGTCAGCCAACTCGCCAATTGCTACTGATACGCCACCAGCACCAAAATCATTACAGCGTTTTATCATTCTGGCCAATTTTTTATTACGGAATAAACGCTGAATTTTTCGCTCTTCGACGGGATTTCCTTTTTGTACTTCGGCCCCACTCTCTAAAATGGATTCTTCTGTATGCGCTTTTGACGAACCAGTCGCACCACCACAGCCATCTCGTCCGGTACGTCCGCCGACCAGTAAGATTACATCACCGGGTTGAGGCTTTTCACGAACGACATTTTCTTTGGGAACAGCAGCTATCACGGCGCCGACTTCCATTCGTTTTGCCAAGAATCCTGGATCATAAATCTCGGTGACCTGACCAGTAGCCAAGCCAATCTGATTACCATATGAACTGTATCCTGCGGCTGCTTCTTTGCAAATTTTGAGCTGCGGCAATTTGCCGGCCATTGTTTCCTTAATTGGGACACGAGGATCCCAGGCTCCTGTCACACGCATGGCCTGGTAGACGTATGAGCGGCCAGAAAGCGGATCACGAATGGCGCCACCCAGGCAGGTTGCCGCACCACCGAAGGGTTCAATTTCAGTCGGGTGATTGTGGGTTTCATTTTTAAACATCAGCAGCCAATCTTCTTCACTGCCGTCATGATCGACTTTCATGTTGATACTGCAAGCGTTAATTTCTTCGGATTCATCTAAATCATGGAGTAAGTTATTCTTTTTCAGAACTTTTGTCCCCATTACAGCAAGATCCATTAAACACATGGGCTTTTGCTTTTGACTGCCATAGACATTTTGACGATCGTCTAAATAATTTGCATAAGCTTTTTTCATCTCTTGTGAAATTGCGTCATCTCCCTGAAAGACCACTGACTCGATCTGAGTGTTAAAAGTCGTATGGCGACAGTGATCAGACCAGTATGTATCAATTACCTTTAGCTCAGTAATCGTTGGATTGCGTTTTTCCTCATCCCGAAAATAAGTCTGGACAAATGCCAGATCTTGTTTTGTCATTGCAAAACCATGCTCTGATCGATATTTTTCCAGACTGTTTTCATCCCAAGTTATAAAATTGGCAACAATACTGATATTGTCGGGGATACGCACTTTTTCTGTTAAAGTTGTGAAGGGATCAAGCATGGCTTCCTGAGAATCTACGGGGTTAATAAAATAGGATTTAATTGCTTTAAATTCTTCAGTTTTTAAGTCGCCTGTCAAAATAATTATTTTTGCAACTTTAACCAAAACTTTTTCCCCAGCGACAATTTGAATGCACTGAATGGCAGAATCGGCGTGTTGATCGTATTGACCGGGTAGATATGAAATACCAAAAACACGATCCTTTTTATCGATATTAATCTGATCTTTGAAAACCAAATCAACATTTGCCTCCGATAAAATTTTGTTTATGACTTCTGTCATTTGTTCTTCTGAAAGACCTTCAACATCGTAACGATATAAGATTCTTGATGATTGGAGTGTCGTAATATCCAGTAAGCTTTGAACGGTATGAGTCAGCGATTTCGACTCAACGTCAAAATTATCTTTTTTTTCAACAAAAATTCGTTTGATCACAACTTTTCCACCTTTTAAATTGATAAATCTATTTTACTATTTCCGAACATTTATTTCAATACTTTTTAAAACGTTCGGATTATTTTCTTAAATCTATTTTATAGAACTTAATTTGTCTTTAAATTTTACTGAAACCATTTTAAACCTTTGTATTTTTGTGAAAAATCAGTTAAGATAAAAATAAAAAAGTGAGGATTGAAACAATGAAAATATATCATCTTCATCACAGTGGCTTTTTAATTCAATTTGCTGATAAAACGCTAATTTTTGATGCTTTCACCCATATACCCATGCACTTGCTCAGAAAAGAAATCCCCCACTATTTTTTCGTTTCCCATGGCCATAGTGACCATTATTCCAAAGAAATACTTACCACTGATCGCAGTTACAAACCGGTTTTTATATTAAGCGATGATATACCAGCGATTCCTGGAAGTCATATGATGAGCCCATATCAGCATCTGTCTTTAGGCGGGATGGATATAAAAACCTTCGGATCAACCGATCAAGGCGTATCATTTTATATTGCAACAAATAATCATCATATTTTTCATGCCGGAGATTTAAACTGGTGGGATTGGAATCCCCAAAAGAAACCGCATCTTAATCTTGAGCAAGAGGAAGCGGATTTTAAACGTGAAATCAATCGTTTGAATGGTTTGCCAATGGAAATTGCATTTATTCCAGTTGATCCGCGACTTGACGAATCATTCTATAAAGCCGGTGCTTATTTTATCGAACATTTTAAACCAGAAGTATTCATCCCGATGCATTTTAGAGATGATTTTTATATTATTGAAAAGTTTAAGGAAAAAATTGGCGTAACAAACACGATCATAGCAAATTTTGGACATAAAAATATGCTTATTGATATAAAAAATAAACACCTTTTAAAAAAGGTGCCAGACTGAAGACAAAGTTAATGTTGAATACCTGAGCACCGACAATTGGCTTTTTAGTTGTCCGCCGCGGGGCGAACAGTTGGCATGCAAACGCCTATAATTAGCGATCTAAAATTGGGCAACTGTACGAATCCGCGCGCGGACTACGAAATCCAATTGGTCGGTGCGGGGTTTGTCTACACAATGAAACCTTTTAAAAAAGGTGCTTATGGAAACTAAATGTATGTCGCTTTAAGACATTTTGTTAATGTCCGGGGTTTTTTGAAACAAGCTTGATTGCTTTTTCGATGGCGGAGATTACATCCGCCTTAGCTTTCATCTTTGCTTCATCGACTTTCCCATAAAGAAAGCCTTTATGCATAACAAAGTAAGCGGGTTTGAGATGATTTAAAGCATAAGCTTTCATATCGGCCAAGCAGCGGTTACAACTGCATACCTCACTATGAGCAGTCAGCATTTCGGGTAAAAGCTCATCAACCACATCTTCCATATAATTTTTGACCATCGGGTACTCCTTTTTGGTAAATCAGTTTACGCAAAAATTATACACAAAAGACAAGAATTATTCAAGTTTGTAGTGCAACATTTCGGACAAAATTCGATCAGAAATTTATTTTTTCAAATTCAGAATTCTAAAAATTGCCGGAAAATTGTTTTAGCTTCTGCAAGGCCAAATTAAAATCGAAAGCATCGATGTCATTTTGAAAGGCGTTAGCCGTTAAAGCAATTATCGGCGTTTCTTTCCCCGACGGCAGGCGCCTGATTTGACGAGTAGCTTCTAAACCATCCATAACCGGCATTTGAATATCCATTAAAATGATATCATATTCTTTTTTCTTAAAAGCCTCAAGTGCAAGTTCCTCGTTTTCTGCGGTATCAATTAAAATCCCCACATTCTCCATCAGTTGGCGGGTAACCTCACGTAATAGAAAGCTGTCTTCCACCAACAATAAATTAATATCACCGTGGCTTTTTAGTTTATTTTCATTGTAACTGCCATTTTCAAACAATTCTTGGGTCTGTTTCATGGCTGCTTTTTTAGGTATATCATTTGAGCTTTCAAAAAAGCCGAAAGTCAACTCAAGAAAAAAGCAACTGCCTTTGCCTGAGCAACTTTTCGCACCAATTCTGCCCCCCATAAATTCTGTAAGTTTTTTACAGATTGCTAAAGCTGAGCCTGAATAATGATCTTCAGCTGAATTATTATTAAAAAGGAATAGACTCTTTTGCTGTTCAAGGCTAATACCTGCTCCCGTATCGATTATCTCAAATTTAATTCTTATTTTATTTTTGGTTTGAATTAAATTTTTACTTGAAAGCGTTATTTGACCAGAATTTGTAAACTTGACAGCATTATTTAAAAGATTTGAAAGGATAAATTCAAGTCTAACTTCATCGCCATTAATCTGATCTGGTAGACCAGTCAATGCCAAATTGAAATCAATTCCTTTTTGTTTCATTTCTTCTTTTTCAAGGTCAACAATTCTTTTGATCATTTCATGTGGATTAAATTCTGAAGAGTCAGGAATCATATTATCAGTTTCCATTTTTTCCACATCAAGTAAATGATTGATCAATCGCGATAAATTATTTGCTGAATTTTTGAGTTCCTGCATTTGATCTTTTTGTTTAATGCTTAAAGGTTCCTTCTGAATTAAGTGGGCATAACCCACAATCGCATTCATAGGCGTGCGAATTTCGTGACTCATTTTCGATAAACATTGGTTCTTAGACTGTTTTACAACATCAAGTTTCTTTTGTAGCGACTCATTTTCTTTTGTTCTCAATAAGAGCATCTCTTCAAGATGACTGATATAATCATTCTCGAATTGCCGACTATTTTCATTGATATTTACAGCTTGAATAAAGCCCATCACACTATTAGTGACATTACTGAGAAAAATCGGCTAGCCATGGAAGCGTAAAATAGTATCTGTAACGGTCTTTAAATTCAATGTAAAACTTTTTTGATCGTTGACAAGGTCTTTAAATTGATCGACTAATATTTGTTGTGAATCCGGTGTTAAAAGTGACAAGAGTTCACTTACTTCAAATTTATCGGTGACTGGTTTGTTCAGAATAGAAAACGCCTCTTGACTCCAGCTTAATTCCAGTGTTTTGAGATTCAGAATCCAGAGTCCGATATTATTTGAATTGTTTTTCAAATCCTTTGTTGTGACAATCGTGTCTTGCGAATGTTGCGCATCTTCATGCATAATCAACCTCTCCTAATCTTCCATTGTTTCGCTGACTAGTTTAAACGCATCAATTTTTTCAACAAATGCATCGACAACATCAGGATCAAAATGATTCCCTTTTTCACCTACAATTAAATCGAAGGCTTCATCAAAGGTTCATTTCCTTTTATAAACACGATTGGTTGTGACAGCATCAAAAACATCAGCTACAGACATCAGTCTTGCCGACAAGGGAATTTCCTGTTCTTTTAAACCATAAGGATGACCTTGACCATTCCATTTTTCATGATGGAATTTTGCGATCACTTCAGCGTCTTCCAGAAAAAGAAGGCTGAGTGGTTTAGAGAGCTCATTTTTATTATAAATCTCTACTGATTGTTCGATTGCTTTTCTGATTGCACCGGCTCCCAGCAAAGTATGTGTTTTCATAATTTCAAATTCGTCATTTGTCAGTTTGGCAGGTTTTAACAAAATGCGATCCGGAATGCCAATTTTTCCAATATCGTGAAGTGGAGCAGCTTTAATCATGCGGGCAATGCTTGATTCAGACAGTTCACCTTGAAATTTTTCCTTATTTTTCATCTGATTGGCTAAAATCTTAATGTAAGTCTAGGTTCTGATGATATGATGGACGGTATCAACATCTCGTGTTTCTGCTAAATGGGAGATCATATTAAAAGTTATCTCCTGAATGATCAGATTTTCTTCGATTCTTCTGGCAACCTCTTGTTCTAGAAGTTCATTGTAGTATGCCAAATGATCCTTCGTTTTTTTGAGCTCCAGCTGGACTTGTATTCGTTTAAGCACGATGGCTGGTACAAAGGGTTTTTTTATATAGTCAACAGCCCCCCCTTTTTCCTCGTCCAAACTGCTGTCCAGACCAGTTATAAAGATAACTGGAATATCAGAATATTCAGGATTTTCTTTCAGTATTTTTAAAACTTCATAGCCGCCAATGCCAGGCATAATAATATCCAGTAAAATCAGATCGGGATAAGGCTCTTTGCCAACGGCTAAAAGTGCATCTTCCCCAGATTTACAGGCTCTAACTGAATAGTCACTATTTAACAACTCATCTAAAACCATTAAATTAATTGGTTCATCATCGACAATTAAGATCGTTGGCTTATTCATTACAAAATCCTCAGTTCAAATTGTTTTTTAGTAAATCTGGCAATGATAAAAAGTATAATATTCAAATTTATCTGGATGAATCCTTAAAACGTTTTGAAACCATTTATCACATTGTCATTATTTCATAGCCGTTCTTTAAAAATGAACAAAAGGAAGGATGGCCTTTCATATCGCCTAAAATAGTCAGACCGGTCTTTTCGTTAAATGCCAGTACATCAAATTTAGCTGAACAGGCTTTACAAACCCCTGCGATATAAGCTTTTTCTTTGGCCATTTGATAGAGCTGGTTATTGCTTCTTTCTAACTGTTCGACTAATTTAACCGCCTCACCTTCGATAATAATTTCTGTATGAATGCCTTTTGTATTCATATCCAAAGTATTCAGTAAAACATGCTGCATGCACATTGGATTGCCATTAAAAGTAAAAATTGCAACTTTTTTCATTTTCTCTTTTAACTGTTAGAAACAGTTTCTCCTTTGATTAGTTTTTATTTGTATACCCGACTTAGAGATTATTACGCATAAAAAGTAGGTAATACAATAACTCGACAAAGGGTAAGACATTTGTTATACTGTTTTCTACATGTATTGAAGATCGGGAGGTTTTATATATGAAAAGACTATGTGTGTATTCAGGATCAAATCTTGGTTTAAGACCAGAATACAAAAATATGACGAAACAGCTTGGCAATTTATTTATAAAAAACAATCTTGAATTGGTTTATGGCGGTTCAAGTGTAGGTCTTATGGGTGAAATTGCCAGTACGATACTTGAACATAATGGAAAAGTTACTGGTGTTATTCCAGTCAGTCTTTTTCCAGACAAAGTAATTAATACGAAACTGACAAGATTGATAGAAGTTAGCGATATGTCTGAGCGAAAAAAAACCATGGCTGATCTATCCGACGGTTTTATTGCCATTCCTGGCGGTGTTGGCACCTTTGAAGAGCTATTTGAAATTTTTAGTTGGGCGCAACTTGGAATTCATCAGAAGCCTATTGGTATTTTGAATATCGCCAATTATTTTGATCCTTTTATTAATTTGGTTAATACAATTGCCTCTGAGGGTTTTATGAAACCTTCAAACAAAGAATTATTGACGATTTCTGACAATCCAGAAAGTTTAATCAATCAGATGTTCCACTATACCCCGCCGGTTCTCGAATACAAATGGGAAAAATCAAAAGATTCCAACAGCTTAAAATAAATTAATTTGAAAGAGGTAACCTTTTGAAACGAAAAATTTTTATAACTGTATTGCTTATTTTTGTCGGCATATCTTTATCAGCATGTAGTTCGAATAAGGATTCTGATTACTTTGAATTAACGTCGACTACGCGTTATGAACTACTGATTGGTTTAAATGATTCAACAAGCGGTCAGCAAATAATTGAAACAGATGATGCCGTAGAACGTGTTAAAAAGATGATTCTTGATCACACTGATGGTCTGACAATGACTATTTCAAATGGTAGTTATTACGTCGGTGCACTATTAGTTGATGAGACGACAATAAATTGCGTCATTTATAATAGTGATGACGCCGCAATTCGTGCGATTGTGGATGAGATCAATCAGGAATTGAATCTTTCTGTATTGGCGGGGAAATCTAACAGCGATTATCAACTGCTTTCACCCGATAACACGATTCAATAAAGTAAAAAAACGCAACCACAGGGATTGCGTTTTTTTTATTTCTCAAACCGAAATATCCAGCAACTGACCAATATTAGGATCAGGTGGGTAATTTACTCCAGACGATGTGTTTTCCTGAAGCATGTCAATCATTTCAGTCATTTGAGTTTCTCCCGTATCCATAGCCATTTTCATTACAGAAAGACTTGCCTGCTGAGCAAACTCCATTTGGCTCATTCCCATTGATAATGCTGCAATATCCATAATTTACCTCCTTTCCAGATCCCATCAGACTTATTTAACAGATCAAAAAATGGACTTATATAATTTATCGGCTAAACATTCGAAAAACTAAACTGATCAGAAAAGAAAATAAGGAAAATACTGTTGCAAGCATCAGAACAAGACAAATAAGCAGATTAAATTTTAAGATATCAAAACTTAAAAAAAGCTGATTGAAACCTAAAATATTTAAAGCAAATAAAATAACTATCATGATCACAAGCCCTGATAAAGCCCCTTTTAAATCAGCAATGCTTAATGACATGTGAGACGAAATGGCAAGGGTAAAAAAAATAAAGATATAAAATGTAATTTGCTTAAAATGATTCGGATCAAATATTGATTTAAAGAATTCAAATTGAAAATCAAAAATATCTGCCAAAAGCGATCCGCTGAAAATGGGTTCTACAAGTAGCTGCTGTGAACTGTTAAAAAATATACTAAATCCATCAGGGAAAAAAAGATAAATCAATGTGATAATTGCGATTGAACCGCCAAAAATTGGCGCGATTCCAATGAAAAAATTACCACACAGCTGATGAATGTTTTTGGAATTGTAGGAATGGGTAACATAGCCCATTACGCCCTGAGCATCTGGTTTTTGAAATAGTTTGATCTCGCTTATTTTATGGAAAAATATTTTTGCTGCAATTGCATGACTGATTTCATGAACAGGTACACCAATTATGCCAGTAATCAGTAGCGCATTCTTGCCAAAAGAATGGCACATATTCTTATTTGTAAGATTTTCTAGAAAGCCCAATAAAAATCCAAATACAAAAATTGGACCCAAAATATATATCAATTCCAACGCAGTCATTTTTGCTATTTCAGTTATCATATAAACCTCAATCGTCACCTAACTTTTTCTTTTCAGGACAGTCAACAGTTGGCGCTCCGGAACTGGCTTTGAAAAATAATAGCCTTGAATATAATCGCACTTTAAATTATTTCATCTACTTGTTCATTGACGGATCAAAAACCATAAAATTGCTTTTATCCTTTGCTAATTATGCCTATTATAACCATACTAATTGTTTTCTACAACAGAAAATATTTTGTTCCAATATAGAAATATTTTTGATTGAAAAGATAAAATAAAGTCAATTCATCAAAAATTTAAAATATTAAACGTGAACAATATTGCTCTTTATGATATAATAGTTTCATTATATTTTAAGGAGGCAAGTTTGAAAACATCTAGTATTAAATTATCGATTTTATCGTTATCAGCACTTTGTATGATATCGATGACAGCATCTGCAGTACTTGCAGATATTCAGGCTTATTTTACCGGTATTGATTCTTCATTGGTGCAAATGATTTTAACCATTCCCCCACTTTTAGGCGTCGTTTTTGCTTTTGCATCAGGACCGTTATCAATGAAAATCCCTAAACGAAAAATCATTATTTTTGGTCTGCTGTCCGGTTTTTCAGGGGGCGCAATTGCTTTTGTATTTGGAAGTATCAGCATTTATATCTTATTATTTTCTAGCTTATTAATCGGGATTGCTCAGGGTATCAATTCAACCATGACAATGGCACTGATCGCAGATTATTTTAAAGGCGACGAAAGTAGTGCCATGATGGGTTTGCAATCAGCTTTTGTCAACGGAGGTGGAATGGTTCTTGCTTTTCTCGCGGGTATGCTGGCAAGTATTCAATGGAATTATTCTTATCTTGTCTATTTGTTTTTTATTCCAGCTCTGTTCATCACTTTAAAAACATTACCTAAAGAAGACCCTGTCCACGAACATCATTTTGAGCAATCAACAGCTGCGGCAAAACTAAACGCTACTGTTTTTTTCACCGCTTTTGTTTTCTTTTTTTATGGTGTCTTTCAATTTGTTTTCCAGGCCAACATTTCTTCTGTTGTAATTGAAAACGGTTTTGGCAACGCTTCAACAACTGGCTTAATTAATACTGTTTATTCTGGGGCTGGCATGTTGACGGGCATTTTGTTTGGACATATTCAACGCATTTTTAAAAAGCAAACATTGCCTTTTGCTCTGATTATTGTAGGTATTGGAATGGGATTAGTCGTTTTTGCCGGTAATCTTTCAATCCTATTTATCGCTGCTGTATGCGGTGGTTTTGCACTGGCTTCAATTATGCCCTCTGGTACATTTATTGCTGCAAACGCTGTTGTTCCACAATTAAGTGCAACAGCTATCGCAATTGTTACTGCTTCAGTCAATCTCGGAATGTTTTTATCCCCAATTATTTTGAATCCATTATCTGCCCTTTTAGGATCTGGTGATTTAAAATCAAAATATCTGATTTCTGCAGTTGGATTGCTGGTGCTTTCAGTGATTGCTTTTATCGGTTACAACTATTTAAATCGACCTCAAGCGTCGTCAGTCCAAAATCAGCAAATGTAACAAATATACGACAGGGTTTTATCTTTAATAAATCTTCTAGAAATTTTTAGAGACATTTTCTGAGTAAAAAAAAGCAAACATCTGTCAAGGTCATTCCTTGAATTTGATGTTTGCTTTTTTGCTAAAACATTTCTCTACTCATTTGGTCTATTTCTGCACTAACTGCATCATATACTCCTGGGAATAGTGAATCAGGGCCACCCATTACCAGACATGGAATATAATAAAGTTTGCCACACTCTTTGCAGGCCCGATCGACGTTAATCTTTACTTCTTCCTGTGTCCAATCAGGTTTATCCAGCTTTCCATTATCAATATCACCCATGAAGGAAATTTTTCCACCATACATTTTAACTAATTCCGGTACATTGTTGGTTGACATACAGCCTTGCCAAATGTCTAAGCCCATTTCAATCATTGACGGAACAAAAGTAGCTGCGTAGCTATCACAATGATGGACAACAACTTCTACGCCATTTTCTTTATAATAACCATATATTTTTTTATAAGCTGGTTCAATAAATTCTGCAAACATTTCAGGCGATATAAAGGTTGACTTTTGTGTTCCCCAATCGTCATGATGGAATAATGCATCAGGCTTCAGGTATTTGATAGACTCTTTTGCAAACTTAATCTCATATTCAACTAAATAATCGATCAGTTCATGGAGTGCTTCTGGTTCCTCATAAAAAGCCATTAGGGCATTTTCCATCCCCATCAGATAATGTAATTGTTCAAAAATCCCTGTAAAATAGCAGGCGGTCACGAACTTTTCACTCCGATCAACCGAATTGGCATGTGCAACTGCTGCTGCCCAAGCTTCTTCAGGTCTTTCCAGTGAAGGCATTTTAACCTGCTCCTTCCATTTTGTTATATCTTTTAAAACAATGTGTTCTTCATCATGAACCGGAAATGGACCTGGTTGGCCTTCCAACCACTGAATGGTGACACCCCAGCCGTTTTTGCCAGTTGAGCCTGGTCCAGCCGCAAAATCAATTCCAAAATCAAGAATGGGTGCTTCCATAATCAAATCCAGAAATTCATACTGTTTAACAAACCGATCCGGATTTCCCCCATTAATTGTTTCCAGTAAGTTCTGCCTTATCGTTAGCATTTTAGCCTCCATTTAGAAGTAAATTTAATATGCGCACATTTATTTCTTTTATAGTTTATCACGATTGCAAACGTTGGTCAATTGATTTATTATATATATTTAATATTTTACGAATAGTGTGTTTTTAAGCAAAAGCCAACTTTCAAAATCATGTATCATTTGTAATTGGGTATATTCCACGATAAATATTGCCAAGATTACCATCTATGGAAATGGGTTCACGCGCTTTTAAAACATAACCATTAATCTTGCATTCCTTTTTCTGATCATCAACCATCAAGCCTCGACACTGGACAATACAAACTTTACCGATACTTGTAGCGGTAACAGCGGCATGGGAAGTAACGCCGCCTTTGGCCGTAATCAGGCCATCACAGGAAAAAATTAAAGGAATATCATCGGGTACTGTATCTGGTCTAACCAGGATCACATGATTATTGTCGTTATAATTTTTTATCACTTCAATATCATCACGATCAAATGCTAAATAGCCAGATAGCACTTCCTGACTCATTCCAATCCCGTGTCCCACAAGTTCCATTTCTTTAGGAATTAGAACAAAAGCACTAACGGATTCCTGTTTTCTGATCTTCTGATTTCTTATCTGCAATATATAAAGGTCTTGTGAACGATCTGTTTCAAAAGTAAATTCTATTTCCTGATGAACATATCCATAAAGATTTATTAAATGATTTGCATATTCAGTTAATTTATTGAAAATTGAGGGAAAACGCTTTTCTAATGACAGTCCAGTTTCCTGATTATATTTTCTTTGTGTCTCGCTGATTGGTAAGGTGGTAACTAATCCGGAAACGACATCCTCACCCTGGGAGCAAAGAGAAAAATCACCATAAAGATTAATCCCCGTTTCGTCAGAAAAGGGACTGGAGGTAAAGACAACCCCAGTGCCTGAATTTTCTGATAGATTTCCCATGACCATTTGTTGAACAATCACTGCAGTTCCCCATTCATCTGCAATCTGCAGATGGCTACGATAGGATCTGGCACTTTCAGAAGACCAAGAATCAAGAACAGAAGAAATAGCTTGTTTTAGCTGACTAAAGGGATCAGTTTCGAATTCAATATGATGATCACTAAGAATTTTTTTATATTGAAAAGCAATTTCTTTCATTTGAGCAGGTGAAAAATCTCTTTTCAGTTTAATACCGCTGTTTCGCTTGAAATCATTGATTTTGGCGTCAAAAATATCTCGATCGAGGCCAAAGGCCATCCCCCAACTTTGTAAAAAGCGGCGATAACAATCCCAGGCAGTCCACTCACAACCCGACTGCTGACTATAAGCGCTTGCTATTTCATCATTCATACCAACGTTTAGGAATGTTTTCATTGCGCCAGGTAAAGAAATGGAAGAACCAGATCGAATTGAAAAGAAAATGGGACTTACAGCTGATCCAAATTTTTTATTTGTCAGCTTTTCAATCTTTTCGATATAGGTTATTAGCTGACGATTAAAATCTTCTTGAATAATAGGATGTTCTGTAATGATATCTTTATGTCTAAATACTTCTGTCGTTATAACAAATCCAGGTGGTACATTAAATTCATACGAAATCAATTTTTTTAAGAAAAATGCTTTGGCACCTAAAAAAACGGGATTGTCGATGTTTTCACTATTTTGCGTTAGAAGACTAAAGGTAATATCTGGATCATAGGTAAGCATACTTTCCAGAGATTTTGATGAATAATTTAAAATTAAATGTCTCAAACTGCTGATAATATCAGTAATAAAATTATCTAGATCCTGAATCAAAAATGCAGTTGCAAGATTATCACGTAAAAACCGTTCAGACTCCATATGTTTTAATCCCTTATTTTGGGCGATTTGCTTCTTATTTAGTTGGGGGATAATGACTTCCAGGGGCTTCTTAAACAGATCATAAAAATATTCTTGTGTGATCTGTTTGATGTCATTAGCCATGAATGAAAATAAATTAATGTACTGCTCAATTGAAAAACTTGGCGAAACCAATCCGTACTTTAGCATATCCAAATTAGAATTAAAACCCTGATTGATGATTCCATCCAATTCCAGACCTTCTTGAAATAAAAGAAGAATCTGATGAATATTTCTAAATGTTCTTACCGTAACATATTCCGTCATAAAGGGTTGCGTAATCTGACGCATCAGTTTTGAAACAAACTTTTCAAGCCGGTAGGTCAATCCCAAAGCATCGAATTTTGCTTCCACGTATTCACCGTACATAGAAGGAATATCAGCGGCAATATGTCGTTTGTAATAAATGTTCTCAGCTGCCTCGCTTGGTTTTTTTTCGAGAATAATGTTTTTTAGTCGATGCATAATCTGATAGATCGCCTTAATAGATGCAAAAGGATCATTATTTTTAAAACTGTCCTGCAACTGTTTTTGCTCATTCAATAAATTCAAGTTATATGGATGTAATATTTTAAAAATATCATCAGTCTCAAATGAATATTTTTCAACTAATAAATAATAGACATTGAAAATCAGATAGACGCGTCGATAGTCCGAGTGCGCATTTTTAAAAAACGTTTTGGATTGAGTGTGAAACACTTCAAAACTCTTTTCAAACAATTCTTCAGGACTTATCGAGAGATAGTCGCATAGATCATGCATTACTTGATGAACCCCTTTAAACCATTCGCTCTGTGGGTTCAGTTGTAAAAAAATATCATTCGGAATAATCATTTGCAGCGGACTTTTATCGCCATCATACCAGTAGTTAATTATTTTACGACTAAGATCAATATGGGTGTTATTACTCTCGATATGGATTTGTTTTCTCATAAAATGAATCAGACGATCCTTTCGTCTCGATAATTCGTCAATCTCTGTTGTCGCATCTCGAAGATCACCTTCCGCACCAATTTCTCGAAAATAAACGGGAAAAATCCGTGCCAATTGTTTAATATCCCGATAAACAGGTTCAATATCAACGTTTAACAGTTTTGTGATATCCCGCTGAAAAAGGTCTGTATCCGAAATAAAAATCCCACCGAGTTTTAAATTGATAATCAAAGCGGCCAGCAACTCCTGCATGACTTTGGGATTTATTTCTATTAATTCCATCCAAATTCTGATGTTTTTAACATGGTTGATGTGACTTAGTATTTGCCAATCTTCATTTAAAATGAGTTTACCCGGATGTACAAATCCTAATTCAATCAATAATTTTACAAAATAATTGATATTCTGGCTTTTTTTTGTATTTAAAATCTCAGTCCCTAAAGTTTTAATACAATCGAGTACCATATCACCATGATCAGCCACCAATTCATGAAATTCACAGAATAAAGTATCCAGAAAAGCGCTTTCATTGTTAAAATCAGGTTCATCAAAAATATTTCTGAGATTTCGGTTCATATCATAAATCAGATGATCTTTTAGCGTGATCATTCCTGGTAAATGCAAAAGGTAAGTTAAGTAGTATAAACGTTCATGATGTGACGCAAAATACTCTGTAAAGGCTCGATAAAATTCGGCAAGCTCATTGAAAAACTTTTGTTCTTTTAATCCATCAAAAGAATTGGCTTCAGCATAGTTTTTTTTAAGTTGTTTATAGAAAGCATCCCCTAGTTCCGCGATTTTTTCACGTGACATCAGAACAAACAATTCATGTTTTGAATTAAACCAAATTTCAATCGCTGTCGTTTTTTCCCAAAAAATGATACATCGATTCAGTATATTTTTAGTGATACGAATGACCTGTTCAGAAAACTCAGTTATCTCAACGACTGTTTCAAAGTAGATCTTTATCAATCCTGATTGTTTTAGATAGAGTAATTCGTATTCTTCGATATTTCTTTCAAAAATATTTAGCAGTTCTAAAACTGCATCTGTAGCAGGCTTTTTCATTTTGGCTAAATGGTCAATAAATCGAATATGGATCGAAATGAGATGTTCGCGCTGTCTTTCATTTAATTTTGATTTTGTGATGACTTCTAATATTTCAGTTATCGTTAAAAAAGCTTTGTTAGATTCATCCTGATTTTCGTAGATTTTGGAATCATCAAGACAAATTGTCTGCAAAACATCGAGTACATAGTTTTTATCGCAATAAGCATGGTTAAGCTCGATTAAAAACTTTTGCGTTTGATTATAGACACCTAAATATTCTTTCGATAATTGACCAAACCATTTTTGATTATCAGGGATAATGATATTTTCATCTTGTGTTTGCGTTAAATTTGCTGTCAAAGCTTTTGAAGAAAATGTTTTAGCCATGACACTGCTCCTTTCATCGTATTTTTATATATAGAAGACTTCTTATTAGTGAATTAATACCCATATTTTCAGTAATCATAGAATATTAAAAAATTAATTGTCCCGGCTTGCAAAACTCGTTATAATGAAAATATCAGTTTATCTGAAATTTAGCAAAGGAAGATGATTTATGAAAAAAGAAGAATTGATTGAGATTTTCAATAATGTTCAGGAAAGACATGAAGAAGTGTTAAGCGAGGATTTTTATCTTGATCGCCTGCAACCTTATGCCAATGATGAAGGCTATATTGATTATCATAAACTCGCAATGTTTGCCCATAACGAAGCATTGGCCTCAGCCAAAGGTTTTATGTTTGACGTTCTAATGGAACTTTTGGTGGATGATACAGATGAAACAGATGAAACGGACGAATCAAAAAATTAAAAACGATATTAATAAAAGGCTTCACCCATAACAGGATGAAGCCTCACTTTTAAAGTTTGAATTTTTTAGTAAATCTTTCAATTGCTTCTTCAGTATTTTCTTTTGTCCCAAATGCAGTGAGTCTGAAGTATCCTTCTCCACTGGGACCAAAACCGGCTCCTGGTGTGCCAACTATATGCACCTCATTAAGCAGTCTGTCGAAGAATGACCATGAATCGAGTCCCTCAGGCGTTTTTAGCCAGATATAAGGAGCATTTACACCCCCAAATACTTCAATTCCAGTACTTTTAACCCCTTCTCGAATAAGCTTGGCATTATACATATAATAATCAATTAGGGCTTTAATTTGTGCCTGACCAGCAGCGGTGTAAACAGCTTCTGCTCCTTTTTGGATAATATAAGGGGTCCCATTAAATTTAGTGCATTGTCTTCTGTTCCACAAACCGTTTAAAGAAATTGCTTCACCAGATGCAGTATAACCCATGCATTCTTTTGGAACGACCGTATAGGAACAACGCGTTCCGGTGAATCCGGCATTTTTAGAAAAACTTCTAAATTCGATAGCGACTTCTTTAGCACCTTCAATTTCATAAATGGAGTGAGGGACATCGGCTTCTGTGATATAAGCTTCGTAGGCAGCGTCATAGAGAATAATCACCTGATTTTCTTTAGCAAAATCAACCCATATTTTAAGTTGTTCTTTTGAAATCGTTGTTCCCGTCGGGTTATTTGGAAAACAAAGATAAATTAGATCCACTTTTTCAGTTGGTAGCTGCGGAACAAAGCCATTTTCCGCGGTACATGGGATATAAACCATATCTGACCATTTTCCATCAGCTCCAAGTGTCCCACTTCGACCAGCCATAACATTGCTGTCCACGTAAACAGGATAAACAGGATCAGTGATGGCAATAACATTGTCAGTACCAAAAATTTCCTGGATATTGGCTGTATCGCTTTTAGAACCATCACTGACAAAAACTTCATCAATCGCTAAATTAACACCATGAGGCGCAAAATCGAACTCAATAATTTTTTCAATTAAAAAATCATAGCCCTGTTCGGGTCCGTATCCTCTAAAAGTAGATGCATCAGCCATTTCATCAACAGCGGCATGGAGTTCTTTAATGACCGCCTCCGGTAATGGTTTAGTAACATCCCCAATCCCAAGTCGAATAATGTCCGCTTCTGGATTTTCATCTTTAAAGACATTCACTCGTCGAGCGATTTCAGAAAATAAATAACTGCCAGGTAGTTTTAAATAATTTTCATTAATATGTGCCATTTTCTTATCCTTTCAATTCAATTATATTGTTATTTTCCCCATTTTGAAAAGTCAAGCGTTCCAAAATAGTCGTCTGGCCTTTCAGCCCGTCTGATCAACTCAGTAGTGCCATCCTCTTTTAACAAAATTTCGGCAGAACGAAGTTTCCCATTATAGTTATAACCCATCGCAAAGCCGTGGGCGCCGGTATCATGAAGAACTACAAGATCACCAATTTCAATTTCTGGAAGTTCTCGATCAATCGCAAATTTATCGTTGTTTTCGCACAAACCGCCAGTAACGTCATACACATGATCACAAGGGGCGTTTTCTTTTCCCATAATAGTGATATGGTGATAAGCGCCATACATAGCCGGTCGCATCAGGTTAGCAGCGCAGGCATCCAGACCGATATACTCTTTATGAATATGTTTTTCATGTAGCACTCTGGCAACAAGATGTCCGAACGGTGCCAAAACATAACGTCCCAATTCAGTGTAAATATTAATATCCCCCATTCCTTGAGGCGCTAGAACATCTTCAAATGCCTTTTTAACACCATCGCCAACTTCAAAAATATTTGTGGCTTCCTGATCAGGTCGATAAGGAATCCCTACCCCGCCAGATAAATTGATAAATGAGAAGTGAGCACCCGTTTCATTTTTTAATTCAACAGCCGTTTCAAATAGTATTCTTGCTAAGGCCGGATAATACTCATTAGCTATAGTATTACTGGCTAAAAAGGCGTGAATTCCAAAGTGTTTTACACCTTTTTCCATCAGTATTTTAACAGCCTCACTCATCTGTTCACGGGTCAGCCCATATTTTGCATCCTGAGGCGTATCCATAATGGCGTTATCAATCACAAAATTGCCCCCTGGATTAAACCTTAAACTAATCGTTTCCGGAAGTCCAGCGATTTCTTCCAAATAGTCAATATGAGTAATGTCATCTAGCGTAATTAAAGCATTTAGTTTTCGGGCCAATGCAAAATCTTCTCTTGGTGTGACATTTGAAGTGAACATAATTTCATCATCTTTGAAACCAACAATATCAGACAACATTAATTCAGTTAATGATGAACAATCCACGCCGCACCCTTCTTGCTTTAAGATTTCCAGGATTCTCGGATTGGGAGTCGCTTTTACAGCGAAATATTCCTTATAGCCAGCATTCCATGAAAAGGCCTTCTGCAGATTTCTGACATTCTCTCTAATGCCTTTTTCATCATATAGATGAAAAGGAGTGGGATACTCACTCGTAATGGCTTCAAGTTGCTCTTTTGTGACAAATGGTTTTTTCATTTTAATTCCCTTTCATTATTTCGATTAATTTTATTTCATTTTTCATTGAATCTTTAAATAGATCAATCAAATTTTTCTTTTTGGAATAGAGACAAGTAGACTGGTCCCCGCTGTTAAGATCGCCTGTTAATACATTCGTTGAATCGGCAATCAGTCTGATCTGATTGAGTGGTTCATTTGAGATATAAATGATTGCACCCTCTAAGTTCGGGTTTTGGTTAGTGATTAGCACAACTTTAATATTGCGATTTATGGCTGTCGTAATCTCTGATCGTAAAAGATCGAGAATGGAATCAGATACTGATAAGTAAATCCGTTCCTTGGCAACAGCAATCATATTACGCAGTTTATCCATTATATTGTTTTCCCCTTTTATCGTGATATAACCTTCACTATAATCGGTTTTTGGAGGAATATTTCTGATTAAACTATCTTCAATTTTTTGCAGTTTCAGGATTTTATTTTGGCAAAAATCTTTTATCGGAACGGGACAATACTTGATTGCAGATTCTTCAATCGTGTATGCGCCGCCTTTTTCAACCAATGAAGACAGGGATGAGTATGCATTTGACCGGGCAATACCGGTAAGCTTTGCCACTTCATAGCCATTAAGCGGTTCATTTCCCAACAGTGCCAGATAGATTGCTGCCTCATGGCGGGTTAAGCCAAACTGCATTAATTGTTCAATTGGGTCCATTAATCATTCACCTCGATTTTCCAATCGAATTTTCTATAGTATTTCTACTTAGGACTACTATAAATGATTTTCCCGTATTTGTCAAGTGAATCAAACAAAATATTTATTTTGATTAATAAGTAGGAATTATTATGGTATCTATAAATCATTTCGTTTAAAATTAACATGTAAAATTTTCTTTTGGATAATTAATTTACAAATACAGGAGTTAAAATGACTGCTTTGGATGAAAAATTAAAAACAGTTCCACATTTACCGGGAATTTATAAAATGCTTAATCAAAATGGTTCGATGACATCTGAAGCTTCTCTCTAAATTTTTTACGAATGCAATCACAGAATTTTATAAAAAAACGCTGCTCTTTCAATGACTGAAAAGGTCTCTGAAAAAGCAGCTTTAGATTTTTACAATATTATTTTAAACGAACTGCAAAGTTTCCCTGCTAAATGGATTCATATAATGGAAAAGAATCCCTAAAAACATGAGCTTAAAATCTCGTTCAACACGATTTCATCTCATCAAAATATCGAGTCATAAAAAAGAATCTCGACTCACTGATAATATCCCGAATACTTTCAGTAATTTCTTCTGGATCCTGTTTCATCCCATTTTTTGCCCAAGAAGTAATCATTCCGACTACTCCATAAGATAGAAATTCGGCAACGAAATATTTTTTATTATCGGTAATCGAATGCTCACTAGAATCAGTCAGATGAATATGATCAAACATCTCAATAAAAATGTCTCTGGTTACAGAAAATAAATAATTACTAAACTCTGTTCCTTCAATATCCTTTAAAGTCGTTTGGTAAAATAATTTATCTTTTTTCATCGTTTTTAAAAGTTCAGAAACTTTTTGATACCAGTTGTCAATTGTCAAGTCTTTTTTAACCATCAAAATTCCTTCCTGATAGACAATCCAATTAATCAAATCGTATTTGTCCTGAAAGTGATAATAAAAAGTTTGGCGGTTCAATCTACATTTTGAAGTGATATCTGCGATTGTAATTTTTTCAAAATTCTTTATTTTTAATAGTTCTTTAAATCCGTCAGCTAAAGCTTTCTTTGTTATTGATGTATCTGACATCTGCACACCTCTTGATGATTTTTCCAAAATTTATTATAACATTTAGAAAATCGATGTCAAATTGCACTGCAAAGATTAAAAGAAAATTTCAACAGCTATTTTAAAAATTTTATATCTCATTAAAAATTGACTTTGCGCTTTTTCTTGCTGTTTTTCTTTTTTTGATATAGGAAAAAATCAATGTTGCAGCAAAGAATACAATCAAAAATATAATTAATATTCCGAATGCCTGCCAAAACTCACTGCTGATTGCACCAGTAATCGTATCTTTAAATACAATTACTGAATAAGTCATCGGCATATAAGGATACAAGGTCTGAAAAAACTTTGGAACTGTTTCAATCGGAAAGGTTCCACCACAGGAAGTCAGTTGTAAAATCAAGAGCGAAAGAGCTACAAATTTCCCTAAATCTCCCATATGAACGATACAGAATTGAACAATTGCTAAAAACACCATTGAAACAAGACATATAGACACGAAATAAAGGCCAGTATGTTCAATTTCCAGACCCAGCGCGTATTTAATGATTATTCCAAGAAAAATACCCTGGCATAGTCCCAGAAGTAAATATAATATACTTCTAAGTGTTTTGTTTTCAGATTCACGGGATAAAATTGAAAACTTCTTGTCAGCGTCAAAGTAAATACCAAAGAAAATAATTAGAGCACCAACCCAAAGTGATAAAGACATAAAGTATGGTGAAAAGTAAGTTCCATAATTAGCAATCGGCTCAATAATCTCATCTTCTATGGTTACTGGCTCACTGACAAATTCATCAATCCCATCAAGTTTAGGCAACTCTGCATTTGCATCAGTGACAGCCGCCGCTACGCTATTTTGAGCCGTATTAATTCCATCATCCAATTGCGTTTGACCATCAGCTAAGCTTGTCGCGCCATTTGTCAGCGTGCTGGCACCTGACGCCAATGTGTTTGCACCATCAGAAAGCTCTGAAGCGCCGCTGGATATTTGACTTGCAGCTGTATCTAATTGATTTGAGGCTGACTGAACAGTTATAATGCCATTATTTAAGCTTTCTGTTCCAGCAGCTAAAGAACTCGCACCAACTGCCAGTTCTTGAGAAGCCTGTGTCAGCTGTGAACCAGCACTTTCAAGTTGGGCAATGCTTGCAGCACTATCATCGGAGGAAAGATTTGCGATAAATGCCGCAAATTCTGGATCATTCATTAATTCGGGATGACTATAGACAAATGATTCGATAAAAGATGCAGTTGAATCAACGCTGCCAATCAATTGATTAACGCCAGCACTATATGTTTTGATTGCAGAACTAAGTTGAGCACTCCCGCTTGATAAGCTTTGAGCACCTGAATTCACTTGATCTGATCCGTTCTCAAGGCTAGATAACCCTTGATTAAACAATGAAAACTGATATGCAAATTCAGAGGTTCCCGATTCCAGATCATCTGTGCCGGATGCAAGCTGATATGCACCACTTTCTAAGCTTTCTGTTCCTGAAACAAGACTTTCGCTTCCCGTAACAAGTTGAGATGATCCATCTGATAGCTCTGTCAAACCATCATTAAGCGTTTCTAGCTGTTCTGGTACCTCTTCAATCTTGGCAGTTAAATTATCAACTATTTCGGCGGAAACACTTTCACGAAGACTTGATTCCATTTCCAGTTCGGCACGACTTAAAATTTGACTTGCTAAATAGTTCTTCTTTTCATTTGGGGAAAAAATGACAGCGGCAGTCTCCTTTTTTTCTTCCCCGGCTGAAGCGATATTAGCAGAAAAATCTTCAGGTATATATATCATAGCATAATATTCTGTCGTTTCAGTTCCTTTTTCTCCATCAACACGATCAGTTACGACATATGAAAAAGTACCGTCATCGATTAATTCATCAATAAATTCATTTCCCAGATTCCTATTTTCTCCATTTAAGAGAGCCCCCTGATCCTCGTTAACCAAAGCAACCGGAAGATTGTCCAATTTTGAATACGGATCCCAGAATGCGCTCAAATAAAAAAAGCTGTACATCAATGGTATGATGATGACACCAATGATAACAATCATTGGTAAGACACGTTTTTTAGTTAATTTCTTTTCTTTCATTTTAACTCCCTTCTATTCTTTTGGGAGTATATCATTAAAAAGATCTATTGTATTTATACAATTGTCTGTATTTGTCTATAATTTATACACTCATATAACATTGTAAAAAAATATTCAGTTTTGAATTCCGATTAAACGATTACTAAAAAAATTGACGAAAAATAATTTTTTGTTTGACTTTCTCAAGATATTTATTTTATAATTTATCTATCAATGTGTAGCAAAAGCGTAAGTCCGATTGTGACTTGCGTATTTTTAGCGCAGGTCAAACGACCTGCGTTTTTTTATTTACTAGGAAAGTGCGTAAAAGAAAAAAGGGCGGAATAAAAAGCGATCCCAAAAGAAGAGCGCAGCAAAAAGACCTTCGAAATAAAAAGAAAAAATTAAAAGAAGGGATCATCATCGAAGAGAGGATCAAAGAAAAGATCATCATCCTCGTTAAGGAAATAATTCATATCAAGCAGATCATCGACAGACATGGAGCGGATATCATCCGGGGAAAAGCCGTCGGGAGGATCAAGGATATATTTATTG
>JASGLP010000013.1 GCA_030156895.1 Eubacteriaceae bacterium | reverse complement strand
TTCTTCAGCCTTTTTCTTAGCTTCCACTTCCGCTTTTACTTTAGCCTCTTCTTCAGCTTTCTTCTTGGCTTCTGCTTCCGCTTTCTTCTTAGCCTCTTCGTCGGCTTTTTTCTTAGCTTCGGCTTCCGCTTTTACTTTTGCTTCTTCCTCAGCTTTTTTCTTGGCTTGAGCTTCGGCCTTCTTCTTAGCTTCTTCCTCTGCTTTTTTCATAGCTTCAGCTTCGGCCATCTGCTTGGCTTCTTCTTCCGCTTTTTTCTTTGCTTCAGCTTCAGCCTTTTGCTTTGCTTCAACTTCCTTTTCTTTTGCCGCTAATGCCGCAGCTTCGACAGCATTTTGATCCGATTCATCGGCTTTATTTTCTTTACCAGTAATAGCACTGCCGACCTTTTTTAAGAAATCATCAAGTTTACCCATATCTTCCTTCTCCACTTCGTTTGAATTGCTGGATTGAGAGTTTTCCTGTGTAGATTCTTTTACTAATTGAGATTTCGTTTTATTTTTTCTGGCCATGACAACCTCCTTTTTGTTTTTTTTCTATAAATGACCCTGGTCCATTTATAGAAAAAAATCACCTGATATTAAAAAACAAATGACCGAAGCCATTTGTTTTTATCTTTTTTTCTATATTTTCTTTTATTAAAACAAAATTTTCTTGATATCTTTGTGCGGTGACGAGATGACAGAGTAACTCGTAATTAAGTTTGATTCTGACATATCATTTTTAGCCGCTTCGATTGCTGTTTTAACAGAAGAAATTTCGCCAGTGATTAATACATAGCCTTTTCCACCCAAGCCTCTTGCAATTCTGATTTCTAAAAGTTCGACATCTGATGCTTTTGCACAAATATCGCCAATCTGAACTGAAGTTATTGCATTAATCGTTTCAACAATTCCCAGTGATTTCACATCCCCGATTTCGCCTGCGCCAAGCATAGCCGGCAAAACGTCTTCGTGGATATTTGGGATCACATAGGATTCCAGCATATGAATGCCACCGATCTGACCTCCGTGTTTGATTGATGCTTCTACAGCACCCACATCTCCACCGATAATCGTAACGTATTTACCGGGACAAAGAGGTGAGGCCATCAGCAGCTCAACATTACCGGATTTCAGCATTTCATCGGTCGCTTCAATCGCAACTGGAATGCTTTTAAATTCCATAAAACCAACTGCTTTTTTCAAAATACCACTTCTTTCTTCTATACTGTGAATGAATTAATTTACCAATTTTCTTCTAAGCTTTGATTAAGCAAACACGATTCCTGACAGAATTACAAAGTTAATAATCTGGAATAAACAGATTGTTACTGCAGGAGGGTCGATGTGGGTATCGGCATGGCTGTTGAAAGTCATAGCTGCCCATTCACCCATAAATGCTGTAATCATACCAGCGATAGCACCACCAATGATTGCTACAAATGGGCTAGCAGTTGCAGTAAACATAATCATTGCGGTTGTTGTTGCTGGCAGTACAATGTGATGCCATCCTTCAAAATGGAAGCCCATGTGAATCAGGATCAGTGAAACAGCTGCAATACCAAATCCGATTACATTAGCAGAAGCAAATAAAGCAGCTGCCAGTTCGCTTGTATCAGCAGCAACACCTAATGCACCAGCTACTCCACCAAAGACGATACCAATTCCTAAGCCATAAGTTAAAACAAAGGCTAAACGGTTTCCAGTTGGCACCCAGGCTCTAGTTTCGCCAGCAGGTGTTTTTCCTGTAAGACCAGTTTTACCAAATACTAAACGTACAATAATACCAGATGTTGCTACTGTTAAAGCAACTGTGTCAGTCCAACCAGCACCTGCGCCTTCGCCCAGTAAACCGTCGAAAGCTAAAGTTCCCAGTAATGGACCCCAAATATACTGAATCAGGAATCCTACCATACCGAAGATACCACCAACGATTAATACCATTGGATCACCAAATTTAACAAGTGGTGTGACGATATCCTGGCCATTTTCAATGTGATTTTTAGTCATGGCATAAGCAGCACCGGCTACAGCACCAGCGAATGCTACGTGTGGTCCGAATACAGAACCGAAAGAAATCATTCCAACTGCTGGAGATCCCGCAACGCCTGCCAAAACGGCACACAAAACGGTTAAACCAGTCATAACAAAGGCAAAAAGCCCGCCCATCATTGTGGCTAACAAGCCACCACCGAAAGCAGCAATTAATAATGTAAAGTCCATAATTATCCCCCTTTAAATATGATTTAGGACTCGATGATGATTTTATCACCATCTACGGCAGAAACTCTACCGCTAATACTAGCAAAAATCCTGGAGCTTAATTTACCTTCCGGTATTTCAGCTACGAGTTGACCTTGATCCACTTGTTCCCCAACTTTAACGATCGGTTGAGCTGGTGCACCAATATGTTGAGATAGAAGCAAGCTAACTTTTTTATAATTATTTTCCGTTTCAACCATCGGAGCCGGAAGATCATACTTCGTCAGTCCCAATCGTGATACTAAACGGTAAACATTGAATTGCTTGCCTTCCCTAAATGGTACAGCTGCCTCCGGAGCGTTATGATGTGGATTTTTGATCCCTCGCCCGCCAAGTTCTCGCTTGAGCATGGTATTGATCTTCCAAGGTTGCAAGTCCATTACACATGCATATTGACATAAGCCACATTCACAGCATAGAAATGCGTTTGTAGCTTGGGTGGACGTATCCAGGGTCGAAGCATATGCGGCAATTCGCATCAGTTTGTGTGGTTCCAAATTATGTCCCAAGGCATATCTTGGGCATAGTTCAGTACAGTAGTTACACTGCATGCAGGCAATTGCTGCCATTTTCATGGATTCTTTAACTGGTTTTGTTTTTGAAATGATTAGAGGATGCATCTTAGGCAGAACAATCAGCCCTTTTGTCGTTTTAGTGATTGTAGAATCCACATCGACAATTTTCCCCATCATCGGACCACCATTGATAACGACAAATTCATCAATTGTAGTCCCGCCTGCCACTTCCAACGCTTGCTTAACGGTAATCCCCAGCGGTAGTTTAGTGGTTAAAGGTCTTTTTACTTCACCAGTTAATGTCACATATGTATCGATTACAGGCTTTCCTGCGGTCATTATATCATAAATGCCAAGAAGTGTCTCCACATTTATAACCATAGTGTTAACATTTAACGGTATTCCGCCTTCTGGTACGATCCTTTTAGTGGTTTCATACACCAGTACCTGTTCATCACCAGCCGGATAAAAGTTACCCATTTGATGAATGCGGATTTTTGGAAAGGCCACTAATTCTTTTGTTAATGATTCAATCGCAGGTTTGTATTTTTTCTTAAGGCCGATAATGCCTTCCTTAGCTTGTGTTTGATCCATAACGGCCTGGAGCGCTGTCAACATTTTAACAGCCTCCAGATCCATTAGTTGTTGATCAACGCGCAATAAAGGTTCACATTCTGCGCCATTAACCACAACTGTGTCAACGGTACAGTTTATTTTGACCTGGGTCGGAAAACCCGCCCCGCCGGCACCTACAATGCCGGCGCTTTGTACTAATTCTACTAAGTTTGCGCTCATGAACAACACCTCAATTATTTAATGGTAAATCCTCCAACCAGAACACATCTTCTTTTTCGAGTGAATGATCTTGCGGATGTCAGGCCCTCTCCAGTGGGACCGGCAATTGTAAATGTTGTGTAGCCTTCACCACCAACACCAATACCAGCATAGGAAGGTCCATTTTTAACAAAAATTGTCGTTTGGACTCTTTTTGCCATTTCAGTTAGATTATTAACATTTGTTGAATGCATGATAGCCGTATGACGATTTCCATGTTCTAACTCACATGCTAAATCGATTCCTTCAGCAACGTCTTTAACGCGAATAATCGGTAAGATTGGCATCATCAGTTCTTCAACAGCAAACAGATGATCCTTTGCTGTTTCCATGATGATAACACGAACTGAAGGATCTGCTTCAATTCCGATTGCTTTAAGAATAACACAGGCATCTCGACCAACGAAATCTCGGCTAAGTCGTCCGTTCGGATAAACGGTATCAGCCAATTCCTGAATCTTCTTAGGATCAGTTAATTCGTAGGCACCATTTTTCTTCATATTGAAGATCAGGTAATCTGCAACCTGTTCAACGACAATAACTTCTTTTTCTGCAATACATGGCAGGTTGTTATCAAAACAGCAGCCATCGATAATATCTTTACCTGCTTTTTCGATATCGGCTGTTTCATCAACCAATGCCGGTGGATTTCCAGCGCCTGCGCCAATTGCTTTTTTACCGCTTTTAAGAACTGATTTTACAACACCTGGACCACCAGTTGCACAAAGCATCGTGATTTTATCACTGGTAAACATGGTATTGGCACTTTCAATGGTTGGCTCATAAGTTGTTACAATTAAGTTTGCTGGTCCGCCAACTTCCATAATTGCCTTGTTTAAAAGTTTTACACATAATGCAGAAACTTTTTTAGCACTTGGATGGGGTGCAAATACAACCGTATTTCCACCAGCCAACATACCAATAGAATTGTTAATAACTGTTTCACTTGGATTCGTTGAAGGTGAAACCGCACCAATAACGCCAAATGGAGACTGTTCAATCAGCGTTAAACCATCATCACCAGTCATCGCTTCAGCAACTAAATCCTCAACACCTGGCGTTTTATTACAAGCCAGCTCATGTTTTAAAAGCTTATGCTGGTAATTTCCCATGCCGGTTTCTTCTACTGCCAAAGCGCAAATAGTTTCCATATTTTCTTTTTTCAGCATTTCAGCTCGCATGGCTGCAATCAGCTTGCTTCTGAATGCCAGACTTGTTCGCATAAATGATTTCTGTGCAGTAAATGCTGCATCAATGGCATTTTCCATATCATTGAAAATACCAAACTCACCGTCTTTAATCGGTTTGCCGGTTTCCACAGCGACATCAATTTCCGCCATTACTTTTTTTACAATATATTCAATACCTGTGGTATCAATATTCATTCCTGGTACCTCCTGGATCACGTTAATCTTAGTCTTTCTAAATCGTCATAATACTTCAAGCGCGCTTTTGGCTATGATCATGTCTTCGTCAACAGATCCTCCGCTGACACCGATACCGCCAACTATCTGGCCGTTGATTTTGATCGGATAACCGCCGCCAAAGACAACCATTCGGCCATCATTGGTCCACTGTAATCCATATAAAGATCCATCTTCTTTAACAACGCCTGCAACCTTATCAGTCGACATTTTAAGCGCATTAGCTGTGAAAGCTTTATTGATGGAAATATCAATACTAACCATCAAGGCATCTTCCATCCGTTCAAAGTAGGTTAAGTTTCCCCCTTGATCGACGACAGAAAATACGATTGGTACACCCATTTCTTCAGCTTTAACACGAGCTGCCGCACTCATTTTTTTTGCTAGTCGTAAGAGTGAAAAGTCCTGATCTTTATCAACCGCTGCATCTTCCGATACTGTAGCCTCATTTATTTTTTCTTTAACAAGCCCAACGACATCTTTAACAACAGCGTTGAAATCTTCCATTCTTGCCAGAACAAAAAGCGTATCCGACAGACGATTAACGAATTTAATCATCTCTGGTCGTACTGCATTATCTTGTTCGCGATTATAGTGAATAATGATGCGCTCACCACGTCTGACTATTGTTCTGGCAACATGAAGCGCTGCTGAACTTTTATTTTCGCCAGGGATCACAAAATCTCGTTGCGGCCCGACAATTTCAAGATAATGATCAAGAACTTTTTCCATATAGTCAATATCATTCTGACAGATACCGTCCTTAAGCATCTCTTTGCCTTTGTCGTCGCTCGCTAACTCTGCACCTAAAACGAAAATTCGCTTTTGTAAGTGGCGAAGAATTTCTTTAATCGCTCCGTCTTCGATGATTGAATAGGCAAAACCGATAGCTGAATTAGCTTCATCCATGGTACCATATGCATCGACTTCGATATTGTCTTTTCCTATGCGCGAAGATCCGAATAAAGAGGTTTCACCCTTATCGCCGCCACGGGTATATACATTTGGCATTTGCTTCCTCCTTAAACAATTTGAATCTCATCGACAATTCCAACAATTGTCATGTCAAGCGGTGCCATCTTATCACCGTATACGTATCGGGCATTACTACCTGACGTAACAATAACAGTTTCGCCGATTCCCGCACCCACGGCATCAACAGCAATTGCGGTTGATTGGCTTGAGTACTTTTCAAATTCGCCATACTCATCAATTTTTTTAATTATCAGTAATTTGCAACCCACAAGATTGGAATCTTTCTGCGTTGAAACCACATTTCCAACTACTTTTGCTAACTGCATTGATTCACCACCTTTTAAAATCTGATCATTTTAAGTTTAAATGATTCAATAGCCTCTGCGGCGACCTCGGTTATAATAGCATTCGCTGGTATTCGAATACTGCCGGCATTCTGGGCTTTTAAAATATCAGTCCGTGAAATCACCTTTTTATTTAGGGTAATTTCATCCTGCCCATAAACATGAGCAGCTGCCATAACAGAATTCTTTGTTTCCGCTTTACTATTTTGCCCCGGGTCAGCCTGGCACTCAGAAATTTTTGTCTTTGTGCAGGCAGTATATAAATCTTTTGCATCAACAAGTATCATCCCAAAATCTGTTAATGTGTTCATATTTGACAGAAGCATTTTTCTATATCCAGCTGTTGATTTTCCCATTCCCGCTTTTACTCGCACAGGATTATCCGGATCACAGGCATCTTTAGCACCTACTACCGGGATTCCCGCCATAAATCCATGATTCAGAAGCGATAATAATACCGTATCTGTAATCCCATTTGCAAATTTAGCAGCTGTATTGATCGTCATCGTTGCGACAATCATCAAATCAACATCATTGTAGAGTTCTTTCTGGCTTTCGATATTTCCACTGTGATAAATGGTTTCCAGATTCAGTTCCTGTTTGATTGCTTCAGGGTTCTGCACCTTCATCCCATCATCTGAAAGAACAACTTTTAATTGCCAACCTTCTTTTTGTAGTTTCGACAGTGAGTCCATCGATTCCTTAAAGCCAATCGTTGCTCCGGTAAACATCACTAACGCTTTTTGGGGCTTTGCATTAATTCTTCTGATTACTTCTTCAACAACCTTCTGAACCAGAAGATCAAAAAGGCTGTCTTCAAGCATTCCCTTCATATCCATTTCTTATCACCACATTCCTTACCCTTGACAATTAAAGGCTATCCCTAATGGTGTTACCAATAATGGTTCCACAGGCTTGATAGTTTTTATGCCGGTTTCTGCTTCAAAGATTTTTTCAAAATCATCAAATAAACAGGCCCCACCAACCACATAAATCACATCGACATCGTAGCCGGTTAAAAAATGATTGACGATGGATGCCATTTTCTGAACAACCGGTTTGATAATTGGAAACACTTTCTTCTGTGATTCATTTTTTTTGTATTCTTCTGCTTCTTCAAAGCTGATATGGTGAAAACCTGCAAGGACTAAGCTCATATGCGTCCCGCCGGTCGCTTCATCGGCGGTAAATACCACTTCGCCGTTTTTTATAACACTGATGCCTGTCGTTCCGCCCCCAACATCGACAACAGCACCTTCAGTTATTCCCAGCACAGTTGCCGCAGCTGTCGGTTCGTCGACAACATTGGTTACAATAAAATCGGCAGAATCAACAACATTGGCGATAATTTTGGTATTGCCTTCTAAAATTCCAGGCGGAATGGCAGTTGCCGCATTAGCATTGGTTAAATCAACCCCTAAAATCGCTTCAACTTCGCCTTTTAACTTTCTTACAATCTGGCTTGCACCGAGGTAATCAACGACAATCCCGTCACGAACCACTGATGCACCTTGTGTTGCCCCGGCAATAGGTCTATTGTTTTCATCTACTACCGCTATAACTATATTAGCAGTCCCTAAATCGACACCAACTTTCAGTTTTCCGGTATAAGGATTTGCCTTTTTCAGACGGATCAGTTCGGCCAGCTCAAGTATTGCGTCATTTCCTGATTTCCAGTCCATTTAATCACCTGTTGTTGGGTATAATTTTTAAATAATCGTCATTCTTAAGCCCCGCTGCGTTGGCTTCATCAGTATCAAGATGCATTTCATAGTCAAATTTATCCGATACCCGAGCCAAGACATTGCAGAATATCGTTTTTCTTACACCACATGTTTCAACTGATATAAAATCTTTGTCTTTAATATTCAAGGCTTCAGCAATATCCGGTGGCATATGAATGTGTCTAAGCGCAATCATCACACCACGTTCCAGCGTTACAGATCCTTTTGGACCTTCAAGGGTAATACCAGGCGTTCCTTCCAGGTGACCCGATTCCATGACCGGTGCATTGATACCTAACGTTCTGGCATCTGTCAGTGAAATTTCCACTTGACTTTCTGGTCTGGCTGGTCCTAGAATTCGAACTTTTCCAAAGCTTCCTTTTGGACCTATAACTTTAACAGTTTCGGCAGCAGCGTACTGTCCGGGCTGTTTTAAGTCTTTTAAATTTGTTAACTGATGACCTTCCCCAAACAGGGTTTCAATATCCGCCTGACATAAGTGAATATGTTTATTGGAAATTCCTAAAACCACGCGATTTGGAGAGTTTTCTGCTTCAATCAGTTTTTTGACTGTGTTAATCACAATCTGTTCTATTACTTGTTTTTCTTCTGCATTCATGGTAAACACCTTTTCTACAAGGAATCTTCCTTATTCTTCAGTTGAATCGGTCGTTTCCTCTTCAACGCTCTCGTCATTTGTCTTTTCTTCTGCTGGTACATAACCAACAGTCTGACTGTTATAAATCAGCTTTTCGATCCCTTCGGCGGGTCTAGGTATTACTTTAACACTAAAAACTCCGCGCCCGTTGGCACAGGCTGCCGCTGCAGCTTCACATGCAGCTTTAACTGCTCCTACATCACCAGCCACCTTAATGGTCGACATACCGTCACCTTTGCAGGGTTCATAACCAATGAGTCTGACATTTGCTGATTTAACCGCCGCATCTGCTGCTTCCACTGCTGTGGCCAACCCGATAGCTTCAATTAGGCCAATGGCCTCGCCTCTATGCAAATTAACCCCTCCTTACGACAGTTCAGTATTATCAAGATTCTTAAATGGCATGCGTTTCACAATTCGCGCCGCATTGCTTCCCAAAGCTCTTAATGTTTCCACATCACTATACGAAGGAACTCTGAACAAGGGCTGATCTTCTTTTAATTTAATAAAATGCAAGACCACTTCTTTCTCAGTAATCCCAATCCCCACACCAAGATGCGATAATTCCGCACCACGATATGCCAGCTCAATCGAATCCAATTCCTCGTTTTCTTCAACAGAAAAGGGCAGACCTTCTTCTTCAATGCCATGCAAAACATGTGAAACAACACAATTCAATGTTTCATTTTTACCGTGCAATACTTTAATTTCAGGTTTTGGTGCATCATAATCCAGTCGCATTTTATTCACCTTCAGCGTACGCCAGTACGAGTCCGGATGCAACAGCATTACGTGGACCTTCAACCCCTCTAATATTGGCACGACCTGCGACGATGCTGTATTTTGACAACGCATCTGTCACCAGCTGCGGTATTTCAAAATCAAGCGCTGATCCGCCGACCAGGGTGACGAATTCCATATCTCTGACATTGCCAGTTGGACTGACGCGTTCCAGCGAACGAATCGCATTCACAACAAACACTTTCGTTTTAGCATCCCGTCGAACCTGTCTGATTCGTTCCATCGAATGATTACCGGGAATTGGTACCATTCCTAAGGGGGTTAAAATAACCACCCGGGCGAATGTTCGCGGATCCAGGGGTTTATCATAAAACTGTACTGTTCCATCTTCATGTCTGATATGAAATAAACTTTCCACTTTAGCCAATGGATATTTTTTGATGTCTTCGGCCAAAGCCAGGTCTTCAAAACCTAATTCTGATCCAATCAGTAAGGTAACCATATTTCCAGCACCCGCTAAATGGATTGATTTTATTTCATCAGAACGATTAATAATGGCGGCATCGGTAGAACCGGCACCCATATCAATAATCGCCATTGGTTTGTTGCTGCCTGGGGTTGTTAAAGCGCCACGAATCGCCATATCAGCTTCGACACCGCCAACTTCAACTTTTACGCCCAGTTCTTTTTCGAGCTCTTCCGCGATCATATTCATCTGCAGTTTGTCAGCTTTAACCATGGCTGCAATTCCAACGGCATTTTCCATTGAAAATTCTTCGGCAACCCCGCCTTTAACTGTCTGCGGTACGAATGTATCAACCGCCAGTAAATCCTGGATTTTAATTGCCGATGGAAGCTGATCGGTTAAATTAGACATAACTTGTCTGACTTTTTCCAGCATTCCCCCTGCATTTGTTCCTGCTTCTCCTTTAATGTCGGAAACAGGTGCAACAGAACGAATCGCCTCCATAATCTTTTCGGCGCCATCATCCACATTTACCTGAGCTTTTTTATTTTCACCCTGTATTATAATCTGACCAGCTGGGATTTTTCGTTCTTTCACGTCTCCCGCTGGTGTCTTAATAACAACTGCTGACCGATTCCCGATTAACGCCCGCGAAACAGGTACAACCTGTTTGGTTTCATCCGAGTTTAATTCAAATACCGTAGCAATACCATACGGATTTGACAACTGTTCAACCACCGATCCCGGTGCAGCTACTTCAATGGCTGCGCGCATATTCAATGGGACTTTTTCTATTAATGAGACTTCATCGACAATAGGAATTTTTTTCTCTAAACGGTTGTTAATTAAAACGCCATCATCACGCTGGACAATGGCACCATTTACATATATGCCGCTTTTGACGGCATTGTTAATAATGCTGGACGAGTTATCGAAATCCACCTCGCGGGGAATAATCACGATAACTGCCGATCCTTTTTCACAATTATTAACATCCCTTATGTCTACGGTGATCCCCACACCGACCCCCAATCCCCCTGGTGTAGAGGGATTGTGACCGATCATGGTAGATTCCGTAATGATTGTTTCAGTAATAGTTTCCATTGCTACATCCCCTATAACGGGTGCAGCCTCGTTGATTCGAATAAGATCAACATTTTCAACGGTAAGATCAGCTTTTTCCAGGGCTTGTTTTAAAGAGGCAAATACTCCATGAATATTCTGTCGTGTTCCTTTCATACCAGTGGTATCAACGATTCCACTGGCAAGGAAATCCATTTTGCCGTCAACATATCGGGCAAGTGCAGTTTCTGTACTCGCATTTCCAATATCAATTCCTGCTAATATCATATTTGAGTCCTCCAAACAAATTTTCCAAAAGCGCCATCTTCACCTAAAAACTATTTAGATAAATTCTTTAGATCGCTTTCTTGCATAATACACATCTGCTGCTTCAGCTACTAGTGATGCAGAAATTGGTGCATTATATTTTGTTTTTAATTCATCAGCAATGGCAACCAGTTCATCTTTTGTCGATTTGTATGGTCGCATTGCATTGTAGATTTCAAGAAGTCGAGCATCAGGAACAGCGATTAACTCAGCAGCTCTTCTTAAGTTAAGAGCGAAAGTGCCTCGTTTTACAGATTCAGCAACCTGCGCCTGTAGTTCCAGAGTTTCAGGACGAATTCTTAAATCTTCTGGTTTTAATTCGCCAGATAATAATTTATCGATGGTTAATTCTTTTAATCCTTTTCCTGTAGCTGATTTGATCAGTTCAGGTTTTTTGTCGCCGATTGGATAATCAGCAGCTGTAACGGTTCCTGCACTGCCGGCTGGAGCTGAAACAGCACCACCCATAGAACTCATTACCTGTTTTACGATCTGTTCTAACATTTGTTCTTGTGTCATTCTGGTCACCTCCACTTATGCAAACGAAACTTGCTGTTCAATAGCTTTTTTACCATTTACAACATGTTCAGTTTCTTTAATATGTAACAGCGCTGCTTTAGCCTGGTAAGCTGGACGAGCCATCTGGTCGTTTCTTACAGGTACTGGTTTCGGGCTTTCGCCTTTAGCATATTTAGCAGCATTTTTTCCGATAGCTCGATATGTTTCTAAATCGATCAAAGGAGCCTGAGAGAAAAGTTCAAGGTTACTTAACTGTGGAAGATCTCTCTGATGAATCAGGCAGGTTCCTTTTGACTGTAAACCAATACCGATACCAGATCCGCTTAATTTTGCAGCAGTATGTCCGACAACAGCAACGTCAGAAGATCTGTATACTTTAATAACACGAGCTTTTAAGCCCTCTTCTTCGATACCAGCGATAATTTCTTTTAAGATTTTATCGTGAGGAACATCGATGATGCTTACATTCTGGAATTCAGCAAAAGCTGGAGCCAGACCGATGACAACTTCATCACTGGCAACACCTTGAGCAGCGTCACCAACTGGAGTCAGTTTAACTGCACCAGCGGCTGCAGCGGCAGCAGCAGGAGCAGCAGCAGGAGCGGCAGCAGGAGCGGCAGCAGGAGCTGCACCTGTCATTTCTTTTAAAACATCTTCGATAATGCTTTTTAACATCTGTTCATTAATAGCCATATCTATACACCCCTTTCCTTAAACGCTTTCTGGGTCAACAGCCCATGGAATATCCTGGATCTGAGCCCATCTTTCGTCACTGATCTGATATCCTGTACAAACACCTGTGTAGTTATTTGGATAGTTAACAGCTGAGATACATTCAAAGTCAGGACTTAATTTAGATGCGGTGTGCAGGTAGTCGCCAGCAACTTTCTGTAACTGAATCTTAAAGATTGCATCAGCTACATCTTTCATGCCGCCCTTATCTAAAGCTTTAATGAAATCAACAGCAGTTACGCCACGAGCCAGCAGTTCTTCTGCAGCTTTAAGGTCAGCAACAACGTCACGGTCAGGCATGTCCTGAGATCCGTTAGCGTAGGTAGCTGCTTCAACTTCTGCATCAGAAATTTCTGGCAGTCCCAATTCTCTAAAGATAACCTGCATAGCACGAGCGCCTTTAGCACGAGCTGCAACAAGAGCTTCTTCAGTAATTGGCTGTAAACCTGCATCAATTTTAAGGTCACGTTGGATAACGTTCCAGTCATCATAGTCTTCTGCATCCCAGTTGGATCCAGCAAACATGTTATCGTAGTTAGGCACAGAAGAATATCCAGAACAGATATAGTCAGTTCCTGGTACCATCTGCATCAGTGAACGAGCAACTCGTCGAAGGTCAGAATGTGTAAAGGTCTGGTCATTTGAAGACGCACATTCAAGGTCAAGACAAGCAGCTAGTAAGTTTTCTGCCAATACTTCGCGGATACCGCCTGGTACACCAGCTGGTACACCGATACAAGATACAGAACCATTCTGGCTACCCTGTACACCGGCTCCTTTAGTGATGTATAAGCATCGAGCTTCCAGGTAAAGCATTGATTTACCTTCAGCATAACCCATCTGTACTTCTGAACCAGAACCAGATGTAAATCGCATTTTCAGGCCTCGAGAAGCATAGCTGGAAGCCAAGAAAGCTTTTGAATATGGAGTATCATCACCATCCATGAAAACTGGTTCTGTACCGTATACAGAAATCGTTTCAGCGTAAGCGGTGTAACCTCTCATACCAAGGTCAAGTTCGGTAGCTTCTTCTACCGCACATTGTGTTAAGATACCAGGACGGCCAGTATTAGCACCAACCATGATAGCCAGAGCATTGAAAGGAGCGTAACGAGCGATACCAACAGTTGTTTCCATTTCGTCGAATCCTCGAATAGCAGCTTCTGCCGCATCAGCAGCAATCTGAGTCATGTTATCTTTAACGTTTGTAACGTGGCACTGGTTAGAAGGCATCAGGCGAGCACGCATTTTGTTCTGAGCCATCATCATTTCCAGTACAGTCATTTTGTTAAGTACATCAACGATTTTAGCTGGTGTGATTGAAGTTGTAATATCAACAACTACATCACGAGGTACATTTATATCAACAAGCATGTTGGCAATTTCTAAAGAATCCATCGCCATATACTCTTGAGCTTTTTCTAAACGAATTGCATAGTTAGCAATAAAAGTATCAAGCATATCGAAATCTGCTCGTTTTTTACCATCTAACTCAACAACACAACCATTTTCAACAACCAGGCTTGGAGTAGGATCTCCAGGGTTGTTCATGGCAATCAAACCAACTTCTGGCCATTCTTTTACGAAGCCGTCCTTTTTAACTGGACGAGCTGCTAGTGCTTCAAATCTTTTAGACTTCATAGTCATCATTCCTCCTTATATTTTGGAAAACTTCAATAACAGCTGCTTAGATGTAAGGAGTTGTTACAGGTGGGCAAGGACCGCCAAGAGCTTCCAGGGCTTGTTTTCCAACTTCACGAGCAGCGTAAACCGCTTGTCGAACTGCACCAGCATCACCTGAGATGAAGATCATAGACTCGTTTGAATATTTTGTTCCGCCATTGTCTGGAGAAGCATAACCACAAAGTTCAACGTTAGCAGCTTTTAAAGCAGCATCTGACATTAATACGCCGATACCAGCTGGAGCACCAACAATAATTGCAAAAGCTTTTCCGATAGGAGCGCCAAATACCATGTTGCAGGCAAAGCTTGCACGAGCTGTGTACTGGAACTCTAAGTGTCCAGCAGCGTTTGCATAAACATCTCCGAATGTTCTGTCAAGATCATTTAATGCAACTTCAACCGCACGTTTAGCATCAGATACGTCTTCTGCACCAAAGATAATTAAAGAACCGTGACCAGCGCCACCTTCTGTATCTCGTGCAAATTCGCAGGAAACAACTTCACAGTTAGTAGCTTTTACAGCTTCATCTGCAGCGAATACCTGAGGGCCAGCACCAGTACGAGCTGAAAGAATACCGATTGATCGATATTTAGGATCGATTTTCATGGCTTCGTGTAAAGTTCTGTCGACGTTTGCAATAACGAAACCGATTGTGTTACCAACAGCAGTTCCAACATATTCAGTTAAACCACAAACGCCTGTAGCAGCAGCTACTGTGCCTGTTTCTTCAACTTCACCCATTTTCTTCATCACTTCTTCCATCAATTTGTTCATTAAATCATCTTTCATTAATTTACACCTCCGTAATTAAATTATTATAGACTTGGTAAAATTTTCTCCACATCTGTGTGTGGTCTTGGGATCACATGTACTGAAACAACCTGGCCAACTTTATCTGCAGCAGCAGCTCCAGCATCAACAGCGGCTTTTACAGCACCAACATCACCACGAACCATGACGGTTACAAGTCCTGAACCGATTTTTTCATAGCCCATTAATGATACGTTTGCAGATTTAACCATTGCATCAGCTGCTTCAATAGAACCAACCAATCCTTTAGTTTCGATCATACCTAAAGCTTCGTTTGTCATAAGCTTTATCCTCCTTATTCAAGATTTGTTGCTGAACTACTTATATTCTAATTCAAAGCCCATGATAATTACTTGCGCTGTTCTTATAAAATTATTGTCCTTTTTCTAAACAGATTATGAAAACCTTTTTCATCAGCTGATATTTTTTTTTACTCCTTGACTAAGGTGGAATATTTCAACTCATTCATGTACTTTGTCCACTAAATATACACATATAGCGCCTCTTTTCCAGATTTTTTACAGAACTTACCTGTAAAAAAAGGAACAAAGCAAACAATTCCCCTTTGAAATTCAATTAAAAATCGCCTGCAAAACTTTATCGTATCGAAAGTTTTGCAGGCGATTTGTCAGATTTAAGATTATTCAGTTTTCAACTGCTGATTTTTAATTTGTTTTTCGATTCCTTTTCTGTCTTTTCAACCGACTCCGCACCTCTTTTTTCCTTGCGGTATTCAGTCGGCGTCATGCCAGTGCTTTTTTTAAACACTTTACTGAAATAATTAGGTTCATGATAGGATAAATCCAGAGCGATATTGATAATCGGCACATCTGTGTTAGCCAGCATATCCTTGGCAATCTCAATTTTTCGTTCAGTCAGATAGGTGACAAAATTGACCCCAGTTTCTTTTTTGAAGATTTTACTCAAGTAGTAAGAAGACATATTGGCATATTCACCAACCTGATCTAAAGAAATATCTTTGTAGCAGTTGCGGTCAATATAATTTAAGATATCCTCAATATTGTTCTTTCGGGTTTCTTTGTTATCCAGCATTCGATCAAAAACTTTATCAATGGTTTTCATGATCTCCACTTTTAAGTCATATCGGTTTTTATACATATTGACAAACTGCATATGATTCTGTGAGCAGAGGGGACTGTTTAAAGAATATCCGCACATATCCTTGGTAACAATATTTAACTCTTCCATAAAGTGACGTATTTCATTCTGAATAGAAATAATATCATAGGTGTGATAATCGTAAACCAGATCCAGATAAGTAATCAATGAGTTTCTGGCATCGCTGTATTTTTTCTGAATAACAGCAAAAATAACCTCATTCATTTTTTCGTCAAAGCGTTCTTTGGCATTGCTTTTTAAAGAAGAAACACTCTGATTGATTGAATCCATCAGCTGCTGAGGGCGAATTGGTTTTAACAAAAAATCATCGACCCTGGCTTTAATCGCCTGATGGGCAAAATCGAACTCATTAAAGGCCGTTATGAGAATAACTTTCTTATCATGATCTTCTTTTTTGATCGCTTTTAACACATCAATGCCATTGATCTCGGGAATATTTATGTCCAATAGAATAATATCCGGATTCAAGCGTCTGATTTCTTCTAAAGCTACCAGACCTGAAGAAGCTTCTCCCACCACCTCAATATTTTCACCATACTGACTGAGAATCAGCTTAATCGCCTCGATTTCAAGATGTTCATCTTCTACAATAAATAATCTGTACATTTATAGTCCCCTTCCTGTCGTTGATTTGCGGGGAATATTAATAGTAATTTCGGTTCCTTCTTCAGGAACACTCTGGATATCAACCCCATAATCAACGCCATAATAATACATCAGCCGTTTATTGGCATTATTGATCCCGATGCCGGTATTTTTCTCCTGCCCCCCTGATTCATAGGAACCATCAAGAATTTTATCAATCCGATCTTTGGGAATTCCCACGCCATCATCTAGAATTTTAAGTTCAACGATCTCTTTATTGGCTTTAGCGATGATGCGTACTTTGCCACCTTTTGCATTGGGTTCAATCGCATGTATAATGGCGTTTTCAACAAAAGGCTGAATTGTCATAAATGGACAAAAAATGTCTTCAGCTTCCTGATCAATCTTGACGGAATAATCCAAACGATTACCCAGACGCATTTTTTGAATCGCCAAATAATTCTGCACGTGCTCCATTTCCTCCTTGAGCGTTACCACGTTGTTTTTTTCTTTTTTAAGCGTGTATCGCATCATATCGGAAAAGGCGTAAATCATCTCCTGCGTTTTATCGGCGCCCTCCAAAAGTGCCAGCCGCCCGATGGTGTTAAGTACATTAAATAGGAAATGTGGATTAATCTGCGCCTGCAGAGCTTTTAAATCCGCTTCCTTCAATGAGGCTTCCACTTCACTTCGAAGTTTAACCTCCTCCATCAGCTCCAGATTTTTATTATGCAGTTCTTCCTGAATAATATGAATCATCTGCTTTTCAACCAAATAATTGGCAATCATATAAAGCAGATCCGCAGAAGCTCTTACCTGATCTAAGGTTGTTTGGGTAACACGATTATAGAGCTGCATAATCTCTGAATCACGGGAAAAGTCTGTTAATTCATGACTGGTTCTCATGGGCAAAGCCTTCATTTCCTCTTCCCCGATTTTTATCTGCCCCGCCAGAATTGCGCCCAGATAGTTGCCCTTTACCATGATTGGAACCGCTAAGTCCACCAAACCGCCATGACAGATATAAATGGATGGTTTTCCTGATCTGGCCGATTCTATCCCCCCCGTGAGCGTCCGATTGATAACAGCAATCTCGGTTGTGGCTGTTTTTACGGACGCATTTACAGAACTCAGAAAAATTACTGTATTCAGTTATGGGATTCCCCTTATAGTCGACGGTGACTGCCGCAAGACCTGTTGCTGCGGAAAAGGAATCCTGAATTCTCTGTAGAACGTCCACATCAATAATGTCAGTAATCTTTAATAAGACTCTCATAAAACAACCCTTTCAGATAATATTTCCGTAACTCAACATTAAATCCGCTAACATTATATCACAATCATAGAAATTATGGCAGTTTTTTTACTCTTTTAAGTGATTCTACATCAAAATAATACAGTCTCAAAAGATTTTTTCAATATTTTTGTGTTTTTACCAAAAAATAAGTACTTTTTTGTCTTGACTGAAAACAAGCGTCATTTCTAACCTGCGTGTCTGAATCAAGAACAATCATTATTTCAAAAAGTACTTGCATTAATTTTCGGATTCCTTTATAATAAACAGGTCGTATCAATTGGGGGTGTGGCGCAGCTGGGAGCGCGTCTGACTGGCAGTCAGAAGGCCAGGGGTTCAAGTCCCCTCATCTCCACCATATTAGAATCGCTTAGGACAGCCTTTAGAGGCTGTCTTTTTATGTGCGCCCGGCATGGGCTTACATAAAAAAACAGCCGATAATTTTTTTATTTTATCGGCCATTTCAATATTATTTTTAGTTATACTCTCAAATCACGTTCTTCGTCTAGCTGTCTCGGTCATAATTTCTTTTAATATGCTAATCAAGGGATTATCTTCAGTGCTAGTGGCCATTTCTTTTGAATAGGTCAGTCCGGTCATCGAATTGGCTTCGCAGATATAATAGGTATCATTTTCACCCATCAGGAAGTCGACACTGCCAAAGTAAATATCCAGCAGCTGCGCCACTTCTTCGGCAATTTTGATCACCTCATCCGGAGGCGTTAAAAATTGCAGCTCACCGCCCTGAGACAGGTTTGATTTAAATTCATCACCATTATCCCGAATGTAAGCCTGTGAATATTTGCGCCCAGCCAGCATAATGCGCAGATCGCGGCCTTTTGAAGCCTCAATACACTCCTGAACTAAAATTTCATCGTCGTAAGTACCCGCGCCCAAAAGGTCTAACAGATTCTTGAGTTCATGGCTGGTTTTAACCAGAATGACCCCTTTACCTTTGCTGCCATGCATGACTTTAACCACGCAGGGAAAACCAATGGCTTTTTCGACATAATCGAGGTTTAACGTATCGGTAAAAAGTAGGGTTTTGGGGAAAAAAATGCTCTTTGATGAAGCTGAAACTTTCTGAAAAGTTCGCAGTTTATCAGAGGTATTCTTAAGGCTTTCCAGACTATTGACACAAAAGACTCCCTGGCCTTCGAGCATCTGCAGAACCGCCTGACTGTGATAGTTATTGCCGCCAAAAAATGCCGCCAGACAAAAATCGGGAACGACCAATTCTTTTTGACCAACCTGAATATATGTCAGTTTTTCAGGACTGCAAAGAACCTGCACGGTTTTAATGTCCACCAGTTCAATGTCCAGATTCATTTTTTTAATCAAACCCACAATCATCTGAATTGAAGGGTCATCCATGGTTTTCTGATTGAGTAACAGCCAGCCTCTCATTTTACTTCCTTCCATGCCGGCACCGGTCTTTCGGCTACCGCTTTCACAACTTTTTTAAAGGCCGCTTCGACATCGAAAGCAATCCCCGGCATGGCATTGGCTTCACAAAGATAAAATGTTCCTTCTTCACCGAAAAGAAAATCCACCGTTCCAACGGCAATTCCTAGAAGGCTGGCAATTTTTTCAGCTGTTTCGATTAATTCCTGAGGCGGATCAAAATCCACTTTCTTTCCTCCTTTTGCAATGTTCGAACGGAAGCTGCTTTCATTTTGTCGCACAAAGGCTGTTTCGAATTTACCATCAATTAAAACAATTCGGATATCTCTGCCTCTGGAAGAACTAATGCATTCCTGAACAATAATTTCATCACTGCATTTCCCGGCCATTGTCATATTAATTAAGGTTTCACATTCTTTTTCAGAATTGACCAGCACCACACCCTGACCTTTACTGCCGTGCATGACTTTCATGACTACCGGATAATCAAACTGACTGCTAATAAATTCAGGTGTGGTTTTATCGGTTATCAAAACAGTTTTAGGGAATTTCACCCCTTTTATATCTTTCACAACTTTCTGAAAAACATGGAGTTTGTCGTCAACCCCTTCAATACAGTCCCAATTATTAATACAGAATGCACCCAGTGATTCCAGCATGATCAATACCGATTGCGCATGATAGTTTTTTTCGGTAAAAAATGCCGCAATCACGTAATCCGGAACCATTTTTTTCTCATCACCCACATAAACCATTCCATCCGGAGTATCCTCGCAAACTACCTGAACATCCAGGGGATTTACCAGCTCCAGTTCCAGATTTCTTTCTTCCACTACCTTCATAATTTTTACGATTGAAGGGTCTTCCATTTTTTGGGGATTTCTTAATAACCAGCCTTTCATATTACGCTCCTTAAAATTATTTGGGAAAAGCACCGCATCGTTTACTGACCTTTTCGCAATTATCGGTATCTGATCATCTAAACTTGCTTTGCATCCATAGCTTTGAATTTGTTTGACATTTTAAATATGATTGAAATGCTTTTGTTTTTAATCGCTCCTTGCTAATGATCAGAAGCACTTAAGTAAAGATTTGCATACAAGCCATCCTGTGCCATCAACTCATCATGACTACCCACTTCTTTAATATCGCCGTCCATCATAAAAATAATTTGATCGGCATTTTTAATGGTAAAGAGGCGATGGGCAATGATAAAGGTGGTTTTGCCTTTCATCATTTCTTCCATAGCTTTGGTAATTAACAGTTCTGTTCGAGTATCCACCGATGATGTGGCCTCATCCAGTATCAGTACCGCAGGATCAGCAATAATGGTTCTGGCGATCGCCAAAAGCTGACATTCACCTTCCGATAAGCTGGTAAAATCTCCCCCTATAATGGTATCGTAACCTAAGGGCAGCTTCTTGATAAAATCATGGCATTGGGCTTTTTTTGCTGCCCTAATAACATCTTCCCTGCTGGCGCCAGTCTTACCATAAGCAATATTTTCAGCAATAGTACCATCAAACAGCCATGTATCCTGTAGTACCATCCCAAAAGCTGAACGCAGATTGTTTCTGGATAATTCCTGAATATTTTTATTCTCCAGACTGATGACACCAGAGTTGATCTCATAGAAACGCATCAAAAGATTGACCAGGGTCGTTTTACCAGCACCACTGGGACCTACTACAGCCATTACCTGACCAGGACTGGCTTTTAGTGACACATCATGAAACAGCATCCGTTCTGGCACGTAACCGAATTCCACATGGGCAAACTCAATGTTGCCCTCGATATTGGAACTGTCAAGTTCCTGGATTGGATGATCAGGAAGCTCTTCATCATTTTTTAGAAAATCAAGTATTCGTTCGGCTGCCGCCGCACCCGCCTGAATGTTGTTGAAATTGTTCGAAATAGAGGCAATCGGACTGGCAATGTCATTGGCATAAATCAGGAAGGCCTGAATCCCACCAATTGTAAAGCTGCCCTTCACAACAAAGATCCCACCCGCAACACAAATGGCGATATAGCCAAGATTGTTGACCAGCTTCATCAGAGGCGTGGTTAAACCGGAAAAGAATCGGGATCTCAAGTAGGACGTAAAAAATCTTTTATTAATATCTTCAAAACGATCAGAAGCTTCTTCCTCATAGTTAAAGGACTTGACAATCAGATGTCCGGAATATACTTCTTCAATCAGGCCATTTAAATCGCCCAGCTCTCGCTGTTGTCGGCGAAATAAAACTTGCGTCTTTTTGGTAATCATCTGTAAAATCAGGAAAGACAAGGGCAGTACCACCAGAAAAATCAGACTGAGTTTGACACTTAAAACAAACATCATAACAATGATACCGATGATTGTCGTTCCCTGCACCAGAATCTGTGTCGCATTGCCTTCCAGCGCTCCTGAGAGGGTTGAGCAGTCGTTAGTAACTCTTGAAAGCAAATCACCGCGCTCACAGGAATCAAGATAATTGAGGGGCAGCCGATTAAGCTTGTCCTGAATATCTTCGCGCAGCCGCTTAATCATCAGCTGCGATAAAAAACTGGTTTTGCGGGTCGCATAAAAAGTGAACCCGGCACTTAAAAAATACAAAACAACTAAAATGATGATCTGCCTGCCGATAAAAGGAAAATTGACATCTGCTCCCTGAGCCACCGAATCAGCCAGACTATTGGTAATATTTTTGGTGTAGATCGGTGCCAGAATGGTAAAAATCGTACTCATCACCAGGGAAAATCCCACCATAATCAGCAGATGTCTTTCATTCCGCAAATATTTTTCCAGTTGCATCAAAACTTCTTTAAAAGTCAATTTGCGTGTTTTTTTCATAAGGATTCCTCCTTACTGTCAGCATATGCCTGAGATTTTAGAATTTCCTGATAAACCGCGCAGGTCTCAGCCAGTTCCTCATGTCGCCCCTGTCCTACCAGCAAGCCGTTATCAAGGACAATAATCTTGTCAGCATCCTTAACAGTGCTGATGCGCTGGGCAACGATAATCATGGTTTTGTTGGCAAATGCCTGATTAATATTCTTTCGCACCATTGCATCAGTCTTAAAATCAAGAGCCGAAAAGCAGTCATCAAAGAGGGTAATTGGAGCTTTTTTGACCAGTGCCCGGGCAATGCTCAAACGCTGACGCTGGCCACCAGACAGATCTTTACCGCCTTGGGTAATGACCGATTCCACCCCGTCCTGGCGTGGTGCAACAAATTCCATAGCCTGAGCCATGGATAAGGCCTCTTCAATTTCTGCATCAGTGGCTTCTTTTTTCCCGACTCGCATATTATCAGAAATCTTACCGCCAAAGAGAACTGATTCTTGAGGCGCATAGCCGATATTTTCGCGCAAACGCTTCTGTTCCAGTTCTTTAATATTCACGTCATCAACTAAAATTTGCCCGTTGGTTACTTCATAAAGTCGCAAAAGCAGATTGATCAGGGTTGTTTTCCCCGATCCGGTGGCGCCTACGATGGCCGTCGTTCTTCCAGCCTCAGCAACAAAGCTTATCCCCGAGAGAACCTTTTTCTCAGCGCCTGCATAGCCGAAATCCACATTGCGAAACTCAACTTTCCCTTTCACATCACCTAGTGTACGAGGATTTTGCGGGTCAGTAATTGATAAGGGGGCATCCAGTACCGCTTTAACACGAGCAGCCGAAACCTCCGCTTTGGGGTAGGCCATTAATAGTACAGAAACCAGACTGAGTGAAGACATAAACATCAAAACATACTGTATAAAAACCATCAAGTCGCTAATATCAACAATCTTTTGCTGAACTTCCACTGAACCCAGCCAGTAAATCACTACCATTGTTATGTTCATCATCAGTTGCATCAAAGGTGAGAAAAAGGCCACGGCGTAGCTGGCTTTAACTGCCGCGTCCATGCCTTCCTGATTGGCCGTTTCAAACTTATCGGTTTCATAAGCCTGACGATTGAAAGCCCGAATGGCACGAACACCAGTCAGCTTTTCTTTCATTAACAGATTGATCCGGTCAACTTTTTTTTGCATTTCCTGAAAAAGCGGCATGCTGCGCCGGGTTGTCATGGCAATCACAATACTTGTCACCAAAAAGGCGGTTAAAAGGATAAATGTCAATAAAACATTCTGCCGAAAAGCCATGATCAAGGCACCAACCCCGGTAATTGGAATCAGCAGGAGTGATCGCAAACCATTGATAACCACAATCTGCATCTGGGTGGCATCTGTCGTTGATCTGGTTAAAAGGGTTGCTGCTCCAAAACTGTTAAAATCGCTTTGCGAGAAATCTTTCACTTTATCAAAGACATCCGCCCGGATTCGGCTGGTAAAAGATGCTGTGACATAGGCTGAAAAATAAGAGGAAGCTACCATGCAGACGGCTGCAGCAACCGAAACCATAAGCATATGCATCCCGCTGCTTAAAATTACCTGGGTGTTTCCCTCGGCCACACCATTCTGCACAATATTTCCCATCATCACCGGCAGATAAAGCTGACAGGCCGCCTGACTTAAAACAAAGACAAAGACAAAAATCATCTGGCGACGATAGTCTTTTAAATAACGCATGAGTAAATTAATCATCTTTTACTCCTTATCCAAAAGCGCAAAGAAAAAATTTTCTTTGATCAAGGTATCGATGACCCGAACCGGTTTTAACTGATTACCAGAAATCCCGCGCATAATCATTAAATCCCGGTAAAGGGCGTAAGTCTCTTCCTGAACAATCGCCAGCTCGGTATGACTGAGTACTTGGGTCTTGATTTTCTTGGCAATCGATGGATTGGCAATATTTAATTTCTCTTCCATCACTGCTCGCGCCGCCTCCCTTTTATCATAAGGAATGGGCGTCTCTGTTTCCAGCACAATGGTGTAACGACCCGGCGATATATTGATGTCCGCATAGACACTAAAATCAACCAGTTGGCAACCCACTTCTTTGGCAAACTCGGAAACCGCCCAGGAGATGCACTCCTCAGTGGTCTTTTCTCCAGCGATACTGACCATCTGATTTAAGCGATAGACAAACTGGATTTTCGGACATTTTTTATTGAAGCCCACGACCCGCACCACGTCCTTGATCCGATAGCGATAAAAACCCGATGTATTAGTCAGAACAATTTCATAATCCTTGCCGACCTCCAGTTCATCAAGGGTCAGCGTCTTTAGCGGATCAGCGTCTTCTTCCACGGGAATAAACTCATAAAAGGCCGAATCGGGAATCAGGGTAAATTCCTGGGATTCCATTTCCGTACATATTGCCATGATCGATTCAGAAGCGGCATAAACACTAAAATAAATGGGAATGTCTCCCAGATAATGGCGCATTTTTTCGGTGTAAACTGAAAAACCGCCGCTTCCGATGGCAAAGGCAAAGCTCAATCCCGGCCAAATTCTTGGAACAATTGGTGTGTCAAAGCCTTGGGAAAATATTTTACGAAGCGCTTGCGCCCGCGCCGGCTGGGCTTTGATTTTTTTTAAAAGCTCCTGCCGAACGGGATCTGAAATTTTTATTTCCGGATCAATAGTGCCTTTTTCAATATCATTAACAATCAGCTCCCAATTCACTTCCAGATATTTCATCAGATCCGAAAGGGCGGTCATGAAGGCCGAACCCATAAAAGAGAGCTCTTCTTCTAACAGGGCAAAGCGCAGATGAACATATTTGGCATCCATGATTTCCTGGGGAAAAACCACCTCATTGGGCGACGTGAACATCAAGGGCAAAAAGTTTTTCAAGGTATAAACTGCCCGACCCGAAATCGAACCCGCAAACAGTCCTCCCGGCAGATTCTCAAACTTGATTTCCATTAAATTGAGCCCCCGCTGGCGACTCCATTTGCCCTTTAAGGCATCACTGATTACACTAAAACTAAATTCACTGGCATATTGCTGATATAAATCAATGGTCTTTTGAGAAACAGGGATTTTTTTGGGATTATCAACACTGCCGGAGGTCAGGGCATAATGAACGATTGGCTCAGCTGTTAAAAGATTTGCTTCACCGTGATTGACCATCCGTTCTATATAAGGAAAATAATCATCATAGGTTGAGAAAGGGACTTTTTCCCGATAGTCAGCGATTGTCTTAATGTTTTTAAAATCATATCGCTGGCCATATTCGGTTTGGTCATTGTTTCTGATCATATTCATTAACAAGGCCTTGTTCTGATTGCCAGCATCCGCAAGCAGCGCATCAAAGCCGTCGCGTTTGATCTTTCCATGCCTGATCTTGAGGCCGTAAACCTGTTTGGTTATAAATTTTCGTATCATGGCTGTCCTCTACTTATAAAAATCTGCCGAATCCGGGATTTTTCCGATGATTGTTTTCAGTTTTGTCTGATTGACATTTTTGCCAGGCATCACCGTTCGTTTAATTTTCCCATTGCGATAACCTTTACGCATTTGCCTTAGCACAAGCGGTTTTAGAACTTCCTTGAGCCGCAGGTCTCCATATGCCGAAATGGATGCCCGGAGCATTTTTTCAAGAGACGCTGCATAGGTGTCGGTCTGCCAGTTTTCATTTAGTGGTTCAATAAAAAAGTGAATTGCGGCATTCTCAAACATTACTTCATAAAAATGCACACCCATCTTTAGCTCTTTGCTAACCGCATCAAGGCACTGGTCCAATTCGTACACAAAAATATCACGATCCTCAATCGACAATTTTTCTGATGATTTTGATAAAAATTGCAGACGCGGCATCTTGCCTTTCATTTCCTTAACCCAGACCAGATCCTTTAAATTATAGCGATAAAGCCCGGAAAAGCTGGTAATAATCAGTTCATAGGCCTGGTTTACTGCCAGTTCGTGCAGGAGCAGCGGTTTTGTTTTGCCAATCGGCAAAAACTCAAAAAAATAACCAAAATCAGCAAAGGGCCCAGCTGGATCACCAAGCTGATCTGGGATATTAAATTTACCTTCACTGGCGCCATAACCCCATTCCAGAAATTTTATAGTCTCAGGAATTCGGCTTTTAAAACTGGTGGCCACCCGACCGGTACTGGAAGACAACCAGCAGGCTATTACTGAAAAATTTGGCCAGATTTCGAGAATCGGCAAGCCTTTGGTCTGTGAAAAAAGCTGTCTTAAAGATTGGGCGCGGTCGCAATCAGGATTCAGCTTTTCCTCCAGTTTTTGTCGCAATTCATCAGGAATCTCCAGGCTTTCGGGTAATTTTCCCCATTCAATATTCTTTGTCAATTCATCGATATGCTCTTTCAGCTGTTCCAGTAATAGTTCAAAATGCGCAATATTGCTTGATACAACACCGACCAGATTTTTTTCCCGCAGCATATAAAACATAGTCAGGTAATCGATACTTTCATTGGATAAATTGTTGGCCAGAAGCAGTTCCACTGGTAGGACCATTTTTTCCAGGAGTTCCGGTGGCAAATCAGATGCCGCCTGACCTGAGGCAGAACCAATTTTGATGCCGGATTTTGTCACCCCATAAGCAGCGGGGTTGGCAATGGCCAAAACTTTTGCTTCTGGCGCCATCACCTCTTTTGCCATCATCATCATTTTAATGGCTCTGATTTTGGAAACCAGGGCTTTGACCTGACTTCCCTTTTGGCTTTCCGGAAAAAGTTTGGGCTTTCCAGTGGTTCCACTGGTGGCAATAAACTGTCTGCTTTCACCGGGAAACAAGAGATCCTGACTGCCCTTCTCAGCAATCAGATCGATGCTTTCCTGATAGTCACAGTATTCTGAGATTTTTACCCTTTGCTGAAAATCCTCGACTGTTTTTATCTGATCAAACTGCAAGCGTTTGCCAAAATCGGTGTGCACCGCATCATTCACAATCTCTAAAAGTAGCTGTTCTTGGGTATCCTGGGGATTAGCCAAAAGTTTCTCCAAATAGATAAAACTTTCCTGGTCGGATAAAGCAGCGATTTGTTGGGGGCTTAAAATTTTATCTTGTCGATCTGTGTGTGCATCCATACTGGCCTCACTCAACTGTCAAAATATCTGCAAAACCAGTCATCTGAAAGACTTCCTGAATCGTTTCGCTGACATTTCGAAGGGTAAAAACACCACTCATGGCATTGGCTTTTTTCTGAATCAGTAAGAGCACTCTTAAACCGGCGCTGCTGATAAATTCAACATCAGCAAAATTTAAAACCATTGAAAAGGCCTGTTTGTTACAGCATTCTTCTGTAACTTTCTGTAGGTCTGGCGAGGTATTTGTATCAATCCTGCCTGTAATATCAAAAATTGTCCGGTCTTCTTCATTTCGTTGAACGATCTGCATTTTACACCTCGATATTATATTTTGAGTAATTTTTTACAAATTGAAAGCGATCTATCGTATAACTATGTAACATGTTTTTTCTTTATTCGTATCATAGCATAATCCTTAAATGAAAACAAATACTATCCTGCAAAAGCAATCCGTCCCAGCTTTTTTTTACAATTCCGTTACGTTCTATTTACATTAAAATCGGGGTGTGATAAAATTAGCTAGATACCACAGAATAAGCTCATTACGATCTGATTTATTGGCTTATTTTTTAGCGCATCTTTTAAAATCAGTTCATTTAATATATAAGAAAAATGCTTTACTGAATAAGTGGCGCTTTTATTAAATTAAATTTAACTAAACTTGAAAATCTCTTAGATTGAATTAAATAATTGAAATCCTTATCTCGATATTACGAAAGGAATTATAAATGAAAAAGCAATCCGTCGTTACAAGCATTATTATCATACTCGTCATTTTATCTTCGGTCGTTTTTTTTCGCGGCTGCGAAAGAAGCACGTCTACAGATATCATCACTTATGATGAGTCAGGCACTTTCAGTGATGAAGTGGCTTACGAATCGGGAGAAATTACTGCCCCTGATGTAACGATTGAAAATGCTAGCTTCTCCAGCAGCTTAACGATTGCCGATTCCGTCACCGATGGCACCATTACCCTTAATAATGCTGTAGTCGCCGACGAACTGATTATTAACGGCTCCGGCAGTGTTTATCTCAATGGCGGAACTTATAAGAATGTTACCCTTAATAAAGAAAACGTCAAGCTGGTACTGCTGGGCGATGCCAAAGTCACCAACTTGAACGGTAAAACCGCTTCTTCAATCGTTGTCACTGAGGAATCTTCGGTTGCCAGCCTGGTGACTGCCAAAGGCGCTAAACGCTCAACCATTACCACTCAGAACAGCGGGAAAATAACGACCCTGCAGATTAAATCTCCGGCTGATGTGATTCTTAATACCAGCTCAAGTACCCTTACATTTGGTGCTGAAGCCGGTGGATCTACCTTTGTAAATAACGCTGCGATCAAAAAAATCCAGGTCGAAGCAAAAATGACCCTGAGCATCAACGCCAACGTGGAAACGCTGGTGGTCACCGCCAGCGGCGAAGGAACCGTCATTACCATGAACAACAATGCTGTGATTACCAATTTGGGCATTGAAAAACCGGTTGAAGTAAAAGGAACAGGAACCATTACCAATGCGACCCTGCCCGATCAGTCTTACCTGACCGGTACCATTACTCCTAAAAACATCAGTGTCTCCGGTAAGCCGGTGGTGAGCGATCCCTCCGGTGGCTTAATGGTCACCACAACCATCGCTCGTGCCACAACTTCTAACTCAGTGAACGACTTAAGTGTTCTAGCTGAAAGTGACAACTGGGTCAGTGAAAGCATCATTAATTCTGACTATGATTCAGACAATGCTTCAAGTGACACGACGCCAACAAACCCGGTTGCACCAGTTGTACCAGAAACAGTTGCCGTCACCAGTGTCAGCCTGTCACCGACGGAAGTCACTTTGTCTCGGGGCACATCTCAGGTCTTGACGGCAAGTGTTTCACCTGCCAATGCCAGCAATAAGGCGCTCACCTGGTCGTCCTCTGACCGGTCAGTGGCAGTGGTTGAAAACGGGATTGTAACGCCCAAAGGTAACGGAACTGCAACCATTACTGTGACCACAGTCGATGGCAATAAAACAGCCACTTGTAAAGTAACGGTCAAAACAAAAATTACAGCTGTTACAGCCATTAACGACATGGCAGCTAGCAGTAACAGTATTTCGGATACGATTGACTACGGTGAAAGTTATTCACTGCCGGCGACAGTCACTGTCACCGGCTATGATCAGGAAAGCTTTGAATGTCCAGTCAGCTTTAGTCCCGCCAGTGTTGATAGTACAAAAACCGGCGAAACAGTTTATACAGGAACCCTCAATCCGCCGGCCGGATATGTGAATTCTGATGGCATTAAAGCCACAATTCGCCTGACTGTCGGGGAAAAACCGGTGATCACAATCAGCTCAAGTCCAACCGAAGAGGAAATTACAGTTGGCCAAAAGCCGACAGCACTAACTGTAAAAGCCAGTGTCAGCCAGGGTAAAAGCCTAAGCTACACCTGGTACTTCAAACGCAGTGCCTCAGCTGATTTAATCCTGATCCCAGATGCAACAAGCGCCAGCTATCAACCAGCCGCCTTTACAAGTGCAACCACTCTACAGTATTATTGTAAAGTTTCAGCCAGCCAGGCCGAATCGGTTACAACGCTGGCCGGTACTGTCACAGCCCTTGATGAAACCGAAAGCCCTGATACCGATCCAGCTGTTGAAGAACCAACTGATAATCAAACAGCTTCTGAGACCCCGGTCATCAAAACGCAACCGGCTGACCAGGTTCTCTCTGAAAGCCAGACTAAGCTGTCTGTCGAGGCACTGGTTGCAAAAGGAAGTCTCTCCTATCAATGGTATCAATCCAGTGTTAATGCCAGTCAGGGCGGCGTGGCAATTGCAGACGCAACAAGTGCAACACTAACGATTGACGCCACTCAGCTCACCGATATCACATATTATTATGTGGTGATCACCAATAGCGAAGACGGCAAAACAGCGACCCAAACACTGAGCCGCGTAGCCTGTATCACCCCTGTGCAGTTAAACTTAAGCATCGAAACCATGTCGCCGGACGGCCTAAACCGGCCATCCCTATCCCGATAATTAAAAAGCCAGAAACCGGCTCCACAAGGAGCGCCGGTTTCTGGCTTTTTTTATATTATTCTATTCCATTTCAACAATTAATTCGCCGGTCTGAACACTTTGTCCTTCCGACACATAAATGCGTTTTACTTTTCCATCTTCTGCTGCCACCATCTCAGTTTCCATTTTCATGGCTTCAACGATAACCAGAGCTTGATTGGTTTTTACTTCGTCCCCTTCATTGACCAGTACTTTCAGTACTGTTCCAGGTATAGCAGAGCCCACCTGTTTTTTATTCTTAGGATCAGCTTTCAACATGGTTGTTTTTTGTTTAGCCGTCAGGCTGCGTTTGTCCTCAACATAGATTTCACGTCTGAAGCCATCCACCTCAAACATGACTGGGCACATACCTTCATCATTGGGCATACCAACATTGACGAGTTTAATCAAGAAACGACGGCCTTCTGACATTTCAACTTCCGCCAGTTCACCTTTCTTAAGCCCAAAGAAGAAGGTATGGCTATCCATTCGCATAAAATCGCCATATTCCTGCAGGAATTCTACATAGTCTTTCATTACTTTAGGATAAAGCGCAACACTTAAGACTTCCCGGTCATCCAGTTCAAAATTATAGTCATCCTTAAACTGCTTCTTAATAGCATCGAAATCTTCATCTGGTAAAAGGGTTCCCGGTCGAACTGTGATCGGTTCTACTCCTTTTAAGACAATTTCCTGCAGCTCCTGATCAAATCCGCCTTCCGGCTGACCGATCATTCCTTTGTAGTAATCAACAACCGAATCCGGGTAGGCCAGATCTTTTCCCTTTGTTTTAATGTTTTCCGCCGTTAATTCATTCTGTACCATAAAGATTGCCAGATCGCCAACAGTTTTGGAGGACGGTGTCACCTTGACAATATCACCCAGCATCAGATTAGCTTCAAGGTACTTATCTTTCACTTCTCTGAATTTATGACCCAGACCAAAGCTTTCCACCTGAGCTCTGAGGTTTGAATACTGACCACCGGGAATTTCGTATTTATAGATCTCGGTTGATCCTGATTTCAGTTCTGATTCAAACTGTCCATATACCTGACGGGTTGTGCCCCAGTAATCAGAAAGAAGCTGCAGGTTATCTTCATCAAGAAAGGCATCCCGATTTGTATTTTTAAGCGCCGCTACAATGGAGTTAAGCGCTGGCTGAGAAGTCAAGCCACTGACCCCATTAAGGGCTGCGTCGGCGATATCAGCTCCCGCCAAACTGCCGAATAATACAGTTGCTACTCCGTTTCCGGTGGTATCATGGGTATGCAGATGAATCGGCATACTAATTTCATCTTTTAATGCTTCTACCAGTTTCTTTGCTGCACATGGTTTTAAAAGTCCTGACATATCCTTTATCGCCAGAATGTGAGCACCAGTTTTTTCAATTTCTTTAGCCATACGGACATAATAGTCCAGATTATATTTAGTTTTCGATGTATCCAGGATATCCCCGGTGTAACAGATAGAAACCTCTGCCACCTTGTCCGTCTTTAATACTTCCTCGATGGAAACTTTCATCCCTTCCATCCAGTTCAAAGAGTCAAAAATTCTAAATACATCGATGCCGCTTTTAGCCGCCTGTTGAACGAAGGCTCGAATGACATTATCCGGGTAATTCTTGTAGCCTACTGCATTGGCTCCACGTAAAAGCATCTGGAATAAAATATTGGGAATTCTTTCTCTCAGCTCATCCAGACGTCGCCATGGCGATTCTTTTAAGAATCGGTATGCGACATCATAAGTTGCGCCGCCCCACATTTCAAGCGCATATAAATCAGGCACCATTTCCGCAGTCTGTCGGGCAATTTTGATCATATCACGGCTTCTGACTCTGGTTGCCGCAATCGACTGATGAGCATCTCGCAGGGTTGTATCACAAAGCAATAATTTATTCTGGTTTTTAATCCACTTGACCAGGCCATCTGGTCCCTCTTGATCCAAGATCTGTTTAGTTCCATTTTGGGGAGCGTTGCCACTTAACTCTGGAATATAAGGCTCATCGAAATCCGGTTTGTTGCCAAAGGTCTCATTGACAATGATATTACCCAAGTAACGAAGCACATTACTTTCTTCACTGACTTGATCGGCAATATTAAACAGTTCGGGATGATCGTCAATAAATTTGGTGTCACAATCGCCGGCAATAAACTTTGGATGCTGGAGCACATTGATTAAGAAGTCCTTGTTGGTGTGAACCCCTTCAATATCCATTTCTTTTAAGGCGCGAACCGCTTTTCGTCTTGCATCTTCGAAATTGCGTGAAAAGGCGGTGCTCTTTACCAGAAGGCTATCGTAATAAGGGGTAATTTCCGCTCCTGTAAACCCGTTTCCACCATCCAATCGAATCCCAAAACCGCTGCCAGTCCGGTAAACATCAATTCGTCCTGTATCCGGCATAAAATGATTGTTGGGATCCTCAGTCGTAATACGACATTGGATTGCTGTCCCCCGGGATACAACAGCCTCCTGTGATGGAATCCCCACTTCCGGTGAATCCAACGACAGTCCCTGGGCAATCAGAATCTGCGACTGAACCAGGTCGATTTCAGTAACCAGCTCAGTGACAGTATGCTCCACCTGAATCCGCGGATTCATTTCGATAAAGTAATGATCACCCTTTTTATCCACTAAAAACTCGATGGTTCCGGCATTTCGATAGTTAACAGATTTGGCTAGTTTTATTGCATCCTGACAGATGGCCTGTCTTTGCATGTCATTAATACTCAGGGAAGGCGTGAATTCTACAATTTTCTGGTGTCGTCTCTGAATCGAACAGTCTCTTTCAAAGAGATGCACTACGTTGCCATAATTATCGCCTAAGATCTGAACTTCAATATGTTTTGGTTCTTCCAGATATTTTTCAACAAAAATGGTTCCATCACCAAAAGCCTTGGTTGCCTCACTGGTGGCTGAGTGAAATTCTTTTAGCAGGTCTTTTTCTGAATGCACAATACGCATACCACGGCCACCACCACCGGCTGCCGCTTTTAAAATAATCGGATAACCCGCCTTTTTAGCAAAGTCAATTGCTTCCGAGTCAGAAGTAATCGGCTTTTCAACCCCCGGAATGGTGGGCACATTAACGCTTTTAGCTACAATTTTCGACTGGATCTTGTCACCCATTTTTTCCATCATCTCGTGGGTGGGGCCGATAAAAACAATCCCTTCTTCTTCGCATTTTTTGGCAAAAATCGGGTTCTCTGCTAAAAATCCGTAGCCGGGATGAATGGCATCAACTTCCTTTTTCTTGGCCAGGGTGATGATCTTATCCATATCCAGGTAAGCTTCAACTGGCCCGTTGGTGCCAGAAATCAGGTAAGATTCGTCCGCCTTGGTTCTGAACAAAGACAACTGATCTTCCTGGGCATAGATAGCCACCGTATGAATGCCTAATTCCTGGCAGGCTCTGATAATTCGTATCGCTATTTCGCCGCGATTGGCAATTAATACTTTGTTAAATTTTTTCATCTACTCTTTCTACTTTCTTTCGTCCGTGTAGTGTCCATCATGCAGTCAGACCGAATCAAGATATTTTTTCTATTATATATAAAAGCTCGGAATTTTAAAAGCCTTTTTTGCAATTTTATTCTAATTTTTATTTATTTTGCTAATTAACCACTCTTCGCGCTTTTTAGTCGGAATATAAATGAATATTATTTACTTCTCTTCATCTTTATCACGTTCTTCTTGAATTTTCTTTTCAAGTTCTTTAAAACCATAGCGGTTTTCTGTCTCATCCTCCAGTTTTTGATTGTTCGAAAACAGGTTTTTAGAAAGTCTGGTCACAATCATGTAACCGGGAATGACAATCACCAAAACAATAATCAGCATTGATAAATCCATGTCAATTTCCTGCCTTTTTTTGCTCCAGCCAGCCATTCTGATAGTCTTTACTCAAATCCATCATGGCTCTTAACATTTTTTCGTAACCGTCCTGATAATACGGATTTCTAAGTTTTTGCGTGTTATTTTTAATCATTTGGGCTTCTCTGGCCGGATCAAAGATCTCTTCGTGGTTACTGTATTTATATTCAATGATTTCTTTCACACAATCCATTCTTTTTTCGAAGAGAATGCGCATCTCATCATCAATTTCATCGATTTTTTTGCGAACTGCCTCTAAGCTCATGCTTCCTCCTAAACTAAAAAATCGGCCAGACAAATGGCCAGTGCTGCCTCAACTACGGGAAAGGCTCTTAATACCACACAGGGGTCATGTCGTCCTTCAATTTTTATGGTCGTGTTTTCCATGGTAGCCAAATTAATGGTCTGCTGTTCTTTGCCAATACTGGGGGTCGGCTTAAGCGCCACCTGAAAAACCAGTGGCATGCCGTTACTGATGCCTCCATTAATTCCCCCGTTGTGATTGGTCTGTGTCACCACCTGTTTTTCTTCAATGCGAAAAATATCATTGGCTTCAGAACCATTCTTAAGGGTTAAATCAAAACCGGAACCGAAGCTCACCCCTTTAACGGCTGGAATGGAAAACAAGAGGGCACTCAAACGACTTTCAATCGATTCAAAAAAAGGATCACCAAGTCCTGCGACCATATTAATGGCAAAGCCTTCAATAATCCCCCCCACTGAATCCTCTGCTGCTTTAGCAGCTTTAATCGCTGCCAGCATTGGTAATTCAAGGGACTCAGTAAAAACCGGAAATTCAGGGTTTTTAATCAGGTTTTTAAACTGCTGATAATCAGCAATTTGGGGCTTGCAAGGATCATTGATGTCTTTAATGGATACGATCCGGCTGCCGATTTTTAACTGGGGTGCCCGTTCTTTTAATACCGCCCGTGCCACAGCGCCGGCAAAAACAAGCGGTGCCGTAACCCGGGCAGAAAAATGACCGCCGCCGCGATAATCCTGAAAACCACCGTAACGTAAACTGGCGGTGTAATCAGCATGACCTGGCCGCATCAGATCTTTGGTCTTTTCATAATCTTTCGACCTGGTATTTTCATTAATAATAACACCCGCAATGGGAGTTCCTGTTGTACGACCATTAAAAAGGCCGCTCAAAATTTTTATCTGATCGCCTTCTTTTCGCGGAGTTGCCAGGTCTTTTCCTTTGGCCGCCCGGCGATTAAGCTCATGCTGAACAGCCTCCAGATCGATGGGAATGCCAGCTGGAACCCCATCAACTACGGCGCCAATGCCCTGGCCATGGGATTCCCCAAAGAGTGATACTTTAAAGTTATTCCCCCACATTGAGCTCATGGATAACACCTCCCAGGAATTTGAAATCATCCCAGAAATGGGGATAGGATTTATTAACCGCATCCGCCCCTTCAAGGGTAATCGGCGAATCCGACATCATCGAAGCAATGGCCACTGCCATGGCAATTCGATGATCATTATGACTGGATACGGTAGCACCGCTTAAGCTTTCAACCGGATCAATGATCAGACCATCTTTTGTTTCCGTCACCCGACCGCCCAGTCTATTTAAAACATCAGCAGTAGCCATCAAACGGTCCGATTCTTTAAAGCGCAATCGCTCACCATTAATTATTCTGGTCTGGCCCTGACTAAAAGAGGCCAATACAGCAAGAATTGGGACCAGATCCGGACACTGGGAGACATCGATCGTTATCCCTTTGGTTTTAGCCCCATGAACAAGCAGACCCTCATCCAATTTATCGATCTGCCCTCCCATTTTTCCGATGATTTCAGCAATCACTTTGTCGCCCTGGAAAGACTCGAGATTTAGATCACGACATCTCATTTCTGTTCCAATACTTCCGGCCACCATCCAAAAAGCGCCCTGGGAAAAATCACCTTCAACCCGATAATCCGTCGCTTTGAATTGCTGGTTGCCTTTAATCAGAAAATTGCGATAACGATCATTAATAATCTCGATACCGAAATTTTTTAATACCTCTAAGGTTATATCGATATAGGGGCGGGATTCGAGAGCAGAGGTTAAATGAATGCGTGAATTACCTGATAAAAGCGGCAGGGCAAACATCAATCCGGTAATAAACTGTGACGAGACACCACCACTTAAAGAATATACCCCCGCTGTCAGCTTGCCTTTTAGGGACAAAGGAAGCTCACTGCCTTCCTGTAATCGCGACCAGGCAATCTTTTTATCATCAAATATCTCGTAATAAGGTTCCATTGGCCGTTTTACCAGCCGACCTTTACCGGTAATTATCGCTTCTTCTTCCTGTAATAGGGCAATGGGGATAATAAATCGCAGGGTCGATCCTGATTCGTTGCATTCCAATTCCTTATGCTTGAGGGCCACATTGGGATTACCATCAATTATTAGGGTAAAGCGATGATCTTCTTCTTCCTGATAGACGATCGTCGCCCCAAAACTTTCCATAATCTTACAGGTTGCAATCATATCCTGTGACATCAAAACATTGCTGATAGCGCTGCGCCCCTCTGCTAGAGCAGCCGAGATTATCGCCCGATGGCTGACACTTTTTGAAGGCGGAATCTGAATCACGCCGGTCAGTTTATGTGGTTCAATTTGTAAAACTTTCATCGTCTCTCCCTCTCCGCTAGCGAAATAATTCGATCGCCTGATCTTTTTGAATTTTAACGATCTGAGCTCTGCCAACTTTTTCCAGGGCACAGATGTGCAGGGCATTGTTTTCAAATTTCTTATCGGTAAACAAAATTTCCTGAACTTTTTCCAGCGGCATTTTAGGCAGCTTAGTCGGTAAGCCATAATTTTCCAGTAAGGCAATGATCTGATCATAAGTTCCGACCTGGGTAATACCTTCGGCCTCAGTTTTTTTAGTGATCTGAGCCATGCCAATCGCTACTCCCTGGCCATGGGAATATTTTTTGTATTTATAAAAAGTTTCCACCACATGACCAACGGTATGACCAAAATTTAAGATTCGACGCAGTCCCTGTTCATGCTCATCCGCTTCAACCACATCTTTTTTGATGGCGCAGCATTTTGCCACAATCTCTTCCATATCATCCAAAAGATCTTCATGATAAGCATAACTCATCAATTTAACAAAAAGACCCTGACTTTTGATGCAGCCATACTTGATGACTTCACCCATTCCGTCCATCAGATAATGGTCATCAAGGGTATCCAAAAACAAGGGATCAATTATGACTGCTTCCGGTTGATGAAAAGCCCCGACCAGATTTTTCCCGGCATCCAGATCGATGCCCACTTTTCCTCCCACGCTGCTATCAACTTGGGCCAAAAGGGAAGTCGGCACCTGAATAAAATCAATTCCGCGCAAATAGGTCGCGGCGCAAAAACCGCCAAGATCACCAACAACACCGCCACCTAGGGTTAAAATTGCATCTTTCCGGGTGACATTGCACTTAACCAGCTCATCATAAATATCAGAAACCTGCCCCATACATTTGCTTTCTTCCCCGGCCGGAATGACGATGCTGTAGACCTTGGGTCCAGCTGCCCGAACCTGTCTTTCCATGTCAGCCAGATATTTTTTGGCAACATTTTTATCAGTAATGATCACCACCTTATGATAAGGGGCAAACAAGGTTTTCATTGAAGCAATCCGATCTTTTATACCCTTTTCGATCAGGATCGGATATTGATGCGTGTTACTGGTTTTACATACTAGTTCCTTCATTAAAAGCTCCTTTTTAATCTCAGGCTCCATTATATCATAAGCCTTTAGTCTCGCACAAGGACAAGTGTCCGCTCATTAAGGATATTTTTACTTGCCAATTACATATCAATATGAATGAAAACCCGCATTAAGCGGGCTGAGTTTATAGACAAACCCCGCACCGACCAATTGGATTTCGTAGTCCGCGCGCGGATTCGTACAGTTGCACAATTAGAAATCGCTAATTTAACGCGTTTGTCTGGCAACTGTTCGCCCCGAGGCGGACAACCAAAAAGCCAATTGTCGATGCTCAGGCATATAAATTAATTTTGTCTACAGTCTGAACCCGCATTCAGTGGGTCATCGGTCTTCCTTGAAATAGTTTCTGCCCAACCAGGCTGGTTCCTTTGAATTTGCTGTTTTTCTCATCGATGTGAACAATAAAACAAAAACGGTGGCCAGATAAGGCAGCGCGTCAAACAGATAAATAGAAACCGGTAAATTGTACTGCTGCAGCCAGTAACCGGCAATGTCCAAGGCTCCGAAAAAGTAGGCTCCGACCATTGCCAGCAGCGGATTCCACATGGCAAAGATGACCAGGGCCACCGCAATCCAGCCACGTCCACCAACGACATTGACTGGTAGAATGCTGATATATACAAGTGATAAGAAAGCCCCACCTAAGCCGCTCAGAGCTCCCGACAAAGCAATGTTAAAATATTTATAGCGATCCACTGAAATCCCACTGGCATCAGCTGCCGCTGGATTCTCACCAATCATTCGGGTGTGCAGACCCCATTTTGTTTTGTAGAGATAAATAAAAACCACAATCACTAAAACATAGGAAAAATAGACATAACCGCTCTGATTGAAAAAGACCTCACCTATCCAGGGAATCTTTGATAAACCCGGGAATTCAAAGGGGGCAAAAAAAGTAGTAATAGCATCCGGTATTTTTTTACCAATATAGTTCTTACCGAAAAAAGTGGCAAAACCGGTTCCAAAAATACTGAGGGTCAAACCGGTTACGATCTGGTTGGCTTTAAAGGTCACGGTCAGGAGGGCATAGATTAAGGCTCCAGCCATTCCCGCCAAGGCCGCACATAAAAGAGCCACATAGGGATTACCCGAGATAAAGCCGGCAATAAAACCGATCACGGCTCCCATCTGCATCATCCCTTCAACCCCCAGATTGGTATGTCCCACCTTCTCGGATATAATTTCGCCCAGGGTGGCAAAAAGCAGACAGGTACCAGCCCGTACCGCTGCACTTAAAAAATATAAAAACATCAGGCCACCTCCTCTTTGTGCCGATCGGATACAACCCGGTACTGAATAAGAAATTCACTGGCCAAAATAAAGAAAAGGATTGTTCCCTGAATCATTTCTGCTACCGAACCGGGGATTTGAAAAGCGGTTTGAATATAGGACGCGCCTTGTAAAAGAACCCCAAAAGCAAAAGAATTAATCACAATATAGGGTACTTTAAGACCCGATAACCAGGCCACAATGATAGCGGTAAAACCCAATCCACCGGTAATTTCTGTGGTTAAGGTACCGCTGACACCCGTAGCCTGAATCATCCCCACCAGGCCACACAAACCACCGCTGATAACCGCCGCTGTTAAAATTGTTTTTTTAACATTAATACCAATATAGCGAGCGGTATTTTCACTTTCACCCAAAACGGTGATTTCAAAACCAATTTTTGAGCGATTCATAAAATAATACATGGCGACAATAATCAAAATAGCAAAAAGAATACTTAAATTAAAACCATGGCTTGCGGGTAACTGTGCGTTTTCTGGAAAATTAGCGATCTTTGGCATGCCGTTAGCGGCCGGATCTTTCCAGAAATCATACTGGAGCGCCGTCACAAAAGCCAAGGCAATGTAGTTTAGCATCAGTGTAAACAAGGTTTCATTGGTGCCAAACTGAGCTTTAAAAAAGGCTGGAATTAAAAGCCATATTGCGCCGGCTGCAAAAGCGGCAAGTGCTGTAAATAAAAGCATAGCTGGCAGCGGCAGGTTCGGAAAAAATCTGACAACAGCCGCGGCACCCGCAGCACCCATCAGAAACTGGCCTTCCGCACCGATGTTCCAAAAACGCATTTTAAAAGCCACCATAACCCCAAAAGACAAAATCATCAGGGGCACCATTTTTTCGATGGTTGCTGCAAATCGATAGAGGCTGCCAAAACAGCCATCGATTATCCCAATATAAAGCTGCAAAGGATTGGCATCGGCAAAAACAACAAAAATTGAAGAAACGGCCAAAGCCGCCAAAACGAAGAGAATGCGAATGATCAGTTTTTGTCGCGGGCTCGGTTCGTCTCTTTTTATGATATGGTACATGAACGCTCTCCTTCTTCTTTCACACCGGACATCAGCAAACCAATGGCTTCTTTTGTCGTTTCCCGAGGATTTACTATCCCAGTTACCTGACCTTCACAAAGAACCAGAATCCGATCACAAAGACTCATCAGTACATCCAGATCTTCTCCAACATAAAGAATTGGCTTTAATTTTCTTTTTTGATCATTTAACAGCTCATAAATAATCTGCGATGAGCCGACATCCAATCCCCTGGTGGCATAAGCCGTAATTAACAGCTTGGGGTTTAACTGAATTTCTCGTCCCAGCAGTACCTTTTGAATATTACCGCCAGATAAGAGGCTGACTGCATGGTTTTCAATGGCTGGCGTGACCACATTCAGTTTCTCCACCAGTTTTTCCGCCTTTTCCCGCGACCTGGTTTTAGAAATTGTCAAGCCTTTGGTGCTGCGATAGTCTTTTAAGAGGACGTTATCGATAATATCCATGGAAGAGACCAGACCCATTCCCAGACGATCCTCGGGCACAAAACTTAAACTGATGCCCAGATCGTGAATGGCCTCCGGATTTTTACCGAGAATATTCTCGCCATTAAACAGAATTTGACCTGACTTTAATGTATACAGACCGGCAATGCCCTCACAAAGTTCCTTTTGTCCGCTGCCGGCAATGCCGGCGACACCTAAAATTTCACCTTCATAAATATCAAAACTGACGTGATTAAGAACTGCCACTTTATTGCGGTCATAGGCGGTTATATCCTTTACTTCCAGGCTTTTTTTGCCGCGCTCCACCACCGCAAAGGGTATATCCAGTTCCATCACATCACCAACCATCAAGCCGGCTAATTCCTGAGCATCTGTTTCGTCTTTATTGACCGTCTCAACCGTTTGTCCCTTTCGCATAATGGTAATGCGGTCGCTGATGGTCATGACCTCTTCCAGTTTATGAGTAATAATAATGACAGAACAACCATTACTGACCATTTTTTTAATAATGCAGAAAAGATTGTCGATTTCCTGCGGTGTCAATACCGCAGTAGGCTCGTCCAGAATCAGAATATCGGCTCCCCGATAGAGAACCTTAAAGATCTCCAGGCTTTGTTTCTCGGCCACTGACATTTCACTGACCCGTTTATTCAGGTCGATATCCATCCCAAAACTTTTATTCAATTCCCCCATATCATCTAAAATCTTCTTACGATTGATCAAAGGCGTAATTTTCTGACTGCCGGCCGCAACATTTTCTAGCGCCGTAAATACATCTACCAGCTTGTAATGCTGGGGCAGCATCCCGATCCCCAGGCTTAAAGCGCTTTTAGGTGAGGGTATTCTGACTGTTTCCCCTTTTATTTCAATGCTGCCGCTGTCAGGCATATAAATCCCTGACAGCACATTCATCAGGGAGCTTTTGCCCGCACCATTCTCGCCGAGAATAGCATGAACTTCGCCTTTTTTCAGTGAAAATTCCACATGATCCAGGGCTTTGACCTGCCCGAATGATTTTGTGATGTTTTTCATCCTTACCACATACTCGTTGTTCATTTTTTCTCCTACTTAACAAAACAGCGGACAGAGTCCTGCGACTCTGTCCGTTTATGTGTCAATGGGCTATTCTAAAGTTCCCACTACATTATCAACAAACCAGTCCATACTGAGCAGTGCTTCGTCAGTCATGGCCGATCCTGTCTGAACTCTAACGGTTCCGGTCTGATCTTTTATCTCACCGGCAAAAATCACCAGACTGCCTGACTTGATTGCGGCTTCTGCTGTTTCAACTGAAGATACTGCTGCCCCTGATACCAGTGAGGTCATATCATCCAGATAGACAATACCATCATTCATGTTACCCCAGTACTGGCCAGTTTCCCATGTGCCATCAATTACTGCCTGCACACGATCAATATAGTATCCACTGAAATCCCAAAGTGGCGCGGTCAAATATACTTCCGGCATGGTTTCAGCGGCACTTAAATCGTAACCAACCGAATAGATACCAGCTTCTTTAGCCGCTTCCATAGTTGCTGTTGAATCCTGATGCTGAGCAGTGACATCGCATCCCTGTTGGATCAAGGCTTCAGCTGCAGCTTTTTCTGCTGTTGGATCATACCAGGTGTTGGTCCATGAAACCATTACCTGAGCATTGGGATTGACCGATTTAACACCCAGGGCAAAGGCATTGATGCCACGGATAACTTCCGGAATCGGCATGGCTGCCACATAAGCAATTTTATTAGTTCTTGTTGTCATACCGGCAACAATCCCAGATAAATAACGGGGTTCTTCAATTTTACCAAAATAAGTTGCCATATTGTCAGCAGTCATATAACCTGAACAATGTTCAAATTTTACATCCGGGAATTCTTCAGCCGCTTCGGCCATCCCTTCCATAAAACCATAGCTGGTTCCAAAAATGATTGTCGCACCCTGATCAACCATATCTCTGATACTTGAGATTACTTCACTTTTCTCTTCCGCGACATTTTCTTTAACAATCGTTTCTACTGAGCCGCCAAAGTATTCCACCATTTTAGCTCGTCCCTGATCATGAACCTGAGACCAACCACCATCATCAGCTGGACCAACATAAAGAAAGCCGGCAATAACCGTTTCGCTCTCTTCAGAACTGCCGCTTGAGGCACAGCCTGCCAGTGTTCCAACCACCATGACCATGACCAGCAACAAAATCCCTAATTTCCTTTTCATTTCCATCCTCCTTAAATTTAACAGCATTATTGGATATTTGCTGTTTACCCTGTTATTTTATCGAAAAAGCGGCAAAAAATCAATCTTTTATGCATGAATCCGCTACTTTAATACTTGATTTCTCTTGATTTTAATCCTTTAATTAGATATGATTGTTTATATCTGTTTAAAGCTTTTGCAAACGCCTTCTGTTGCCATCATTGCAGGCTCCAAAGAAGGCGTAAGCTGGATCATTAAAAAATCATTACTGAATCAAGAAAGGGGTGCTACACATGAAAAAAGAAAAAAAAGAGAAAAAAGAAAAAAAATCCGTTGATAAAGAACTAAAGAAGAAAAAGGCTCAGTCCGAGAAAAAAAATGAGTCTGCCAAAAAACCTGAACCAGCCCCCATGGCCGCTTCCGAAGACGATTCTGTCAGCACCGAAAAAACCACCAGTACGAAAGCCCTGCCAGCAAAAACAATCGATGACGTGCTGAGCCTGATGAAAGTCAATGCTGAAATTTACCAGAACATCATAACTGCGCCGCTTGATTTTAAGGCCGGTGATCAAACCATTTCCCTTTTTCCCTCGGAATTAAAAACGCTGGAAATAATCGGTCAGACCCCTGGGATCAATCTGACACAGCTGTCTATCGAACTGGATATCTCCAAAAGCGCCGTGTCTAAATGTACTGGAAAAATGCTGGAAAAATCGCTGCTCAATAAGAAACCATCACCGACTAATATCCGACAGGTTCAGTTCTTTCTTTCAGAAGATGGGCAAGCTGCTTTCGAACAATACCTGCAACTGGATTTATTCAAACCCTTATCCAATGCTTTTGAAACACTAAAGGATGAAGATTCGGACAAACTGCTTACTTTCTTAAAGGCCATTTCAAAACAATTAGACGAAATTGCAAAAGGCCTGCCTGCTCAATCCTAAAATCCGTCCGCAAAAAAATATCCCTTGGCGCCAATTTGGGCAAGATGGTTGTTTTGTGTTTCCTCCAGGCTAAATGTTTGAATTTTTAAATAAGGGCTGCCATTTTCCATTGCCGCAATTAACGCTAAAATACTCGATTCACTACCGGCAATCGTTAAATCCAAGGGTAAGGCAAATAATGATCTGCCATCGGGATCAGTCAGGCTGATCGCTGGGTCGCTGAAGTCTTTTTCTGTTAATGCTGTCGCCTCACCAAAGTGGACAGATAAAAGACTGACCCCAGTATTTTCGACAGCCTGACGTATACTTTCATAGTAAAGCGTTTGCTTTTCTCCCACCGGAATCCACTCATTAAAAACGCCCAGCTCTAAATTGAGCGCATTCAATTGTTCCAGATATTCTTCTTCTGAAATGCCCCCCTGATAAGCCGCAAGAATGCGTTCTTTATTCTCCTTTAAAATCTGATTGCCCTTCATCTCCTGAATTTGTGGATAAATCAGGATAAAAGCTAATAAAATAAAGACCATTCCCAACAGCAGCCATTTTTTTATAGATCCAGATAAAAGTAACTTATTCAACAGCAGTCTCCCCCTCGTCTTGCCCAATCATAAACATTATCGCAAACTCCCACAAAGCCTTATGATCATTGTTCTCAATCCGTTTTACGCTCAGGATTTGACCCTGCGAAAGGTTTTTTCCCTCACTGAGCCGACTGGCGTATCCGACGATATCATCCTCATTTAGCGTTTGACCGGTTATTTTAAGAAGCTGATCATTGACATCCACCTGAATGAGCTTTGTTTCTGCCGGCAATAAACTGTATACGCTCGAAACTGCTTCAGTAACCGAAGACCCCTTGTCGTCAAGTTCATTCAATAAGCTTTCATAAAAGGTCATTCTTTTTTGCTGATGTTCCAGGTTTTCGAAAACAACCGCCATCTCCCCGGTTTCCTGCAGCTTTAAATCCAATTCATCAATTTTTCTTTGATCTGTCAGATTAACCATTTTAAAAACAACAAAAGCCACAAGCAGCACCAAAACAGCACAAATTCCGGGCAGATATTTGGTCATTCGAATTTTCCATTTTTCTCGCTTATAAGTGTCTTCACGACTATACAGTAAATTGATATCCTTTTTCAAATCTCACTCCTGACACCAAACTATTATCAGACCAGCAAGCCGGCCATGGCCGTAAAAAATAAACTGACCGATTCCTGAGCCAGATCCTGATGATTCCACAGATCCTCTTTAATCAGTTGACAAAGATCAGCCAGCTCCCATTTTTCATGATCCATAAAATAATTCCGAACCCCTGGATTTAAAGCGCCCCCGCCAATCAGATAAAGCTGGCTTCTTTCCCGTTCCCGCTTATCCTGATAAAGACGAATCTGATTCTCAATGCTGTTTGAAATATTGGCAAGATTTTCCTCATGAGACCGGCTTGGATCGATAGCTAATTTCGCCTGATGTCTTAAAACCCCTTCGTAATACTGATATATGGTGACCTGGGACGAACCAAGATCCACAAGTAGAGCGTTTTTGATACCCTGCTTTTCAAGTATTTTCCCCAGACCAAGAAATTGCGGAATAATTTTTGTCACTCTATAATCGCCGGCTTTAAAGAGTTTCTGACAAGTCTTAATTAACTCCTTTTCAGCATAAATGCCAACCACGTCAAAATGTCTTTCTTCCAGACCCAGCTGCTCAAAAACTTCCAACCGTTGACCAGCCACATAATCATAATGCCATTTTTTCTGAGTTTCAGCCGACAGTTTTTTCATTTTCCAATAAACAATGTCTTCAAGGCTCTGTTCAGAAACTGCTTTGATCATAAAGGGTTCAATGATCACTGCCGGATCTTTTAATAAAATTGTGATTTGATCGCCCCGTCGGTAATCTGTCAGACAGTCCGCCAAGACCTCAAAGTCTTCTTTCCTGGGAGCTGAAAAAAAAGCGTCTTTAGTCAGACTTTTTTTTCGAAAAGTTCTGACAATTTCCAATGTGTCATCTGATTTTCTTTTCGCTTGAATGATTTTTACGGACGCTTCCCCGATATCCGCTACCCAAATATGATTTTCTTTAAAAGGCATCTAAATCTCCATCTTCCAGTAAAAATCTTTTATATCACAGGACCCTTCTCCGGCTGTCCAGATACAAATGATAAAGGTCTTTTGATAATCAGCATAGCTACTATTTATTAGGCCATCAAAACGATCAGCAGCCGTTTGACTTATCTGAAAAGAATAGCTGCCCCCGTTGGCATCCATCTGATCCACCGCCATTGGGGCCGTGTTACCGGCTTCAATTTCCGCTTTGACTATTTCCATGGCATTTTTCGCTGTTAAAAGACAGATTTCGTAGTCTTTGCTTTTTTTATTCATGCTAAACTCATTCATCTGTTTGGCCAGCAAAAAAGAAGCCGCCGTTATAATTAGCGCCAGCAATACCAGTACCAGCGGCAGGGCGTAACCTTTTGTTTGCCTAAGGGAGGCTTTTAATTTCTTTACCATGCTCAATATAAATTTCATGTCCTTTATCCTCATCCAGTAATTGATAAGTAATGATTAAAAACCGCTCATCCTCCGGACATACACCAATCGAAAAAGTCTGAAAGCCGGTTTCAAACTGACTCGTGCTGCCCGAGCCAATCGAGACCAGATTCCCATCAGATGTCAGGACGTATTTATAGCGCATCACCATTTGGCTACCAAGATTATAACGGTCATAGTAGTTTGCCGTTTCAAGATCTCTTAGATAAATAAGTGATCCCCGCCTATAAATCACGTCCGTCTCATAAATTTGCTTTTTAAAATAAAGGGTCATCATCCGTTCAACTGCAGCGGTTCGACGATTGACCAAGCTCGTATTTTCCAGATGATAGGTTAAATAAAATCCCGGCAATATGACCGTAAACACAAGCCCAATCAGCAGCAGGGCTAAAATCACTTCGATTAAGGTGCTCCCTTTTTGGCTAAATTTCATATCACACCCCATAATAATTGAAAAAGAAATGATTTTCTGGCATTCGCAGATCTTTTATTTCTATGATCCAGTAATTGTTTGCCCCTGCTGCTCTGATACTGACCAATTGATACTGCGGATAATGGGCTTGCAGAAAATGACTGATTTTTTCCTCGGATGGCAGTGCCTGTCCACCCAGTTCATATTTTAATTCATCGCAAAGGCTGTTAACCGCCAAAGCTTCTTCCAAAACAATTGATGAACGAAATTGTGCCTGCAGCAAGAGACCTAAAAATGAAAAGACCAGCACCATCCCAACCGAGAGCAGGGCAATTGCCACAATCCCTTCGATTAAGGTGTATCCATTTTGCGAGAATAACTTCTTACTCATCAATATATATCCTTCCATTGGCCACCTGCACAGTGATGGTTCGGGAAAGTTCAGGGTATTGGGGATTAGTCATGATGATTCTGCCCCCACGCGAAACAGTGCCCGCCGGATATAGAGTCAGGGCATTACCACCATAAAAATTCCCGGAGTAGCTAATGTGGTCGGTTTGAACTTGCCAGTTATAAGGAACATTATCTTTACTATAAATAACATCTACATAACCGGAGAAAAAACTTACCTTTCTGCGGGCATTATCCATCATTGCATCATTTTGCAAGTCAAGAATCAAGTAATAAACCGTCTCACAGTCCTGATTAAAGGCGCGTTTTTCAATTTCCTTTTGCAGGCGACTGCCCCCAGCCGTAAAAAAAATCAGCACACTCACCATAATCACCAGTACCACCAGCAATTCATAGATGCTGTAGCCGTTTTTCTCCTTGATTTTTTCAACGATTTTCATTTCCGGCGCCTATTCGGTCGCAGTCGTAATCGCTTTACGTTCGATGGTGTGATCGGTTACATTGTAGTAAAGTTCATACTCCCGATCATTTGCTGATTCAATGCTTTCCTGGCGAATCAGACCTTCATCATGAAGCACATCAATCAGCCCATCAAAAGTTGTGGCACTGGGCGGGTACTCCCCATTTTCAATGCGATACAACTCCAGGGCACTCTCAACGATACGGATATTGGTTTCATCTGTCTTCTTCTGAGAATTTTTAATGACGGTAAAAAACTGTGGAATGGCAATACTTGCCAGAAGCCCTAGTATTACCAGGACAACCATGAGTTCAGCCAGAGTAAAACCATCATTTTTCCTGACCCGGTCTTTGATCATTGCGGCTCTCTCCCTTTGCTTTTTCTTTAATTATAACGCTATCTTTCAATAAAAAAAGACATTTTTTGTTTTTATTCATTTTTTTTAAGCTTATTTCCATCATACCAATTTTTGCACATAAAAAGCTGGCCGCTTTTGCGACCAGCCCAGACTGAAGACAAAGTTAATGCTGAATACCTGAGCACCGACAATTGGCTTTTCAGCTGTCTGCCTCGGAGCGAACAGTTGGCTTACAACCGTCAATAATTAGCGATTTCAAATTGGGCAACTGTACGAGTCCGCGCGCAGACTGCGCAATCCAATTGGTCGGTGCGAGGTTTGTCTACACACTGAGCTAGCCGCTTATGCGACCAGCCTTCATTTTCACTCAACATGATAATCGTCGTAACCTTTTTTGACCTTTTTAATTTCCTTGTAATTTTTTCTCATACTAGAAGACTGCACCACCAGGGAAAAGCCACTGATCCCCAAGACAATTCCTAATAATAAGCCATAAAAATCCATCTGTCCGGAAGGATTAAAAAGAGAAAAAATCCCAAATGCCAGTAGTATTACCCCAACAATCAGTTTAATAATCACACTGTTACCCATGCTGTTACGAGTGGAACCAAGCATTAGGACCCCGGCGAAAATTGCGACAATCCCGATAATAACGATAAAAAATTTGATAATCGTATTGGTAAATAAAAGAAAAATTGCCGCTACAATCAGATCAAAGATACCCCGTCCCAGGCTGGCACCCATGGCTGTCTCATATTTTTTTCGAAAGACAAAATAGGTGATTAAATACATAATTCCCATAAAGCCGCGATAGATTCCAAACAGATTGACCATCAGGGTGATGGCAAAATGACGCTGAAAGAGGGTGATCCCGCAAATAATCATCAGACATAAACCATCCAGCAGCATCAGCCACCAGCGCCCATAAGCCCGCTCCAAAAGATCGGTGCCATAGGCTTTCATTTTATCTGTACTCATGCTTCCTCCATCTTTGCCACTACCCGTTCTAGCACCAAGCCGGCTCGACACTTCACTGGATTACAGGCTGTGACCTCGTCCCGATATTTGGCCTTGATTTTGTCACAGTCCAGGGTGCCGAATTCTTTCTCAAATTCTTCAACTAAAAGTTTAGCCGCCATCTTTATTTCCTTTTGATCGGTGGGACGTTCCTTGGCATACTTATAGCTAAGACCTGCCAGTGCGCCCGAGAAAGCACCACATACTTTTTCCGAATAAAAGCCACCGCCAAATCCCTGGATCAGCTTAAAGGCATCTGTCGGAATATTTAATTCATAGGCCTCGTTTGCCGTTGCCAGAAGCACTTCCGCGCAATTCATATGATACTGCGCCTGCAGATCCTCGGGTGCATCACTACCAACCTGATTATACTTTTCCACTAAATTTTCCATTGTTATTCCTCCCAGTTTTTTCTTTTACTATTGCATAATTAATGACTAATGTCAATTTCATATTTTTTTATTTTGCTGTAGAGGGTATTTCTCTGGACACCTAAAGCCTGAGCGGTCTTGGTAATGTTCCCTTCATAAAGTTTTAACACCCGGGCCAGATGAAGCCTTTCCATATATTCAAGGGATAGATCCTCAATTTTTTCAATTCCGGCAAAAAATCCTGTCACCGGCTGTGAGTCCAGGCTTTCCAAATTGGCAAACATCCCACTGTCAGAGCGGAGATTTTTAAAATAATGATAGGGAAAATCGTCGGTGTTTACAATCAGCTCGGCAATATTTTCCAGTTCTCGAATATTTCCCGGCCATGAATAATTGGTTAAAATTTTTAATTCCTCTTCTTTTAGCGTGATGGGCGCTTTGTCATATTTGATGGCTGTATTCTTTAAAAAATAATAAAACAGCTGCAAAATATCCTCTTTGCGCTCCCTAAGCGGCGGCAAAAACAAAGGCAAGACATTTAGACGATAAAAAAGATCTTTGCGAAAACGCCCCAGCGCCACTTCTTTTTTCAGATCTTTGTTGGTCGCCGCAATAATCCTGACATCAATGGGAACCGCCTTATGACTGCCAATTCTGGTGATGACGCTTTCCTGGAGAACCCTTAAAAGCCTGGTCTGCATATCAATGGGCATTTCACCGATTTCATCGAGCATAATGGTGCCCTTATTGGCTTCCTCAAATTTCCCAATATTGCCACCCTTTTTAGCCCCGGTATAGGCACCATCCTCATAACCAAACAATTCCGACTCGATCAGCTGATTGGGAATCGCCCCGCAATTAAGCGCCACAAAAGGGCCGTCTACCCGTTTGCTGAAATTATGAATGGACTGGGCAAAGACTTCTTTACCCGTGCCGCTTTCACCCATAATCAGAATCGTTGAGCGATTACCGGCAATCTTTTTGGCATATTCAACGGTTCGCCGAAAATTAATTTCTTCTCCTTTTATTTTATCAAAAGTATAAAAGGGCGCGATCGCTGTCTGTTTTTTGCTGTTTTTTTCTTCTTTTAAGACAAAAACAATTTCAATACTGTCATCCTGAGGATTATAAATAGGACTGGCGGTCATCTGACAGAGAAAACGATTTTTTAAGGCCTTAATATTGATCAGTTTGCTGACATTTTTTTCCTGTCGGATACTGTCTCTGATTTCGTCCCACTCTTCAATCAGCTCAGAAATATTGTTGCCGATTATTTTTCGTTGACGATTACCAAAAAGATCCATGGCCTGCTGATTATAAATTTTTATCTCACCATTTATATCCGCCGTAATAATGGCCACCGGCATGGAATTAAAAATCGTCTTGATATGCTTATTGGTCATATTCTGCAGCTTATTATAGGTCTTGAATTTCAGCATTTCTTCGATGGCGTTTGATGCCGCCGTCACCATCCCCAAAGTGTGGGGATGGACGGAGTCGGAATAACCGGTTAAATCCAAAACCCCAATCAAATTACCATTGCCATCCTTAATGGGCGCCCCGGAACAGGTCCAGCGATGGTAAGCCTTGATAAAGTGATCTTTGCCCGACAATTGGATCGGTGACCGGGATTTTATGACCATGGACATGGCGTTGGTGCCAATATTCTCTTCATTCATGTATGAACCGGCAACCATTTTCAGGTCAAAGGCCTCCGACAAAATTTTTTCGTCGCCGATGGCATTTAAAATACAGCCCTCGCGATCGGTTAAGAGGACAAAAAAATGATCGCCTTTGACAATGCTCATCAGGTGCTCCATATAGGGTGATGCTGTCAGGATTAAATCCCTGTTTTCAGCAAATTTTTCCTGCAGCTCGGCATGATCAATCCGCTTTTTACTAAAGACCAGATCTTCCTCAAGACCAAGTTTCTCACATCGTTCTCTTGATTTTTTAATTAATTCCTGAAATCTGTTTTTATTCATTTTATCCTCAATTACTTATCATTGTATCTTTTTTCCTGCGCAGTCCAATTAATTCAGCACTGATGCTGACCGCAATTTCTTCCGGGCTTTCCCCCTCAATCGGCAAACCCACCGGACAATGAATCCTTTGCAGATCCTCATACTCAAAGCCTCTTTCAATCATTTTCTGAAAAACTGTGTTGCGCTTAACTTTGCTTCCCATCATCCCGATATACTTAGCTGGACTTAATAGTACTTGAGCCAAGACCTCCTGATCAAACTGGTTACCTCTGGTCATGACCAGCACAAAGGATTGATCATCAATGGTAAGATAATCATGCAAGGCCTGGTAATGGGGCACATACAAAACTTCATCAGCTTTGGGAAAACGCTCATTGGTGGCAAATTCCGGCTGGTCATCTGCCACCACCACATAGAAATCCAACATTTTGCAAAGATCAGTCAAAATTTGTCCAATATAACCAGCTCCAATAATGATGACCTTTTCATTTAAAAAATAGGGCTCAACAAAATAATGGTCTTCATGAAAAAAAGCAGCCCTAAATTTCATATCACTAAAGTTTCTTTTTATCGGGGCAAATTTCTCATGAAATTCATCATTCTCCTGACCATAAAAGCCAGTCTGGGTACAGATCCATTTTCGTTGATGCACTGGATTTCGGCCTGAAATCTCTGAAATCATCACAAAATCCTGCTTCTTGCTCAATAATTGATCGATTTTCTGATAATACAAACCTGTTTCCTGGTCAATTATATCACAGTATTCAAAAAAAATCTCTATTTGACCGCCACAAATTTCTCCAGTTCCATGATCACAGTTTTCCGAAAAAGAAATGATCTCAATGGTATTCAATCGGCTTTTAAAAACACTTGAGGCGATTTGTTTGATCCGCGCATCCACCAGACCACCACCAAATGATCCTTCCAGGGTCAGACTTTCGCTGATCATCATTTTTCGACCCGCCCTGATAGGTCCTGGTCCGGTTTTTCTAAGCACTGTGGCAATCACCAGCGTTTCATTGCGGTTGAGAACCTGACTGATTTTTTCGACTATCCTTTTCATAGACCCTCATTTCCAAACAGTTTAGATAAAAAGAGCATTTAATGCGCTTTTCTTATCTAAACTGTTTAATGTATTTAAATGGACAAGGGACAATGAAATCATTGTCCCTGATTGTCCCTCATTCAAAATTTAAAGTGCTTTTAAGCCCTCTAAAACCTTTTCCGGATATGCCGGCAGGTGAGTAATTCTTACGCCTGTTGCATTGAAAATCGCATTGGCAATGGCGCCATGCGGGCAAGACAACGGCAGTTCGCCTGAACCGGAAGAACCATATGGTCCTAATGGTCGTGGAATTTCCTGGTGAATCAGGACAATGTCATCCGGAATATCTTTGATATTCGGAATACCACAGCCATTTAAGGTCGTATGTTTTTTCAGATCTTCAAAGTCTTCGCTTAAAGCCAGACCAATCCCTTGCGCTAAACCACCATATAACTGACCATCCTGAACCAAACGGTTAGTAATGGTTCCACAGTCAGAAACAAAGGTCAGTTTTTCCACTTCTGTTTTTCCGGTCGTGGTATCAACAGCTACTTCAGCCATCAGAACCCCGTACATATAGGTTGAGAACGGATCTCCCTGGCCGGTTTCCACTGACGGTGCGGTCTTCGGTGCGGCCCATTTACCATCATGTTTTAATGGAATATTTTCAGCTACCATTTCGTCATAGCTTCGGTAGCTGCCATCATCTTTAATCATTGCTGCCAGGAGGTTTTCACAGGCAACTTTTGTCGCATTACCGGTAACCACGTTAGATCGGCTTCCGCCAGCTGGTCCACTGTTAGGTGTCAGCCGCATATCATTCATAATCAGTTTAATATTTTCAGGTTTTATGCCCAGTGGACGCAGGGTTTCATAGGCAAAGGTCAGCGTTCCCATGTCAGCTCCCTGGCCATGATCTTCCCAGGAGTTTCCAACCGTTACGCCTGTTTCAGTCAATTCGGCCCAGGCTTCTGAAGAGTCAGCACCGTCAAGACCGCATCCATAAACGTTTAGCGATACACCAACGCCGTATTTGATATCGCCACCAGCTTCATTTTTAGCCGCGGCTTTTTTCTTGGCTTCTTCATAATGAGGACGAATGGTATCAATCGCCTGTGGGAAGGAAATTACATCTGGTGCGCAGCCGGTTGGTGTGGTAGAACCTTCGCGGTAAACATTTCTGTAACGCAGTTCCAAAGGATCAATGCCCATTTTATCAGCCAGCATATCAATCAAAGTTTCTGACGAGTAGAGACTTTGTGGCGAACCATAGGCTCTAAATGCAGAACCCCAGGCGTGGTTGGTAGCAACCGTACGTCCATTCCCACGAATATTGGGGATATCGTATCCACCACCGATAAACTGTGACCCACGGGTCGTTACCAGATCGCCGAATTCACAGTAAGGACCGTGATCGACTGACCAGTCAGATTCCATGGCTTTAATAATGCCGTTTTCATCTGCACCAAATTTCAGGTTGATGAAGAATGGCGACCGTTTTCCGGTGTAGGTAATCTGCTGATACATATTGAATTCCAAAAATACTGGTCGTTTAGTGATAAAGGCAGCAACACCCAATAGGGCTTCGTTGGTCGGGCTGAACTTATAGCCAAAAGTTGCGCCAGTCGGATTCTGAACAATAAAGTATTTATTGGGATCAACCCCGATGCCTTCAGCGGTCATCAACTGATGGAAATGAATGGCGATTGATTTAGAGTGGACAATCAGATTATCTTCTTCATCCATATAGGCAAATCCGACGTCTGGCTCTAATGGAAGATGAGGCTGACGACCAACATAGAAATCACCTTCGATGACATTGGGCATGGATTCCATAATTGGCGCTGTTTCATCGCCTTTAACCACGCCACATTCAAAATAAACATTCGGTGTCCCCGGATGGATTTCAATGGCATCTTCAGCCATGGCTTCCGGCGCACTCATGTAAGCGGTCAGTTCTTCCACTTCCACCACTACTTTATCAGCCGCTGCTTGCGCTTGTTCCGGTGTATCTGCCAAAACCATGGCAATGGCATCGCCAAACTGGAAGATTTTTTTATCGTTAAGAATAGGTCGTTCTTTTCCATCCCCTTTATTCTGCGGGAAGGCTAAACCGTTAATCCGGTTGGTACCGGGCACGTCTTCAGCGGTAATTACTTTGAAGACACCTGGCATTTTTTCTGCTTCAGCTTTATCAACTGAAATGATATTAGCGTGGGAAACAGTTGCCTGAACCAGCTTGATATGCAGGGTATCCGGCGGTAATTTAAGTCCCTGATCTGCCCCAAAGTCCCAGGTCCCAGTTACTTTGGCTAAAGCACTCGGTCGAACCACAGAAGACCCCAGCATTGAATCCCCTTCTTTTAGTTCAACCCAAAGGTCTTCCTTGGTGATTTCGCCGCGCATTAGTTTGGCTGCATCCATGACCGCATCAACGATTGGAATATAACCAGTACAACGACAAAGATTACGATGTTTTTGGAACCAGTCACGAACTTCCTCGCGAGTCGGATTGATGTTTTCTTCAAGTAATGCTTTGGCTGAAACAATAAAACCTGGTGTACAGAAACCGCACTGGGCAGCGCCTCTAACCATCCATGCTAATTGCAGTGGATGCAGGTTATCTTTTGTACCAACACCTTCGATGGTAATAATTTTTGAACCATCCGGTACTCGTTTTAGTTTTGTCACACAGGAACGAACCACTTTTCCGTTTAAAATAACTGAACAGGTTCCACATTCCCCTTTGCCACAACCAACTTTTGTGCCTGTCAGTCCAACCTGCCGGCGGATCACCTGCGCCAGCGTTGTTTCCGGACTGATAATCAGCGATTGTTCAATCCCGTTAATAAATAAGGTTTTCTTTTCCACGACTATTCCTCCTGGATAATTTTATTGAAAATCAACTGCTGCTTTAACCAGCTTTATTGAATTTCCACTTGTAAATTTATCAAGCAATATTCATGCCAGAACCTTATATTTATTTCGATAAAATTCTTCTCGTTAATTTGATTCAAACATCCTTGTCCGTATTTAACTCTTCAAGGAACCTCCTATCAACGTTTTCAATGCTATTATTTCAAAAGCATCTCATTTTAAAAATCTTTCAATCGACAGATCGTTTTAACCGATTAAAAGCAGTTTGACAGGATTGTCTGCGTAATGATTGAACTTTTCCAAAAAACAACAGCTCAATAATTGAACAATCGTTCAATTATTGAGCTGTAAAGCAGGATTAATTCCATTTTTTCAAATACTTATTCAAATTATGTGAATTTTTTTAACACAAACTAATGGTATCTCATTTTATTTCATGTTTAAAAGTGCTATATTCTTGATCATCACCGAAACTGTTCCGTCAGGATTATTTTTAAATTCAATAACTTCTTCGCGCTTTAGCTGATCAAGGGGAATCGAAATTTCAATTCCTGTATCTGTCACAAACTTCTGTTTTTTATACAATTTTTTCTCAAGATTTGAACTAACCCTAACCTTATCTTCATAAAGTCCGTTCTGCAAAAGCCCCTGTCTAAACTT
>JASGLP010000002.1 GCA_030156895.1 Eubacteriaceae bacterium | reverse complement strand
GATAATCAGCTCTTTTTGCTTTTTTAACTGATAAATTCTATAGTATGCTTTTATACTGGTCATTTTTTAAGTGAAAATGGTTTTGTGAATAATTCGGGTATATATATATAAGGAGAAGTTATGACAATGTTACAAGCCTATTTGAAGCGCATTAAATTCAATGAAAAACCAGAGGTGTCCGCAGATATACTGCGAAAATTGCATTTAAATCATGTGTTAGCTGTTCCCTTTGAAAATCAGACGGTTTACCAGAAAGAACCGGTTTCGCTGAACGTGGAGGATTTGTTTAATAAAGTCATTACAAATAATCGCGGTGGCTATTGTTTTGAATTAAACGGTTTATTTGCTTTTTTACTCGAAGAGATTGGCTTCGAGGTTGAATATCACCTGGCACGCGTATATCGTGATGGTTATGCTGAATCAGGAAAAACACATCGGGTTAATACTGTTTTACTGGAAGGCCAGCGCTATCTTTGTGATGTTGGATTTGGTGGGAATGGTTTAATGGAAGCACTTTTACTGGAAGAAAACACTGAAGTTGAACAGAATGGACTGATTTACAGGATTACATCGCTTGATCAGGAGACCTTTCAATTAGAAACAGTCTCGAATGATGGCGTGACACCGTTTTATGCATTTACGCTGGAAACCTGTATTAACGCTGATTTTGAAATTGCCAATTACTTTACCGCGACACATCCGGAATCTTTTTTTCGCCGGGTTTTAATCAGCACCCGGCCAACAAAAAATGGCCGAATATCTTTGTTAGACAGAGAATTGTCGATTCGCTCAGGGCAGGAAAAAATAGTTAAAGCTTTTAATTCTGTGGAAGAGGCATGGCGGTATTTTGACAATTATGAAGAGGCTTAAACAAAAATCAGGCGGGTGATTTTCAATCATCCGCTTGAAAAAATTTGTTTGTCTGTTTAAAGCCGTTTCTATTAACCAACAGGTGCATAATTGAGTTTAATATTTTCTTTTTCGAAAACGACATATGCAAAAACATTATGAACATTTCTTGCTTCACTGTCGTAAATAATTAGGCTATTATCTGAACCACAGCCGATAATAAATGTGACGTGATCACAGAATTTTATATTATGGATGACTATAATATAAATATTAAATACATTTAAAAAAGGTGGTAATCAACATGTCAAATGTGATCATAGTAGGAAATGGGCCTGCCGGAATTTCAGCAGGTCTTTACACAACACGAGCGGGGATTGATACAACGATTATCGGAAAAGGTTATGGAGCTCTAGAGAAAGCATCAAAGATCGAAAATTATTATGGCTTCGGGGAACCGGTTTCTGGAAAAACACTGGTCAAAAATGGCCTTAAAAATATTAAGCGCCTTGGCGCTCAAGTCATTATGGATGAGGTCATGAGTTTTTCATATAGCTCTAAGAAAATCGTTCAAACTAAAAATAATGAGTTTATGGCAGACAGTATTATTCTGGCAACTGGATCATCGAGGGCTAAGCCAGGAATTAAAAATTTAACGGCATTTGAAGGAAGAGGTGTGAGTTATTGTGCAGCCTGTGACGGCTTTTTTCATCGAGGAAAGGATGTTGCAGTTTTAGGAACAGGGGGTTACGCATTACATGAAGCCCTTGAACTTATAGAGCTTGCCCGTTCTGTCACGCTGCTGACAAATGGCAAGGAAGTGACAGCGTCGATCCCCGACAGTATAAAAATAAACACTAAAAAAATCCGTTCGCTGATGGGCCAAGAAGCCCTTCAAAGTGTTGTTTTTGAGGACGGTTCAAACCTTATCTTATCAGGTCTATTTGTGGCAGTAGGGGTAGCGGGGAGTGCTGATCTTGCGGTCAAACTGGGTGTTACAACGGATAAGAGACTGGTTTTAACTGATGAAAAAATGGCGACAAATATTCCCGGTGTTTTTGCAGCTGGTGATTGTACGGGTGGTTTGTTACAGATATCAAAAGCTGTTTATGAAGGTGCAAAAGCGGGAACCGGGGCGATTGAATACATACGTAGTTTGCCAATCAGGAGAACGGCGTAAAAGTAGTCATATCGAAGCAGTTTTACAGTTTTCTCAAAAGTCACTGAGGCGATGTTTTAATCATGAAATTCATCGAAAATAAGGTTCTGATTAGAATTTGCTGCTTGATCGCTGGTAGTATCCGGGCTGACCTCTTTGCCTAACACCCTTTTAACAGTTTCAATAATAGCTTCTACACCGGCAAATAAACTTTTAAATTGGGCGTTTTCATCGGGGTGTTCGACGAAAATAAAACCGTCCTCTTTTAACTGAGCGATGTTTCGTTGGACACTTTTTTTGCTGTACATGGTTGGGTTGATGTGGGTTGCCACCATAATCGGTGTCTTAGCCGAAAGGATGTTGGTCGATAGTAAATTATCCGCAATTCCGTTGGCGGTTTTACCTAAAGTGTTGGCGGAAGCTGGTGCAAGTAAGAGCAAATCCGAGCGAGCGGCGACAGACTGATGATTGGTGTCATATACTTTTGGCAGCTCGAATTGTTCGATCAAAACTGGTGTTCCGGCTTCCCTTTGAATTAAGAGAGGGGAAACGAAATTAGCTGCATTGGGGGTCATTATCACGTGGACGGATGCACCTAGTTTTCGGAGTTCAGTTATCAGGTCAAGTGCTTTGATGGCGGGACTGCAGGCAGTGATGCCGAGGGTGATTGTTTTATTTTTTAGCATAATGTTCTCCTTGTAATAAAGACAAGATACAATCCTATCGTATTGATTGTATCTAATTTAGTCTAATAGCGCCAGTATTTTTCTCAAGCAGGAAAATGAGCCAGGACTTTGGTCATTCCCGGTACCTGAAGAGAAAGTTAATTTTATACACCTGAGCACCGACAATTGACTTTTCAGTAGGCTGCATTCGTGCGAACAGTTGGCTTAAAAACGCTGATTATTACGGTTTTCAAATTAGGCAACTGTACGAAACCATAGCAGCCTACGAAATTCAATTGGTTTGTGCGGGGTTTGTCTACACGCTGCGATCGAGTTTATGCGATTGTTTTTAGCCCTTAATTTTCATCAATATCAAAGAAACCAAGTCCATCTAAGGCCTTGATGGATTTATGCAAATAGGTTTCATTGGTTATCGGCCATCGGTGCCCGATCCGGTATAAAACTTCGGAAGTAAAATGATTATTTGAGCCAATTTCATAGACTGTATTCTCCGTATCACTGGAAAGGTAGACGATCAGACCGGATATTGCCGGAGAAACCTCTGGGTTGGCCATCCCGGCCTGCAGAGCGGCCTGGAATTCTTCGTCACTGACCACGTCGATATTAAATCCATAGGTGTTCATTTCGCTTATAATATCAGCCATAAAAATAGTATGATTATTAAAAGGATGAAAAACGGTTAAATCCTGATTACTTTGCGTCAGTTTTAAAATGGCATGTGCAGTTACATCAATGGGCGAGAATTCAACCGCCTGGATGAGTCCGCTGATGGGGAAGCATTCCAGAATTTTATAGCCTTTGAGGCTGCGCATAAAACCGCTTCTCAGGAAGTTGATCTGGAATTCACCATCGCTGTTGCGGCTCATTAGATTACCAACCCGCATGATTTTTGCTTTCAGATTGTCTTTTGCGATCGCTGCCAATACCGCCCGTTCAGCTAAAAATTTGGAATGAACATAGGCGTTTTCAAGGCTCTGGCCGAAATAGAGTTCGCTTTCTTCAAATCGTTTATCAAGTGGCGGTTGGCCATTTAGGCCTTCGCCGGCGATGCTGACGGTGGAAACTTGAATCAGCTTTTTATTGGTTTCGCAACACAGTTTGATTAGATTTTCAACGCCGTGGAAATTAATTTTTTCCAGGGTGTCGTCTGCAACAAAATGCTTAACACAGGCCGCACAGTTGATGACAGTCGCAGCATCAATCGCTGCCAGCGACATGACACTGTCAGGATTAGTAATATCTCCTTCGACGCAGAAGATTCGGCTATCGAAAAGCTCTTCATAATCGCGGTCGAAATAATAGATCAGCATGGTTTTAATTCGCTGTTGTAATGAATGGGATCGCCCCTTGCGAATAAAACAGGTGACTTTACCGTTAAAATGTTCAATAAATTCCTTTAAGACGTGGATGCCTAAAAATCCAGTTGCTCCGGTTAGGATAATGTCGCCCAGCTCGCTGACTTTTAGGAAATCAAGATTGTTTTCGGTGTTTTGGGCCAAGACAGGCTGCAGTTTTTCGTAATCAAAATTTCTGATGATATCATCTGGATCAGTCGTTTGAGCCTGATCTTGTTCGATGAAAGCCGCCAGATTTTTCACCGTTTTATATTCAAACAGATCAGCATAAGCAAGGGGAATGTTCTGGCTCATACATTTCATGGCGACTTTTGTGGCCGAAATTGAACTGCCGCCAATCGTGAAGAAGTCATCTAGAATACTGATACGTTTAAGTCCCAGGGTGGCTTCAAATATCTCACAAAGCTGTTTTTCAAGTGCCGTTTCGGGAGCCTGATAATCGGCGGATTTTAGACCGGTTTCCGGCAATGGTAAAGCTTTTTTATCGATTTTGCCACCGGGTGTAATTGGCATTTTGTCTAGCCGCATATAAAAGGCTGGAATCATATATTCAGGTAGTTTAGAGATAAGCAGATGGTGCCAGACCTTAGGGTCGATTTCACCATCCGCTTTCGTGTAATAGCCGATGATATACTGGTTGCCAGCTTGCTCCAGCACGGTAACAGCAGCTTCTTTAATGCCATCGGCAGTCAGCATAGCACCTTCAATTTCGCCTAATTCAATACGATAGCCCCTGATCTTAACCTGCGAATCAATTCGACCAATATATTCAATCAGCCCATCACCGCGGCGGCGAACCATATCACCGGTACGATACATGACCTGATCATCTGGCCCAGTGCTAAAGGGGTTGGGGACAAAAGCCGCAGCTGTTTTTTCGGGCAGATTATGATAACCACGGCCGATTTGTCGTCCCGCATGACACAGTTCACCAGGCATACCGATCGGAAGCTGATTAAATTGCTCATCGACAATATAGGAACGGACATTGGTTAAGGATTTTCCAATGGGGATATTGCGGTATTCCTGATCAACATCAAAACGGGTGGTTTCAACGGTGCTTTCAGTGGGGCCGTAGCCGTTAACGATGGTAAAAGACCGGTCATAAAAATGCTTTAGTTTTTCCCCGCCGACGATAATATGGGTCAGTTTAGAGTCGGCGGTCATACTATCGATAATTATTTCGCCCATTTGAGTGGGAAAGACGGAAATATTGATCCCTTCATCAATGAGGATCTGGCAGACCTTGACAGCGTCCTTGCGGTCTTCTTCGGCATACAGATATACCATTGAACCGTTGGCCAGATATGGGAAGATCCCCACGACCGAGGCATCGAAACAGAAACTGGAATACTGGGCGCAACGGGTATTTTCAGTAATATTTAGTTCTTCTGTCTGATTAAAAATCAGATTGGTCAAGTTGCTGTGATTGATCATCACCCCTTTGGGTTTGCCGGTGGAACCGGAAGTATAAATCATATAGGCCAGATTTTCAGGTAGTGGTTGACTGGCCAGCCAGCTTTTATCTGCTTGAGGAATACCATTAGCGGTAATGGCATCGAGGTTAATGGTCTGTCTTTCAAAAAAACGGGTCAGGTGCTGATGCTCACTAACATATAAAAGAACCTTAGCGGCTGAATCTTCCATCATATAACGCAGGCGGTCTTCGGGATATTCTGGATCGAGGGGAACATAAGCGCCACCGGCTTTCATAGCAGCAACAGCTCCGATTATAAATTCCCGGGTTCGACCAGAGAGGACACCGATAAAATCTTCTTTCTGAACACCGGCTTCTAGCAGTTTGACGGCCAGGACATCGGATGCCGCATCCAACTGGGCGTAGCTAAAGGTTCCTTTTTTATCCTTGACAGCGATGTGATCAGGGAATTTTTCAGCAGTGGACATGAAGAGTTCCACAAAGGTATGGCTATAAAATCGGGGATCATCAACCATTTCCCTTGCTTCATCAAACAGTAAGCCAATCTGCGATAAATCTTCTCTTGTCAGTACCTGCTGTGCTGCCAATGATAGATTACTAAGCAGCGCCTGGATTGAGCTGTCTTCATAACGATTGCTTTCAAAGGTTGAGCGGAAGTGGAAACGACCTTCGTTGATGAATACTTCCACCGAGATAGCGGCAATAACGCCTTCACTCATGACTTCCAGAGCCTCTGTGGGCAGGCCAGCCAGCTTGGAGAATTCAAAACTATCGCCCTGATAAATAAACATTATATCAGCGGTAATTCCAAAGGCGTGGCTTATTTCGGCAAAAGAATAGATATCATGATCCATGCTGTCCATCAATTGCTTTTTGGTGGCAGCAAAAAGCTGACTGGCAGGAGATTCCAGCTGACAGTGTACGGGCAGTGTTTTGACATACATTCCCATTGAACGATCCATTCGGGAATCATTTCGGCCATTATAAATAGTTGTAAAAACACTATGGTTTTTATTGTTGTAGCGGCCCAAAACGTAACCAAACAAGCCAACAAAAAATGAATTTGGGGTAATCTTTTGCGCTTCACAGTAGTCGTAAACGGCTGCAACACTCAGATCTTGCGGATAATAATTGACTTCACCCAGCGTTTTTTCAGTTTCATTTTTATCCGGCCCTGGCAGAAAATTCAAATCACAGTTGGAGAAAAGGCTGGTGTAATAATCCTTAGCCTGGCTATAAACGTCACTGGCCCGGTTGGTTTGTTCATCGAGGGCTGCATCAAAGGCCGTGTAGCTTTCAGCTTCGACTGGTGCTCCAGCATAAGCCGCATTGATATCTTCCAGAAGAATATTTAAAGAGCTTCCGTCAGAAATTGCGTGATGGATATCAATAAAGAAATAGTTACCATCTTTAGTTTCGTATAGGGAGGTGTTGAAGAGGCGCCCGTCAATCAGCCTAAAAGGTGTAACCAGTTTATCCATATCCAGATAGTCACGGATATGGAGGGTGAAGGGACTGTCATCTCGGCGTCTTTGCATAATTTCACCGTCATCATCCATAAAGAAGCGGGTTTTAATATAGGAATGGGCATTAATAGCTGTTTCAATTGCTGCTTTAAGACGTAGAAGATCAACATCGGGATGGAGCTTAAATAAAAAGGGAATGTGATATAAAAGTTCCTCCGGTTCGGCCATGGATTCTACAAATAATCCCATTTGTGTTTGTGAAAGGGGATAGGCATCCAGTTTCGGTGCAGTGTTCACCTGCTTTTCAGCCTGATTAAAAAAGGCTTCAAGTTTTACAACACTGTTATGGGTCATCAGATCACGGGTTTTAACCACTACCCCAAAAAGATTGGAGAGTTTGACATTCAGAGAAACTGTTCCGATAGAAGTCAGTCCGGCATCCTGCAGATCGGTGGTGATGCCGAATTCTTCGTGTCCCAAAATTTTAGCAATGCAGTCGAAGATTTTCTGCTGAGTAGGATTTTGGGGAGGAACGACATCAAACTGTTTTTTGACTGGTTGCGGCAGTGCTTTTTTGTTGACTTTCATATTCTGATTCAAGGGAATTTCATCAATCTGCATGGTCACTGCCGGCACCATATAAGGTGGTTTTTCAGCCTCAATAAAGGTATTCAGGGCAGTTATGCTGATGGTTTCATCAGCGACAATATAGGCGGTAATATATTTGACACCGCTGGGGTCATCATAAGCAACCACCGTGGTATCTTTGATGCCGGGAAATTGCCTGATAATAGCTTCAATTTCGGTGAGCTCGACTCTGAAGCCACGGATTTTTATCTGAGCATCCCTGCGGCCGACAAACTCAATGTTGCCATCTGGCAGATAACGGACAATATCACCAGAATAGTAGATTCGGTCATAGGGTGCTTGATCACAAAAGGGGTTTTTTCCAAAAGCTGTTGCGGTGACTTCAGGCCGGTTTAAATAGCCCCTTGAGACATGCTGACCTGCGATACATAATTCACCGGGAACTCCAATTGGCACTTGCCGCTTATGACTGTCTAAGATATAGATTTTTACATTATCAAGGGCTTTGCCAATGGGGATGTTATCATATTTTCGGTCAACCAGAAATGAGGTGGCAATGACAGCTGTTTCGGTAGGGCCGTAGAGGTTGTGAAAATGATAAGCTGGTGGATCGATGGATGCCAGCTTTTCACCACCGGTTGATAAATGCTTGAGTGAATGATTGGTCATGGTATCGGCAAATTGTCGTCCAACCTGGGTGGTCATAAAGACATGAGTCACACCGTTTTCTTCAAAATAGTCATTAAGGCGCAGGAGGTCCAGTCGGATTTCATCGGCAATAATATGCAGGGTTCCACCGATGGTCAGAATCGGATAGGTATCCATCATGCTGGCATCAAAGCCAAAGCTGGCATATGCGGCAACCCGGGAAGTCTGATCCAGGTCATAGTAGCGGTGATGCCACTGACAGAAACAAACAAGATTGCGGTGTTCCAGCATAACGCCTTTTGGCACGCCTGTCGATCCGGATGTGTAGAGCATAATAAAGAGATCCTCGGGCTCAGGATCGGAAAGCACTATCTCGGAGTCGGGCAGCGAATCGATCTCTTTAGTAAAAATAAGTTGTCCCTGAAAATCAGGAATTAAATGCTGCAGATCTTCGTCAACGATCATCAGTTTTGCTTGGGTATCAGAAATCATGAAGCTGATGCGATCAATAGGATAGCTAGGATCCAGGGGTTGATAGGCGGCTCCGGCTTTAATGACGGCAATGGCAGTTATCACCATCATTTCGTTTTTAGGCAATAAAATAGGGACGATATCTTCGCGACTAGTATTAAAGCTTTTGATGTATTTGGCCAGACGGTCTGATAAAGTGTTCAACTGCTGATAACTGAGAATCGTATCCTGATAGACGACTGCTGTCAGGTCTGGTGTTTCGCGAGCTTGTTTTCTAAGCATATCGACCATTGTCAGACTAGTATCGTAGGATACATCCGTCTGATTGAAGGCCTCGCAACGCAATCGGTCAGTATCCGAGATCAAAGTAATATCTTTAAGCTTGCTATCACTCAAAAAACCCTTAATGGTTTTTTCAAACAGATCGGTAAAACTTAAAATTGTTTCCTTTTTATATAAATCCTCACGATAGCAAAGCTTCATTACAAAGCTTTGGCCTTTGGGAGAAATAATAAGAGCCAGATGGGCATGGCCTACATCGCAAGGATGATCGGAAATTTCTTCATAGATAAAACGTAAATCAGCATTTAAGTCTAACTCTTTTGACAGTTTGGAAAAGGCGCATTGAGTATGTGAAAGAGTCTCCTGAACATTTGTTTTAACCAGATTAAGGTATTCGAAGATTGTAAGATGTTCATCAATTTTTTGATAATAAGGCAAAATTGAGTCAGCATTATTCGTTGATTGCAGACAAAATACACTTTCAGTTTGACCAGTGAATTTAGCTAAAGTATAAGCGAAAACGGCTGTAAAAAAAGTTTTTGGTTTGATATCTGAATTTGTCAGCAAAGCAGAGAGCTCACTGGAAGAATAAATGCGGGAAAAATCACTTGTTAAGCATTCGGCGGGAGGTGAAGTTTTGTTGATATTATCAGGAAAATCATAAATCGGATTAGAATCAATTTCCAGGCCAGCGAAAATTTGTCTGAAATATGCCAGACTTTTTTCTTCTGAATTGCTGGAATCAGTTTTAGGGGTCTTAATATCGAAATTTTTCATTTGGGGTCATTCCTTTCTTTGTAAAAAATAAGACTTCTAAATGAGAAAGTATAACAATAAATAGATTAAGATATTCATGCGTGTTTAATGATTAGTATAACATATCAAGAATAAAAACCGTAGTGAATACAAAGTTAAATGCTATAAACATTGTTACAGTGGTCAAATTATTGGTTTAGGATATTTGCATGTATTTAATTTCTAGAGGTGCGGCGATTCGAACAAAAGCATCAGGCCAAAATTGAAAGCGGGAGTAGAAAAATTATGATATAATTGATATTATTTTAAACGATATATAAGCGTTGTAGGATATCAGATATTATTTTGGAAAGGAAGCGCATCTGGAAAATAGGATGCTAAAAATACAATGAAAAAACTAAACGATTATTTATATTCAGGTGACACCGTCCTGAAAATATTACAGAGGTATTCCCAGGATCTGAGACAGTCGGCAAAGGAAACGCATAATCAAATAGATCTGGTGCATTGTAATTTTTTATTGCAAATTGCAGAACTTCTACAGCACAATGATTTCTTGACTTCCCAATCGCAGCGGATTCGAGAGTTCTATAAATTAATGGCGACAGATTATGATTTTTTGGCCTTCACTTTTAAAGGGAGAATCAAATCGCTGATCCGGGCAGAATCTAAATTTAATGGTTATATTGTTGAATATATCTACGACTACTATATTAAGCAGGGCACGTATCCATCCCTTCCGGAGCTTAAAAGTGCTTTGAGTTGCTTTCGAGATCTGATTGCATACAGAATTGTGATTTCTTTGCCAAAATGCCACCTTAAGGCAGGGCAGACCATTGCTGAAGAGGAATTAAAATACCTTTATGAAGTTGCCAATCAGTTGCCTGGTTTTCTGGAGGAACGCGGATTTACTGCTGAGTTGGCATCCTTTGCGGGAGAAGAGAAATCACCGCTGATAGATGAAAGTGTCAGCCCGTATTATCGGGATTATATCGCTAATTCCGAATCGAATGGTTATCAATCATTGCATATCACGCTATATGACAATATCGCTCGCTGTTACGTTGAAGTTCAGCTGCGAACCAAAGAAATGGACGACTTTGCTGAGATTGGGCCAGCTAATCATCTTGGCTACGAAAAACGACAGGAGAGCGAGCGTGCTAGGCGCCATGCCATCCCCGAAGGCGAAAATATCTATTTTGATAATGCCTATGAAAGGGGTATCGCCTTACAACAGCTTGAACTGTCAGAATTGGATGTCAATATGTTTACAGCCATGGATAATTCTTTGATTAATGACGGTTGTGGTCTTTTTCGAGGAAGGCAAATCTTACCTTATGAGCATTTATCGCGATTTCAGAATGATATTGTTGATTAATTATAATTGTGCTTCTGGAATAAGAATATAAATTACAGATGAAACATATCAAGATAAAAAGCAAATAGCGATTATTATGTCGCTTTTTGTTTTTTTTGTGTGTGAGGCAATTTCGAAAAATATTTATTCTTATATTCGTATTTTTCTTAGAAACAGTTAAAAGCTATTCAAAAAGTGCTACAAATTTAGATTGCATAAATTGACTAAACAACCAAAAACGCAATATAATATTAAAAAAGGCAAGATTATACCTATCATCTAATGATAAAATGTTATACTCTTAAAACATAGATATATGATTACAAACAGTTCTTAAGAATTGGAGGTGTATTTTTGAAAAGTAAGTTTGCCACAAAAAAAGATATAAGCCTATCAAGTCGTGAGCGATTACTCCAGTTAGTCGATAAAGAAGTTATAATCAAGATACTTGATGCTTTTACTAAAGTTACGGGATTAACTGCTAATATTGTCGATGTGAAAGGGCATTCTATCTTTTCCAAAAAAGATGCACAGAAGAATTGTGAGTTCTGTCAAATGATCTGGAAAATGGAAAAGCAAAAAGGAATTAGGCGTTGTGTTGGTGCATATGAACGTGCTGGAAAACAAGCAGCGATTTTTGATGAACCATATATTTTTAGATGTCCGGCTGGTCTTATTGAATGGGCAGCACCGATTATATTTGATGAAGAACATTTAGGAACAGTCATTTGTGGGCAAGTATTGATGTGGGAACCTGAAGAATTTTTTTGGATAGAATTGGAGGAAATGAATCGTATTTTAACAGACGATTTTAATACATTATTTGAGGCGGCAAAAAAATTACAAGTAATCTCAGGTGATAAAGTTCAAGGAGCTGCTTCAATGCTCTATGTGATCGCAAATTATATAATTAAGACGGGATGGACGAATTTACATCATAAAAAAGAAATTGAGTTGCAACAATTATTGTTAAATGAAGAAATTCAAACGCGAAAAACGCTTGAAGATAAACTGAACAGTCAGAGTTTAAATTTTTTTCTCGAGAAGGAAAAAGCTCTAATTGGAAAAATAAAACTTCGCGATCTTGATGAATGTCGAAAAATATTTAAAGTTATACTGGCAGATGTTTTTTCAAGTATTGGTGAAGACAAGTTGATGGTCATCAAAGGTCGGGTCTATGAACTAGTGGTTGTTATTTCTCGAGCTTGTGTTGAAGCAGGGGTTGATATTGAAAAATCAATGCGTTTTAATGCTAACCTGTTACAGGAATTTAATAACTGTTATAGTATTCGAGAGCTTAATATTGTTTCAACTTCTTTGTTTGAACGTTATCTTGATGAAATTCAAAAGCATAGTAAATCTAAAAACCGGGCTGCAGTAGAAGGTATAAAAGGGTTTATTCGAAATAATTTTGAAAAAAACAATAGCTTGGAAGAAATTGCCGAATCTGTTTATCTAAGCCCTTTTTATGTAAGTAGAATATTTAAGGAAAGTCAAAATATGACAGTAATGGATTATGTCACCAAGGTTAAATTAACAGAAGCAAAAAAAATGCTGAGCAATCCGCGATATAAAATTGAAGAAATCGCTGTTTCATTGGGGTATAGTAATGGATCATATTTTTCAAAGGTTTTTCGGAGAAATGAAGGAATGACTCCTACTCAATTTAGACAGAATCTTTAACAGGTATCTTGGATTAATCATCAACAGTTAATACTTACGTTTGAAATGACTACGAAGGGTTTAGATAAATAAACAGAAAGGATGATAAGGTTGTTGACTTATCATTTAGAAAAAAATGAATTTATATTTTGAAACTATCCAGCAAGGAATGGTAAATGGAGATGCAGAAATTGTAAAAACTTCGACTGAATTGGCTTTATCAGAAGGAATTTCTGCCGATATGATCATTTCACAAGCTTTACTTCCGAAAATGGAAGAGATTGGCCGTGAATTCAGAAGTGGAAATATTTTTATTCCTGACGTTTTGATGTCTTCGCGAGCAATGCATGCCAGTTTGTACGTTTTAAAGCCATTAATCATTGAATCTCAAGTAATCAAGAAAAAAGGACGCATAATTATTGGCACCGTAGCAGGGGATCTACATGATATTGGAAAAAATCTGGTGTCGATGTCACTACAGGGTGATGGTTATGAGGTGATCGATCTGGGGATTGATGTCCCGGCATCAGCTTTTTTAGCGGCTATTGAGCGATATAAACCGGATGTTATGGCGATGTCGGCGCTTTTAACGACAACGATTGGTGAGTTTAAAAATGTAATTAAGGTGATTAATGATGAAGGAAAGCGCGAACAGATAAAAATTGTCATTGGTGGCGGACCTGTATCAATGGATTATATGGATGAAGTTGGTGCAGATGGATATGGAAAAGACGTTTTTGAGGCGATTGCCAGTGTCAATCAATTGCTTGGAAACAAGGAAGGATATTTCAATGTTCAGTGAAAATCAGAAATTATTGAAAAAGCGCCCTCATATTATTTTATTTAGTGGCTTCCTGGGATCTGGAAAGACAAGTCTAATGTTAAAGTCCATAGATATACTAGCAAGTGCTGGCAAAAAATGTGCTATTATTATCAACGAAATCGGTGATGTGGGAATTGATAACCGGCAAATGCGGATGTTGGATTATGATGTATTTGATTTATTTGGTGGTTGTGTTTGCTGTACGATGAAAGTAACCCTTGAAGCAACGATCAATCATCTTCTTGAAACCCAAGAAAATTTAGATTATATTTTATTTGAACCATCCGGTATGGCCAATCCTCAATCCTTGTATCCGGCGATAGTCAATTGCGGCTATGAGGAAAGCGATATCGAGAATGTCTTTATTTTTGATGTAACCAGAATCGATGTTTACGAAAACCGGATGAAACAACTATTTTCAGATTCCCTTGATCTAGCAAAATGTGTGGTAATTAACAAGATTGACAGGGTTCAGGATAAGCAGATTACAACTGCCGATAAGATGGTCAGTGCGCGAAGGCCTGATTTAAGAGTCTTTAAAATGAATATTAACGAAGAGCTTGAGCCAGTGTATAAAAATTATTTAATAGGAGGAAGTGAATAGGATGTATCAGGATATTTTTTTACCGATTGTTTTTGAGTTGAGCTTGTCATCTGATCAGCGCTGTTTGACTTCAGAGTGGAAAAAATTAATTCATGAACTGTTGCAGGTCTACCTCAAACAGTTTTGTAATGATGACTTGTACATAATTGGACATGTCAAAGCATTAGCAGTGCTTGGCAAGCAAGATTATATTAAATTCAGTTGCAGTAATAATTCAGGTAATATTGACATCCAAGATCATGGATGTCAAGAAGGAATTTCAGAAGTAGATGTTACGATTAATTCTCTGGTCGCAAATATTTGTGAAAGTGAAAGTCGTCAAATGATGGAAAAAGCGTGTCAAGCATTAAAAAACAGTAAAGAAATCAGCAATTTAAAAATAGACATTAAGAAAAATTCGAAGCCCAAGCAAAAACATCATCATTTCCATAATAGCAAGGTAAGCGATTGTCCGATATGCAATAGTCATAACCACTAAAGAATACAATAAACGCGTATTATGCAAAAGTTACGAAGATAAATGCATAATACGCGTTTTTACGTGGGATAAAAAAACAAAAAGCAAGATAATACAAAATTTTACTAAAATAATCTAAAGACGAAGTAGAAATCAGACGTTATCATTAAAGTATAAAATAATTTTAATTCTGCAGATGCTAAAATTATAATTGAAAATGAGGAGGGGGAGATTAGTTCTTTCGAGGCTATAAAAAATGATTGATTATAAAGCTTTGATCTGTCATATTGAAAATCTTGATGATGAAAAAACGATGAATATTATTGATGATTTTGTTGCGTCAGACCCAAAAAGAGAAGAAGTTATTGAGATCATGAATATTTGTCAAATGGGCACAGAAAAAGTTGGTGCTCTATATGAAAAAGGGGAGTATTTTATTAGTGATTTGTTAGTTGCAGGAGCTCTGCTGAAAGAAATAAAAGAAAAACTGCAATCACTCATTGATGAAGATATCGGTTCTATTAAATCGGGGAGAATTACGCTTTTGTCAACAAATGAAAACAAGCAAGGCGAAGTAATTCTTGCTAAAATAATTCAAATGGCGGGATTTAATATTATTCGATCAGGTACAAGCATTTTATAGAGGGTAATTAGAACGAATAAAATTGGAGGCAGAAGATGACAAAAAAATTTACTGAGTTAGCTTACACAAAAATGGATGATTTTGTATATGGCTCTTGTCCCAACCCGGTCACAACAAAAAGTGGCATGGTAATAGGTGGAGGATTAGTTTATCCAGAGATAAACTTTACATTACCGGGAATGGATATCAACGATGAAACAATGCCAAAAGCGGCAACTATTTATGCAAATATTATCGAAGGTGTTTTAAAAAGAGCGGCAGAATTATATGCGCCGGGAGTGCTGGTAGAATTTGAGACATTGCCGGATTTTACGGAGCACCCAAAATATGGGATAGAAGCAAATAAGATTTTACTGGAGGGCATGAAAGAAGCTGCAGATAAATATGGTTTAAAAACTGCAATTCGTACTACGCCTAATGATTTACGCGAATTCAGCCGTCCACCGGTTATGCGGGGTGGAAAATATTGGGAAACAATGTTGGAACTGTATGAACAATGTGCTAAGGATGGCTCGGACTTTTTATCGATTGAATCTACCGGTGGCAAAGAGATCCATGATTCTGCTCTAGTTAAAGCAGACATTCGTTTGGCTATATTTGCGCTAGGTATTTTAGGGGTTAATGACATGGAATTCCTCTGGAATCATTTAGTGGCTTTATCAGATTCCAATAGTTGCTTTGCAGCAGGAGATTCGGCATGCGGGTTTGCTAACACAGCTATGATATTAGCAGAAAAGGGCTTTATTCCCCATGTCTTTGCAGCGGTCATTCGAGTTGCCGCTGTGCCAAGAGCCTTGGTCGCTTTTGAACAAGGAGCGGTTGGACCGAGTAAAGACTGCGCTTATGAAGGTCCTTATCTAAAAGCAATTACGGGAATGCCAATTTCAATGGAAGGGAAATCCGCTGCTGGCGCTCATTTGAGTCCCTGTGGTAATATAGCTGCTGCTGTAGCTGATGCCTGGAGTAACGAATCCATTCAACAGGTTAAATTGTTATCCGACATGGCTCCAGTTGTAGGAATGGAACAGTTAATTTATGATATCCGACTAATGAATGCTGCAACCGAAAAAGGTCAGCAGGTTATGTTTAGAGATTTGTTGGTTCAATCGGATTCGCCATTAGATGTTCAGGCCTATGTGCTGAGACCTGATGTTGTGATGCGAATCAGCAGTGAACTTGTAAAAACTCAGGATAATTTTCTCAGAACGAAAATAGCCGCTAAATTAACAGTGGAAGAACTTAAAAAAGCCATTGCCGAGGGAAAAGTCAAAAGTGATAAAAGAGATCTGAAATGGCTGGATAAGATGGAAAAAGGAATTGATTCAATTCCTGATGATCCGGATAAGTTTTATCAGGAAATGAAAGCTGTATTGGATATGGATAAATTTATTCCAAGTGAATATGGTTTATAAGCAGAAATTTTTGTAACAAGTAAAAAAAATAGGAGGAATTCAAATATGGCAACTTTACAAGATGTATCTCAATGTGTATTAGAAGGCGACTTAGATGGTATCAAAGATTTGGTACAGGATTTAATTAATGAAGGTGTCGATCCTATCTTGATAATTAATGAGGGATTAATAGGTGGCATGAATATTGTTGCGCCACTTTTCAAAAGTGGAGAAATGTTTGTCCCTGAGGTAATGGAATCAGCTGATACCATGAATGAGGGGATGAAACTGGTTAAACCCTTGATTACTGATGAAGATGTTCCCAGTAAAGGGAAAATTATCATTGGTACCGTCAACGGTGATTTACATGACATTGGTAAAAACCTTTTGGTCATGATGTTGGAGAGTCGAGGTTACACTGTTATTGATCTTGGTGTGGATGTTAAAGAAGAAGCTTTTACAAAAGCAGTTATTGAGCATCAACCGAATATTGTTGGGATGTCGTCTTTGCTAACGACAACGATGATGAAAATCGAGTCAACGATTAAACAGTTAATAGCTGATGGCGTCAGGGATCAGGTGAAAATTATTGTTGGCGGAGCGCCTGTTACTCAGGAATTTGCCGATGATGTTGGGGCCGACGGTTATTCTGATGATGCTTCAACAGCCGTAGAATTGTGTGATCGCATGATGGAAGAACAGTGTAAACTACAAGAATTAGGAGTCTAATTCGCATTAATGAGAGGGGCAGAAATTATGTTGACAATTGTGGGAGAATTAATTAATACCAGTCGGCCGGCTGTAAAAGAAGCTGTCATAAATCGCAATAAAGATGCCATTATCGATCTGGCAATTCGTCAGGCAGAAGCAGGAGCGACTTATATTGATGTTAATTGTGGAAACATGATCAATAATGAAGAAGAAACTATGGAATGGCTTGTTAATACGATACAAAGTGCTGTTGAGGTACCACTGTGTATAGATAGCCCCAGTGCTGCCGCTTTGGATGTTGGATTGGGGCTGAGCAGATATGGGAGGCCAATGATTAATTCTATTTCTGATGAGGAAGAGCGTTTTGATACGGTACTTCCGCTGATTAAAAAATACAATGCAAAAATCGTGGTTCTTTGTATGGACAGCACTGGGATGCCAGTGACAGCTGATGACCGAATGAAGGTCGTTCGCCAATTACACAAGAAACTAAATCAGGCTGGAGTGGCTGATGATGATATGTATTTTGATCCCTTAGTGAAACCGATCAGCAGTGTTGGAACAGCCGGAATTGAGGTGCTGGAAACTATCAGGAAAATAAAATCAGATTACCCCAATGTACATTTTATGTGTGGACTAAGTAACATTTCCTATGGACTTCCCAACCGTGCGATTCTAAATCGACTCTTTGTTGTACAAACAATGACACTTGGAATGGATGGCTATGTTTTGGATCCGACAAATAACAAAACAATGGCTGACATTGTAACAGCCAAAGCGTTGCTGGGCAAGGATAATTATTGCGGCGGATATATAAAGGCGCATCGGAGCGGGCTGCTTGGTTAAATAACAGAATAAAAACTTATTTACAAATTAAAAGACGTTATTTTTGATAGCGTCTTTTAGTTTGCAAATAATCCAGCATAAATTCAAAATACAAACACGCATTCATCACACGAGGGGAATATGATTAGAATCATAAAAGATTCAGGAGGTCATTTTCATGAAACCGATCGTTATTATTCCCGCTTATAAGCCTGATCAGCGACTCAATAAATTAGTAGAAGAACTGATTGAAAAAAATTTCGATTTAGTCGTAGTTGATGACGGCAGTGGTGATGGTTATAAGCTAATATTTAAAAAATTACAATATTTAAAGCAGGTTGAACTTTGCCGACATCAGGAAAATCGGGGAAAAGGTGCGGCATTAAAAACAGGGATTGCCTGGGCATTGGAAAAATACCCAGACACATGCGGAGTGGTCACTGCCGATTCTGATGGTCAGCATAAGCCAGATGATATTGAAAGAATTGCTTCGGCATTAGAACAAAACGGCGACCAGTTGATTATGGGAACGCGTGATTTTAGTGGGGCGCATGTTCCATTCAAGAGCCGATGGGGTAACCGAATTACCTCTTTTGTATACTTTATCAGCTCGGGCAGAAAATGTCGAGATACACAAACTGGATTAAGAGGCATACCTGCTGAAATAGCTAAAGTAGCCCTTGATATTTCTGGTGATCGATATGAGTATGAAATGAATTTCTTGATGGAAGTGGCAAAAGCGCAGTACAAGATCAAAGAAGTTCCGATTGAAACAGTCTATATTGATGAAAACCGATCTTCACATTTTCACGCGGTTAGAGATTCGGCCAGGATTTATTTTAATATACTAAAATTCAGCTTGTCATCACTAATATCTGCTGTTATTGACAACTCATTGTTTGCCCTTTTTATGCTGACGGCTTTTACTTCATCATCAGTGGGAATTCTGGAGGCAACAATTTTGGCGCGGGTTATTTCCGGCTGTGTCAACTTTCTTTTAAACAAGCACTGGGTTTTTCAATCTGCTCAGCGGAAAGGTAAAGAATCTTTACAATATATGATTCTTTTTGTTTCACAGATGTTTTTAAGCTGGTTCTTTGTTAGCAGTTTCTCTGCCTATACGCAACATTTAAGTATCTTGAAGATTCTTGTAGATACCAGTCTATTTGCGATCAGCTATTTTGTTCAGAAAAATCTGATCTTTTCAGAAAAAAGGAAGGAGATCCGTTTCCATTGAAAAAATTCTTGTCAAAGCCCTATTGGTGGGCAGTTTTTTACAGTATCCTTTTGATGGGATGCTTTACATTTGTGATGCTCGACAGCTTTGTGATCGAAAAAGCATATGCGGTTGTTGATTCGACAACTCAAACAACAGCTTCAACTGAAACGACTCAGACAGTAAGTGAGAAAAGTGATGCCAGCGAAGCGGTTATTACTGAAAATTCATATCAGGATGAGGAAATTTCTATCACTATTAATACGATTGAAGAGTATGATTCTACAATCTATATTGCGGATATTCAATTATCAGATCCAAGCCTCTTAAAAACTGCCTTGGCTGGCAATGCCTATGGCCGTAATATTAAAGCAACAACATCGGAAATAGCGGATAGTGTCAACGCAATTTTTGCAATCAATGGCGATTATTATGGCTTCCGGGACGATGGATATGTCCTTAGAAATGCTGTAGTCTATCGTGATGTTGCCAGAGATTCCGGTGATGATCAGGCTCTGGTAATTGATGACGATGGTAATTTATCAATTATTAACGAAAGCGAAGTCTCAATGGATTCTCTGGATACCGAAAGCATCAGCCAGATCCTTTCATTTGGCCCTGCCTTGATTGAGGAAAGCGAAATCGTCGTTGATGCTGACAGTGAAGTTGATAAAGCGGTGACCAGTAACCCCCGAACCGCAATTGGCCAAATTGATGAGGGACATTACATTATAGTTGTATCCGATGGCCGAACCGATGAGAGTGCTGGATTAACCCTTTTACAACTGGCAACGGTTATGCAGGATCAGGGGTGTACAGTGGCTTACAATCTTGATGGTGGTGGTTCGTCAACGATGGTCTTTAACGGCCAAGTGATCAATCAGCCGACGAGTGGAAAGACAATTGAAGAAAGGGAGGTCAGCGACATTGTTTACATTGGTTACTAAAAATAAATTTGTTAAAACAATACTGGTTTATGGAATTATTTCAGTTCTGCTGGTGGGTATTAACTGGATTTACAGTTTATTTGGACACGGTGTTGCTTCTCCATATATGGCATTTATGTTTCTCTATTCGCTACTTGGCGGTTCACTCTTTTATCTGGCTTTATTTAAGTCAGTGCCGCGACTAATTGAATCTAAAGGATTTAGGATATTTTACAATCTGTATAATTCAGGCATTGCAACCCTAATTGTTGGAAGCTTCATGGCCGGGATACTGGAAATAGCCGGAACGGGTTCTGATTATCAAAAATACTTTTTCATTGCGGGCTTTAGCTTGATTGGAATTGCAATAACGGTCATGACTATTGCAATTGTTTTGCAAAAAAATACGGATTCTCAGAAGAACACTAAAAAGCAAGTCAAGAAAATTGAGATTTAATGGCTTGGCAATAGTGGCAAAGATGGGGGAATAGCATGATCAGGCGTTTCAAAGTTTATAATTTGAAATGCCTGATATTTTTATTTCCGATTTTCCAATAACTTTATAGAGTAGATGAGTTTTATAACACGATTTAACTGTTTGAAAATCAGATTACACAGGTTTGACGTCTATCACCGTTTTTTTTCTCAATATCGACGACTTCAATATCAATACCGAAAGTTCTACTCAAATCTTTGCTTCTTAATATGTCGCGTACATGACCATGATTAACTTTTTTATTTCCGTTAATCAGCAAAACGTCACCAGAACAGTAGAAAACGTGATCGGGCGAATGAGTAGTCATGATAATCCCAATGTTCTGAGCACTCAGGTTTTTAACTTGCTCGAGAACCCGCACCTGATTACCGAAATCCAAATTTGAGGTTGGTTCATCCATGATTAAAAAGAGGGGTTCTTGAGCTAGTGCCCGGGCGATTAAAACCATCTGTCGTTCACCACCGCTGATGTTGGTATATAACTTGTTCTTAAGAAATGAAAGCTCTAACCGTTCCATTACTTCAAGTACTATTTGCCGGTCTTTTTTACCTGGTTTAGACCCATTTTGAAAGTGCGAGATTCTGCCCATTAAGATAATGTCTTCAACCCGATATGAAAAAGAAGGAATATGTGCCTGTGGGACATAGGCAACAATTTTAGCCAGTTCAGAGCGTGAATAATCCTGTCTGTTTTGTCCATTTATTTTAATCGACCCAGAAATTTCCGGTAAAAAACCGAGAATCGTCCGAAAAAGAGTTGTCTTACCAACACCGTTTGGCCCAAGGATACAGAGGATTTCGCCACTGCTAACAGTAAAATTCATATCGGATAAAACGATTTTTTGTCCATAGCCACAGGTCAGCTGATTAATATCAATCAGGTGTTTCATTTGTTTTCCTCCATTTTTGAAAGACGCACGTCGCCAAACAAAATGCCCAGAAAAATGGGAGCGCCCAGGACGGCGGTTAAAATACTTAAGGGTACTTCGGTAGACATGATATTTCTGGCCAGATCGTCAATCAGTAATAAAAACAGTGCACCACCAAACCAGGTGATTATAAACTGATGCTGCCAATGTCCCCGCATCAGTTTACGAACCATATGGGGAACAATGAGGCCAACCCATCCGATAATGCCGCAAGTTGCTACTGTAGCGGATGTAAGAAGCGTTGCAATCACAATTAATCGAGTTCGAAGATGTGAAACATTAACTCCCAGTGTTTCCGCTTCATCATCGGATAAACTTAAAAGCTGAATACGAAAAACATCTTTTCGCAGGAACAGGGCACTGGCGATTAAAATAAGCAGCAATGTAAGCACCTGATACCAGTCAGCTTTGGACAGACTTCCCATTAACATAAAGGTAATAGCGGTTAGATCATCGTATGGGTCGGCAATATATTTGCTTAAAGAGATTCCGGCATTCATGACCGCATTAACGGTCAGCCCCAGAAGAATAAAAACATAAACCGTAGCGCGACCTTTATATAAGACTTGGCCAATAAAAAGAACTAGTCCAGTTGCTAAAAGGCCAAAGAAAAAAGCTGTTATTTGGGTGCCGATTAAATTGAGCTGTAGCAGAACGCCTATGGCAGCACCAAAACCGGCTCCGGAGGAAGCGCCCAGAATGTCCGGTGAGACCAGGGGGTTCTTGAAAACCTTCTGGTAGATATGACCAGCTAAAGCTAATGCGCCACCACATAAAAGGGCCATGAAAATTCGCGGCAGACGTACTTTAAAGAGAACAATCTCATTATTGCTATTATTAAGTGGGATATGATTGATAAGTGATAAGAAAACTTCTTTAAATGTTGTCGTAATATCAGTCAAGCACATCGCATAGCGACCAAAGATCAAGGATAATAAAATTGTTGCCAATAAGACTAGCGGCAAAATAAAAAGGATTAATGAAATTTTCCTGGGCATATCATATCTCCTTTCCCAGGATATCGGTGCGCAGTAGAAGGGCAACAAAAAAAGGGGCACCAACAATAGCGGTTAAAATTCCCAAGGGAATTTCCACCTGCGCAATGTTTCTGGCCAGCATATCCATCACAAGCATATAGTTGCAACCCAGTAAGGCTGTAACTGGCAGTAAACTGCGATAATTTGACCCTACCAGCATTCTGGCAATGTGCGGAATCAGAATTCCGACCCAGCCAACCATGCCGCCAAGTGATACGGCGATGGAACTCAGCAGGGTGGCAATAAACATCAGGATTCGTCGTTCTTTCTTGACATTGATTCCCAACATGGCTGCTTCTTCGTCACCGCAACTGAGGACATTTAAAATCCAAGCTTTGTAAATGGCATAGAGGCATAAAAGAATGACGATTGGAAAGATGATTAGGGCTTCATTTCGTTTAATGTTTCCAAGGCCTCCCATTAGCCAGAAAGTGATTGATGGGAGTTGGTTATCTACGTCAGCAAAATATTTTGTCAGGCTGATAAAAGCGCTAAACAATGCGGAAACGACCATGCCGACCAGAACTAAAATAATTTGTGATTCGGCATTGCGGTTGATCATTCGACTGATTCGTTTGGTTGATAAGACGGCAATGATCCCAAAGAAGAAAGCGGATATCTGCACGATCAGATCACTCTTTTCCCAGAGTAAAGCCAGTGCGGCGCCAAAACCAGCTCCAGAAGCAGCCCCCAGAATATTCGGGGAAGCCATGGGATTGCCGAATAATCCCTGATAAATGGCGCCGGCTGTGGCCAGGGATAATCCGACAATCATGGCTCCTATTGTTCTGGGAATTCGCACATTCATAACGGTTGCTGAAACATTTTTCGATACTTGAGTGACCTGAAAAAGTGTTTTTAAAATATCAGTTATGGCAATGTGATAGCGACCGATTCCGATTGAAATCAATGAAAGTATAATAGCCAGAACAAAAAGCGCTATTCCTAGTTTACGGTTATTCACCGAGTATTGTATTCAGGTCCTCATCACTTAAATCCAGATTATAGAACAATGAAAAGAATTCTTTGGCTTCCTCATGGATATCATAATCTACGTAATCCGGATAAAAGAGATCGGCCAGCCATTTGACGCCTAATACACGATTGACAGATGGCGCTCGATCGATCCAGTTATTGGGTAGAGCTGGAGTCTGATAAACATTGCCATCTTGCACAGCCTTAATATTTGCCCAGTCTGAATTGTCCATAATTTCATCAACGGCAGCAGTCGGATCAGCCTCGGTATAAGTACTGTTTCGAATTATAAACTGAGGATTCCAGGCGATAATCTGTTCCAGCGATACCTCTGATTGGCCGACTAGGCCATTGGCGGTATTTTCACTAATGTCGGCGACATTTACAGCACCAACAAAGTCGAAGGCCTGAGTATGCATTGACCCACTGGGGTCTGTTTCCATGCCATTAGTTCCTTCAGAATAAAAGACCCTTACCTTTTCATCATCTGGAACTTGATCAATCATTGCTTTAGTTTCAGCTAGGCTTTCGACACAATAATCTGATAACTCTTGACCACGCTCAGCTTCTTCAAAAAGCGTACCCAAAAGGGTATAGGCCTCACCCAGACTATTTAAATCTGAAGAAACAATTACAGTGGGTATCCCAGTTTGGCTTTGGATATTATCAGCCGTATCAATTACTTTCTGACTGACGATGGCAGTTACTAGAATGACATCAATATCGGCATTAACCAGCTCTTCAATATTGGCCGTTGGATTGGCCGAAGACCAACCACCTAACATAGGCAGATCTTCATATTCATCTGGAATATAAGCTTTTTCACTAGCTGACAGCTCATTGGTCCAACCACCAAGTTTGGTGATATCCATCGTCTCAATGTATAAAATACCGATTAGATTTGAGGCATAAGCTTTTTCGATTGGCGCTTCGATTGTTACCTCTCGGCCGCCCATATCGGTGATGGTGTAGGGTTGGAAATCTGTCGAGCTGCTATCAGCAGCGGTAGCAGATGAGCTACTGCATCCTCCGCCAAGGAACATGGTTGCCAACAATAAAATGATGAGTGCAATTGGTGCGAATTGGTGATTATTGATAATCTTTTGCATAACTTGTCTCCTTAATTTTCATTTGACTAAATAATTTTTGATGTACGGTTCCTGATTATTTTCTGATGATAATCCATCGGCTGTGTGAATACTCTTCGATAACAAAATTATCAATGCTGGCTTCAATAAGAGCTCTTTTAAAATCTTCAACAGGGTTGTTTTTAAACATATTGATGCGCATTTCATTCCATTCCGGTTTAACAGTAGCCATTTTCTTAATGACATCTTGGAGTATTTCATTACTAACAAATCCACAACCGATGATGGCGATACCATCTTTTTTAAGGACACGTTTAATTTCTCTGAATCCCTGGGCCCGATCCTCCCAGAACCAGTATGAACCACGGCTGACACATAAATCAATACTGTCATTTTCCATAGGCAAGGCTTGGACGTCAGCTGCAATGGCCTGGAAATTCTCTGTTTGTCCCATTTCCTTGGCATTTTCTATAGCAATATCAATAGTAAAGGGATTAATATCAAGATTGACTACTTCCATATTTGTCAATGCTTTGATATTTAAACCTAGCTGACCGCCGCCACCACCAATATCTAGGCATACGCCATTTTTTTTCTGGCTTTTTTCAATTAATTCTTTGGCCATTGCCGGATAGATTGGGGCAAAGGGCCCTTTGGCAATTTTTTCCATCCCCAGTGCTTGTTCTTTGTTCATCTTTTCCTCCTGTTCTTAGCCTGCTTTGAACTCAATAATAAATTTGATTTCATTATAGAAACATTACGAGCAATATTATGATTCGTTATTTTATAACATGTTATATTTATTTATTTTAATAAAATAATTGAAATTTATCAATATACAATGTTTAAAATACGTTTCGTCATGTTAAAGTGCGATTGGATAAAATTGGATTGAAAATTTGTAAAATATAAGTTCGAAAAGATAGAATAGAAGTATTTTTTGGTATAATAATAGAAAAGTTTCAAATTATAGGCTAAATCCTTGGTATTATAGTTATCAGCAAATTTAGTTTAAGGCTGAAAGGCGTAAGATAATTCACACCTTTGACGCAATCGATTGCAACTTATGTAGAGTGGTTTGTCCGATGCGATTTGGACAACCATAAGTCAGCCTAAAATAATTAATTTTGGACTGATAAAAGCTAGCCGATCAAAACCAGGCTGATAGACATTAAAAGCATTCCCCCGATCAGGCCATAAATCGATAGATGATGTTCACCATATTCTCTGGCAGTTGGCAATAATTCGTCAAAGGAAATAAAAACCATAATTCCGGCAATAGCAGCGAATAGGATGCCAAAAACCGTATCATTAAGAATTGGCAAAAGCAAGAGGTAGGCAACGATAGCGCCGACAGGTTCTGCCATACCGGAAAAAAGTGACCAGCGCAGAGCTTTACGTCGATCACCAGTGGCACAAAAAACAGGGATTGCCACAGACATACCTTCCGGAATGTTGTGAATGGCAACCGCAATTGCAATGGCAACTCCCAGTGAAGGTTGCTGAATTGTTGAGACGAAAGTGGCCATCCCTTCTGGGAAATTATGGATGGCGATGATCAAGGCTGTTACCAATCCAACACGCAGCAGTTTCTGACTGCCATCCGAGGGGCAGGAGGAAGCTTCTTCAACCATATGTGCTTCATGAGGATTCTCATAGGATGGAACCAGTTTATCAATGATGGCAATAAAAAGCATTCCACCAAAAAAAGAAATGACATTGATCCAGGTTCCAGTTGCTTCACCTAGATTAGCCGTAAGCAGTTGGCGAGATTCATAAAAAAGTTCCACGAAAGAAACATAAATCATTACTCCGGCAGAAAAGCCTAAAGCAACAGATAAAAGTTTAGTATTCGTTTTTTCAAAAGTTATAACAATCAGACCACCAATGCCGGTGGAAAGCCCTGCCAGAACTGTTAGTATGATAGCAATGCCGATATTTGAAAATTGCATGTTATTAACCTCTTTGAGTTAGCGTTGATTTAATTCTTAATGTTATTACTATATCACGATTTGTACAAAAATTAAATATAAAAGGGAACTTAATGGATAAAGTTCATGTACGGACCGCAAAAAGGTGCGACACCTGAGATAGTCGCTCGACTTGATTATGGACTTAAATCTTTCGGCTCGTTATTAGAGCGAGAGTCAAAGCAGTCGCTATTAAGGAGATCGGGAATTGGCGCCGCCGGAGGAACGGCTTTACCACTGGTATCAATTTTTGGTGTTCAAATGCAGTCGGGACTGGAAATTCTCCTTGATACAATCAAATTTGATCATTTAACAAAGCGAGCTGATCTGATAATTACGGTTGAGGGAAAAACAGATAATCAAAGCCCACTGGGAAAAGTAGTCAGCGGAGTTGGAAAACGAGCTAAAACACAGGGAATTCCCGCGGTTGTTATATCCGGAGCCCTTGAACCGGGTTTCGAAGCTCTTTATGATCAAGGTATTGTTGCTGCATTTGCTGCCTGTAATAATACCCTAGGGCTTGAGTGGCAGATGAAAAACGCTGCGATGCTTTTAGAAATTCAGGTGAAAAATATGATGGGAATTTTAATGAGTTTCATTGTTGGTGAAAATTTTCGATTTGTTCTTGACTCTTACACTATGGGATACTTCATAATAAAGGCGAGCTCAAAATACACATATGTGAGGAAAAAATGTTAAAAATTGGTGATTTTTCAAAACTATCAAGGATCAGTATTCGTATGCTGCGACATTATGATGAAATTGGTTTGCTGCAACCCAGGATGACCGATCCCTCTTCGGGATACCGTTATTATAGCGAAGAACAGTTAAGGCTTGCCGGGCGCATTCAAGCTTTAAAGGATATGGATTTCAGTCTGGCAGCAATCATAGAAATTTTAAAAAATTAGGATGATCCAGAGGCTCTGGCAGAATTTCTTGCGATTAAGCATACTGAGCTTCAGGAGCAGGAAAAAGAAACCCAGCAGCGAATACGACTCCTTGAAACAGCCATTAAACGGCTAAGAAAGGATGAAACCGCAATGAATTTCAATGTTACAATTAAAACTCTTAATCCCCGTTATGTAGCCAGTGTGAGAGATGTAATCCCAACTTATGATCAGGAGGGAATGCTGTGGGAAAGGATGATGAAGGAAACTGGTAATCTGAAAGTCGATGAACCTTGCTACAGTATAGCAATTTTTCATGATGAAGGCTACAAGGAAAATGATGTTGATGTGGAAATTCAGATTTCGGTAAAAGGAAATTATCAGAACACCGAACATGTGGTCTTCAAAAATGTTGAAGCCATCACTTATGCTTCGGCTGTGTTAAAAGGAAGCTATGAATATTTAACGGAGGTCAACACCTGTGTAGCCCAGTGGGTAAAAGACAATGGTTATCAATTTGCAGGGGCAATGTTTTGCATCTATCATGTCAGTCCGGCTCAAACACAGAATCCGGATGAAATGGTAACGGAAATCTGCTTCCCTATAAAATGATTGCAACTAAAAACGACATGGTTTATAATGGCGGCATAAAATAGCTAAAAACTGAAGTATTGAAGAAAGGAAAAAATGATGAACGAAAAAGTATATGAATTTACAGCTCCAATCAAAAAAGTTCCTGATATTAATGGTGCTTATATCGAGTTCCCTTATGATGTAAAGAAGAGTTTGGCAAGGGCAGAGTCAAGGTAAGCGCTACTTTCGATGGTTTTCCTTATGATGGCAGCCTGGTTAGAATGAAAACACCGGGACACATAATCGGGATCAGAAAAGATATCAGAGAGAAGATTGGTAAACAGCCCGGGGATTCGGTAACGGTAACGATTAAAGAACGCATTTAGTAGGAGGAAAAAATGCCCCAAGCTAAAATTTACAGGATGACTTTTGCCAGCGTCTATCCACTCTATGTAAAAATAGCTGATCGACGAACTGGCAAAAGGTAAGGTAATGAGCAAAATACTTAGGTCGTGACAAAGCTTAAAAACAACAGCTACTCTTTCTTTTTACCATCATCTATCAGCTCCAGCTCCAGATAGTCAAAACTGATGGCTTCCATAAATTGATCCTGGCGAAAAGCTGTTTTGGAAAACCGTGCCAGTTCGATGGTGTTTTTGTCTAACCAGATTGGTTTTTCAAGATCAAAAAACTGGCAGAGGTTTTCTAAACCGGCTTGAATTTTATCATCAATACTAATGGTATTATCATCAATTTCAAAAACTGAATCTTCTATAAATTTATTACGTTTCATAATTTTTCCCCAAATTCGAAACATCTTTACCTCCCAATGGATACGATTGATCTAATTGTTAACAAAAAGACATATGATGAGTATAAACATTATTTAGCTAATTGTAAAGAATTGCTTGATTTCTGTAAAATATTTCAGCCTGATTTATGGTATACTGACAGTCTATACTACAAAGCATGAGTGAGGAGTGAAAGCATGACAAATTATGAAATAAATGAAGTGATGGCACAGGAAATTGCCGAAATATTGAAAAAATATGATCTATTCAATGAGACTCAAATTTTCTATAATCAGAAAATGATGACATACGATTATGAAAAACAGGAATCCATTATTCAAGAAAATATTGAATTAGCTGATTATGCTGATCATGGCAATCCGGATATGATTACAATCCAGTATCAAGGTGAAAACTCTTTATATATGATTGTAAATGGGTTCGCTGACGGAGTTGAAGAAGTAAAACGCTGCAACAGAATTGTTTCTGAATTGATCAAACTTGGCGAAAAGCATAACCGCTGGTATGAGTTGGGATCAAAGAACAATCTCTATTATGTGTCGGATGAAGATGATGTTTATACAACAGAGCGGTTTGATTTTACTAAAAAGGCTGAATTTCCCAATTAAGAGATCGTAAGAGACTAAAAAAATATTTTGACGATTCGAAACACGACACACAGTTGTCGTGTTTTGCTTGTTATAATTTGAGGTGTATTATGAAAATTGATCGTCTGATAGGGATGCTGACTCTACTATTACAAAAAGATTGGGTTACTGCCCCTGAATTGGCAGAAAAATTTGAGGTTTCTCGCAGAACCATTAACCGTGATATTGAGGATTTGGGAAAGGCTGGAATTCCAATTGTCACTAGGCAGGGCTCTGGTGGTGGGATTTCGATTATGGAAGATTTTAAACTTGATCGTACCCTTTTATCCAAGCGTGATTTGCTGGATATCCTGGCAGGTCTTAGAAGTCTGGATAGTGTCAACGGCAGCTCGCATTATGAACAGCTGATGGAAAAATTATCAGTTGGATCATCTGACTTTTTAACAGGTGATCAGTCAATTTTAATCGATCTTTCTTCCTGGTATAAAGAAACACTGGCACCTAAAATTGACCTGATCAGGATGGCCATTGATGAAGGAAAACTACTTTATTTTCAATATTTTTCGGCAAGCGGAGAAGGTGAAAGGCAAGTTGAACCTTATTATTTAATCTTTCGCTGGGCTAGTTGGTATTTATGGGGCTGGTGTGAAAATAGAAAAGATTATCGTTTGTTTAAATTAAACCGGATGGAAGAATTATTTATGGCACAGCATTCTTTCGAAAAAAGAGATGTCAAGATTCCGGATTTAAGCAATCAAAGAATTTTTCCAGCCAATATTAAAGTCAAAGCCCTATTTGATGGCAGTTGCAAGTGGCGACTGATTGAAGAATTTGGAAGTAATAGTTTTACAGAACAAGAAGACGGAAAATTATTTTTTCAGTTTAATTATAGCGATCAAGACAATCTCATTTCCTGGCTGCTTACTTTTCAGGATAAAGTGACACTTATTGAGCCTGTTGCGATCAGAGAAAAGATAAAAGCAATAATTGGCAGAATGCAAAAGAATTACTGAAAGAAGGTAAGAATGAATTACATTAAATTAACGCCGGAAAATATAGAAAACGAACATATATGTTGTGCAATTTCTAAAAACACAGATCCTCAGGTTGTTTCAAAAAAGCAATGGCTAAAAGATAGGCTGGCAGAAGGGCTGGTTTTTCTGAAGGCAGACCTGCGGGGTAAATGTTTCATTGAATACATACCGGCAGAATATGCCTGGGTGCCGATTGAAGCAGCTGGATACATGCACATCAATTGTTTTTGGGTGTCGGGTTCCTGCAAAGGGCATGGCTATGCCAATGATCTTTTAGAGGCTTGTATAATTGATGCAAAAGCTAAAGGGAAAAAGGGATTAACGGTGATTTCATCTCCTAAAAAAATGCCTTTTTTATCTGATCCAAAATTTTTGACACATAAAGGTTTTGTTTTGGCAGATACGGCTGATCCTTATTTTTCTTTGATGGTCTTACCATTTGAAGATGGCGTAAAATTACCAGAATTCAAAGCGCAGCTTAAGTCGCCGCAAATTGAGCAAACGGGTTTTGTCCTTTATTATACGTATGGCTGTCCCTTTACCATTAAATATGTTGCCTTGATTGAAGATTTTGCCAAAAAAGAAAATATTGCATTTAAAAGTATTTTGATTGATAACCTCGAAAACGCTCAAAAGGCACCAGCGGCATGTACGACGTATGCCTTGTTCTATAATGGCGAATTTATAACAAACGAAATATTATCAGAGAAAAAATTTATCGCACTATGCGAAAAGTTGGGAGAGCTATAAAATGAAACTGGATGGATTTGGTATTTTTGTTGACGATATGGCAGTGATGGTTCGATTCTATCGGGACGTACTGGGATTTGAGATTAAAGAATCAGAAGACACGACAAACGTCTATCTTGAAAAAGATGGCAGCCTCTTTTTGCTGTATCGAAAAAGTGATTTTGAAGCGATGACCAGACAAAATTACTCCTATATTAAAGACGGCTTGAACGGACATTTTGAAATTGCCTTGAGTGTGGATGACTTTGCTGCAGTAGATCAGGCATTTGAAGCAGCCACTCGGGCAGGTGCAAAAGCGGTGATGCCACCGACCACTGAAGACTGGGGCCAGAGAACTTGTTATGTAGCAGATCCCGAGGGGAATTTAATCGAGATCGGATCATTTAATGAGGGGAAAAATGAGTAGTAATAAAGAATTTGCAGCCTATATGATGGAGCAGCTGGAACCCCTGGTAGATATCCGGTCTCGGGCAATGATGGGCGGTTATATCTTTTATTACCGAGGAAAAATAATTGGCGGGATATATGAGCCCGGTTTCATGCTAAAAATCACTCCGGCCAGTAAAAAATACTTTGCTGATGCCAGGATTATGCCACCCTATCAGGGGGCGAAAGACATGATTCTGGTTGATGATGTCGATAATCAGGATTTATTATACCGGGCTGTTTCTTCAATGTTTGATGAACTGCCCATGCCAACAGCAAAAAAGAAGGGGAAGAAGTAAAATGGCTTTTGATTATAAAAAAGAGTATAAAGAATTTTATATGCCTAAAAATAAGCCAGCCATAGTAGATATCCCAACGATGAATTATTTGGCGGTGCGCGGTCAGGGTGACCCGAACGCCGAGGATGGAGAGTATAAGCAGTCGATCGAGCTTTTATATGGGATCGCTTATACGATTAAGATGAGCAAAAAAGGCGATCATCAGATTGACGGTTATTTTGACTTTGTGGTACCACCGCTGGAAGGTTTCTGGTGGCAGGAAGGTGTCCAAGGCGTTGATTATGCGTACAAAGAAGATTTCATTTTCATCTCATTAATCCGTCTGCCGGATTTTGTCAGCAAAGTAGATTTTGATTGGGCAATTATTGAGGCGACACGTAAGAAAAAAAGAGATTTCTCAAAGCTTGAATTTTTTACCTATGCAGAAGGCCTATGCGTCCAAAGTATGCATCTTGGCCCTTATGATAATGAACTAGTTACGGTTTCCGCCATGCATGCTTTTATTGCCGACCAGGGCTATGAGCTGGATATTTCGGATACCCGTTATCATCACGAGATTTATCTCAGTGATGTTCGTAAAGTAACACCGGAAAAACTAAAGACGGTGGTCAGGCACCCGATTAAAAAACGATAGTGTAGAGATCGTTTTAGCAATTCGAAAATTAATAAGGTAAAAAAAATGTCGCTATTTATTGCTGGCAGTTTTTTTGACAGAGATGCTTAGAACTTTGAATGAGAAAGCTGGAATTCTCAGCGTTTAAATTTGACACGTTTGTCTAATAGTGATAGACTAATTGTGTCTAGTACTATTAGACAAGGAGACGACATGGAAAAATATAAATTAGGAGAGATGGAACAGAAGTTTGCTGATCTGATTTGGGAAAATGCCCCAATACCAATGCGTGATTTAATAATACTCTGTGCTCAGGCATTTGATTGGAAGCGGACAACAACTTACACAATGTTTAAACGGTTAAGTAGCCGGGGACTTTTTTTAAATGATAACGGAAGTGTAAAGATTACCTTATCGAAAGAAGACTTTTTAACCCAAAAAGGCGAGGAATTTCTGGAAGAGACCTTTAACGGATCATTGCCCGGATTTATCACGGCCTTTACGCGACAACGTAAGTTAAGCGATCAGGAAGTTGACGAGATACAGCGACTAATTAATGCCTACAAAGAGGAGGTAACATGAGTGCCTTTATTGAAGTCCTCAATTTGTCTTATCTTGGAAGTATTGTGATTTTATTTGTATTGGCAGCCAGGCTTTTTTTAAAAAAGGTGCCAAAGAAATATAGCTATATCCTGTGGTTGACAGTACTATTAAGATTGACGGTGCCTTATTCATTTGCAAGTGTATTAAGCTTTTTACCAAGTAATTCACATCCGATATCAACAGAGATAGTTGGCGTCAATTCGTCGCAGAACGTCAATGAAACAATAGAAGTGGGTTCACCGGTTAATACGGCGCCAATGACGGTTGGCACAGAAAATCTAACTAGCCCGAACTTTTTTGAAATTGCTTTGGCAATTTGGCTTGTGGCAATGCTTGTTCTGATGGTTTATGGAATCGTTTCAATGCTTAGAATGAAACGCCTTTTAAAATGGTCTAAGCGCCAAGAAAAAAATATTTTCGTTTCGGAACAAATAGAAATGCCATTTGTTTTGGGCATAATAAAACCTAAAATTTATTTGCCGGAGAACTTAAATGCATCTGAAAAACAAGTGATCATTTTGCATGAGCAAATGCACATTCAGCGATTTGATCCCCAGATCCGATTTCTAAGTTATTTGGTTTTGTGTCTACACTGGTTCAATCCTTTGGTATGGCTAGCCTTTTATTTAAGTGGAAAAGATATGGAAATGGCTTGTGATGAAGCAGTTGTTCGTAGGTTAGGTAACGAGATAAAAATAGACTATTCCCAGTCATTGTTAAAGTTAACAGCAAAAAAACATAATGGTCGTTTTTTACCTTTAGCTTTTGGCGAAGGTGATACAAAAGAGCGGATTAAAAATATTTTAAGAGCTAAAAAGCCGAAAACATATGTTGTTGTTTTAATCCTTTCCTTCATAGCCTTAGTGTCAGTGGGGCTGCTTACTAATCCTTTTGATGGCAGTGTCTGGTTAACTGAGAAAGAAATTGTGAAGACCTTTAAAAATGATGGTTTAGTACTTGTAAAAGATCAGGAAAAAGATCCTTCAGATTATCTATTGGGTGGGATTGCGCCGGGTATTTATAAACTTGATGACTACCATGCTCATATGTATATTTATATTTTCAAAAATTTAAATGAGCGAAAGGTAATAACGCAGTCCAGTCCTATGTATGGATTTAATAACAAGTTGGATGATTCAATTACTAATAGTTATTTTTCAAAGAACGCGCTGATTGTTTTGGAAGTTCCAAGTGAGTTTTTAAATTCGCTCGAATATAGTGAATTTCTGGAAGTCGCAAGTGTTTACAAAGAAATGAACGATATCGTTTCGGAATCGGTTTTACTCGATCTAAATGAAGGTGAAATTGCTGTTTATAAGGGTGAAAGCCAACACTGGACGGGAACCTATACTTACAGCTATTATAATCTTCCCATTGAAGATGAGGATGGCAGGCTCCAGATGGATGCATATTCTTGGTATGGTGGTCAACTGTCCTATAATGGTAGTAATCGGGAAAGTGTTGGCCAAATTTCCTATGAAAGCAGTTGGGGAAGTAGTGGCACTTGCTCGACGCTTGATGATGGTGATTTAAGTTTAGGAGGGGGCGGTGGCAGTTCCGCTAAATCTGTATTGCCGAGTCAAGTAGAAGTAACGGTTAACTGGAATAATCAGTCAGAAACTTTGATTTTAAAACTAGAGACAGAAAACTAAAAAACGCCGCGTTCGCAATTGTAGCGAACGCGGCGTTTTTACTAATAAAAGAAAACAAAATGATTGACAGAAAAGGCAAAAGGATGTATTACACTAACTAACGGTAGTTAGTATAATGAGGTAAAAAATGACAACAAAAGAAAAAATATTACAGTCCGCCTTGGAATTATTTGCGGTTCAGGGCATACGAGCCACTGCTTTAAGCCAAATTGCCAGGGAAGTGGGAATTGCTAAGCCCTCAATTTATAATCATTTTGCCAGTAAGGATGTCATTATTGAAGAAATGTATCAGTATTACAGAAGTCAGGCAGTCAACAATAATGATTTCACGATTCAGGATCTGGAAAAATTTATTATTGTTCATGATGCAGAAGAGATACTCAAAAGGGTGGTAGCATCTTATGAAAATATGTATGCAGAAAAGAATACGGTCTTGTTCTGGACACTTATTCACAGTGAAAAGCTGCATGATGAAACGGCTTATCAGATTGTCTGTGAGGAAACAGAAAAAATGATTGGAAAAACCCGGTGGCTGTTAGAAAAAATGGCTTCATGCGGGAAGATGAGCGAAGAGAACCTAGATGGAAAAGTAATTTGTTTTGCCTATGCCATCGAAAGTTTGCAGATTGAGAAGTTGATGAACAAAAGACATGGGAAATCAAATCAGATTATCGATGAACGCATTGAAAAACTAGTTGAGACGATTGCTAGTGTCTTTTAGCAGGATATTTTTATGATTAAAAAAATTGCTAACATTTTAGTGGGAGTCCTTTTATTTTTACACGCTTATTTAAGTTTGAGCATATGGGTTAAATTGAGTCCACCAGCGAGTGTTATTTTTACGATGCCAAAAATCCTAGTTCCCAATATCATTAATTTTATGGTGTTTTTTGATGCCTTGGTAATTGTGGGAATGATGATATTTTTCTATTGGTCTAAAAAGAAGCTTACGATTTTTCCAAAAATTACCTTGATCTTTTTTATTGCCTTTTTTATTAGCGGCTGCCTATATTTGATCATCATCAGCAGGGTTTCGTTGGGAATTACTGAGTCAGATTATTCAATTGATTCAGTCGATGAAAATGTTTCCTATGTTTACTATGATTATACTGAAGATGGAAAAAGGATGGATGCTAACATTACATCGATTGAATTTTATCTACCAGAAGAAAATTCTAAAAACACATGTTTTATCTATTTTCCCTATGGTAACTATAAAATTCATGAAGATATGGCTATGCATGAGCGTCTTCGTACTACCCTTTTAAGTGAAGGATATGGTGTCGCCTATATTACCGGGAGAACCCGGCTTAATGGTGATATTACCGACATTGTCAAAGATCTGAAATCAGGAACTGCCCTTTTAAAACAATTGAGCGCCCAATTTGGTTATCGTGATTTTATCGTTTCTGGCGGCTCAGCTGGGGGTCATCTGGCGCAGCTGGTGGCTTATACTGATCAAATTCCTTTATACACGAACGAAAGTTTGAATATTGATTCAACCGTTGACGGCGTGATCTCTTTTTATGGGACTTCGGATCTCTCCTATGATCTGGAATATTTCACCCGTCCGGATAAAATGAGTTTGCTGGATAAGATCGGTGATTTTACCTACAAAAAAAGCTCGGGAGGATTAAGTCTTGAAGAATCAAACCAGGAGATGACCTATGGTGTCCTAGGTGGCCCGCCAGATGGGGAGAATATTCTTTACCAGATGAGCGACACAAAAAACCTGTTGAACACTCATTCACCAAAAACATTACTGATTCATGGCAGCCATGATTCAATGACACCCATTGAAGCAGACTATCTTTTGTATAATAAAATGAAGACATTGGGGTGTGATGTGACATTTTTAGAATTGCCATTTGTGGATCACGCTTTTGATAGTCTGGTGAACGAACATTCATTTGTGGTTGATAAGGTTTTTAAAGAAACAATGAAATGGATGCTGGTTAATTTTGAATGAAAATATAATTAGATAAGGCAATTTGTCAAGAAATCGTGTATAATAAGAAAAAATAGAAAAGGAGACTTTTATGAAAAAATTATTGAGAAGTGTGGTAAACCGGGAGGTTTACACGAAATAATCTCGTTAGAACCTCCCTAAGGTAAAACACATTTTAAGGAGGAGAATAAAAATTGAAATATAGAGAAAAAGCTGTTTATCAAAACTGCGCCTGTCATGAGAATTTTATTTGTAAAAACTGCGGTCGGATGGTTATACCAGACGGTGCTGGCAGCCAGCACCGCAATCATTGTCCCCATTGTTTAGTGAGCCTTCATGTCGATGACTGTCCCGGTGATGGGGCAGCTAACTGCGGTGGCATTATGGAGCCCATTAGTATTTGGGTTCGAAAAAATGGTGAATGGGCGATTATTCATCGCTGTAGACGTTGCGGGCACTTGTCTTTTAACCGGATTGCCGCTGATGATAACCCAGTTAAACTGATGTCCATCGCTTTAAACCCTTTGGCCAATCCGCCGTTTCCCCTTGAAACGATTGATTTAAGCAAGGTCGAGAATTCACTGAAGATAGATCAAGGAGCTGATCATGAATAAAATGAGTGATTATGGTCTGGATGACAAGATCTTACTGGAAGCCCAAAAATATCCGGATTTTTACCCGGGCAGAGTTCTCTCTCAGTCTAAAGGTATCTATCGTGTTATTACGGAAAAAGGACAATTGTATGCTGAAATATCAGGGAAATACAGGTTTGAAAGTCATCGCCAGATGGATTATCCAGCGGTGGGAGACTTTGTAATGTTAGACAGGGAAACTGATGAAAATGGTCATGGTATTATTCATCTAGTGTTGTCGCGTAAAAGCATTTTCAGCAGAAAAGCTGCTGGTAAATTGACTGAGGAGCAGGTTGTCGCAGCGAATATTGATATCATTTTTATCTGCATGTCAGTCAATCAGGATTTTAATCTCAGACGGCTGGAAAGATATTTAAGTCTGGCCTGGGAAAGCGGTGCAAAACCAGTCGTTGTTTTAACTAAAATCGATTTGACCGATGATATTTATCAAAAATTCCGAGCCGTCGATTCTGTGGCCATGGGTGTTGATATTCTGGGTATAACTAATTTTGAAAAAGACGGTTATGAAGATGTTAAAGCTTATTTATCACCAGGAAAAACAATCGCACTTTTAGGATCTTCTGGGGTTGGTAAATCAACTTTGATCAATCGTTTAACTCAAAAAGAATTATTTGAGACGCAGGATATCAGAAATGATGATAAAGGACGGCACACAACGACCAGACGGGAATTAACGCTTTTACCTGGTGGTGGGATGATTATCGATACACCCGGGATGAGAGAATTGGGCATGTGGAATGCCGACGAAGGATTAGAAAAAACTTTTGCTGATGTGGAAAGCTTTTTTGGTCAGTGCCGCTTTCGAGATTGCTCTCATACCAATGAACCCGGTTGTGCTGTGGCAGCAGCGATTGAAAGAGGCGAGCTTTCACAGTTGCGCTGGCAGTCTTATTTGAAGCTTAAAAATGAGGATGCTTATACTGAAAACAAGGCCGACTACATGGAGCAGAAGAAAGAAAAATTTAAGAACATCGCAAAAATTAATAAAGCCAGAAAGAAACGATAAAATATGGATTAAAGATCTATTATTTTTAAAAATAATTTATTAATCATAAGAAGCCTGCAACTTGAGTCATTTTGAACGATTTTAGATGCAGGCTTCAATTTCGATTTTTTGAAGTTTAAAAATAATATTCAGTAGTAAAGTTGTTTAGAGAAGGAGACAGATTTGGTTATTACATATATAACATTGGCAATCGGTTTAATCATTCTGGTAAAAGGTGCGGACAGCCTGATTAGTGCAGCTTCTCGAAATGCTGAAGTGTTAAAAATGCCTTCCTTCATTATTGGTGTTTTGGTAGTTGCAATTGGGACAAGTGCTCCTGAGGCAGCCATTAGCATATTTTCTGGAATTCAGGGAAACAATCTTCTGACTTTGGGAGATGTAGTGGGTAGCAGTATAATTAATATCGCTTTAATTCTGGGTTTAACCGCACTGATTTTCCCGATAAAAGCCGATTCTCAAGTTTTTAAAAGAGGTCTTGCTTTGTCGATAGCCATTCAAGTTCTTTTATTGCTCATGATTATCACATCAAATACCTTGTCAAGAATTGAGGCAATTATTCTTCTGCTCGGTATGATAGCCTTTTGCGGATACTTGATTTCTAAGATGTCGCAAATTTCAAGAAAAGAAAAACCGGATACAATTTTTGAAAAAGAGTTGTTTGAGTATATTGAAGATGAAGAAGTTTTATCAGGTGCATTTGATGAAAAACATCAACGCACACTAAAGAAAAATCATTTCATGCAAAAACAGTTGATTTTTCTAATTTTGGGCCTTGCAGGGATGGTTATTGGTGCCGAACTGGTGGTTAGAAGTGCCGTTGATATTGCTGTCGGAATGGGTTGGAGTGAAGAATTTATTGGTTTTACTGTGATTGCTTTTGGGACATCCCTACCTGAGTTGGTAACATGTATTGTTGCAGTCAGCAAAAAAAAGTACAGTCTTGCATTAGGTAATATTATTGGCAGCAATATTTTTAATGTTTTATTCGTGTTGGGAATCAGCGGACTGTTAAACCCTATTGTGATACCAGGAAGAGAAGTCTTTTATGACATCTTGGTGATGATTGGGGCATCAGTTTTATTATTGGGCCTAACATTGTATTATGGTAGACTATCTAAAAGAGCAGGATTTCTTTTTATAGGATATTACAGTTTATATTTTGCCTTCAAACTGAGTGGCTTATAGTAGGATTTCACGTAGAAATTTTAAAATTGCAACTCAACTTTCTCAGCCTAATTGAAAAAACAAGGCCTGAACAAAAGAGGACTGAGCTTTTCGATTCCCAACTCTCGTAAATGAGACGGTAAGCGTAATGCTTTAAAAGATTTCAACCTTTTCAGATGGGCTGTTTTGGTTTATTATTATAGTATGCACCTTTCCTGTCTGATTTTTGTTTGTGTAGTAACTTCATTATATCAGATGTTGGGTGCATTTTTCTGTCAACCTTCGTTTTTCAGAAGCTACGGTGTTTGTTTTGATGCGGTATCAACTGCATTTTTCGGCTAGATAAGCGAGTAATGGTTATAATATATAGTTAAAGTGATTGCAGAAATGAAGAAAAAGGTGTCTTGTGATGAAAAAGGAATGGGTTGGATGGCTGTTTTCTGTTGGGCTTTTGTGCGCTTTGCTTTGCGGTTGTCAGGCAGCAGAAGAAAGTGAAAAAACGGCGGTTGAAGATGATTTTTATGCTTCTGTGAATTTTGAAACTTTTCAGGAAAAAACTATTCCGGAAACTGAAGGATCATGGAGTTGGTCTTATGAAATAACAGAAGAGGTGGCGGATAAGCTTCAAGAAGCTGTCAGTTTGCTCAATACCAGTGGCGAAAACTTTGAATCCGGAAGCAGTGAACAAAAAATAAATGATTTATATGCCTGCGCTTTAGATCTCGATAATCGTAATGAACAGGGGCTTTTGGCCGTTGAACCTCTTCTCCAGGAAATAAACGATATTGAGACACTGGAAGATTGCTCCAATGCTTTGATTGATTTGGCAGACAATGGGTTTCAGAGTATCATCCGTTTTTCTTATGCTCAGGACGATATGGATTCATCCCAGATGGCAGTTTATTTTGAATCTATTGATGATCTGATCGGTAAGGAATATCTTGATGATCCAGCAATGAGTGAGGCATGTCAGGATTATCAGGAGTATATGACACAAATGTTTATACTTTCTGGTGAAAACGAAACTGATGCCAGAGCAAATACAACAGCGATTTTTTCCATGGTTTCTCAGGTTGCTGTAAAAGGGCTCACACCTGCTGAATTTTATGATCCCGATATTTATTATAATGTTTATACTTATAATGAACTAACTTCCCTATATAGTGGGATTAATATAGCAAAATTTCTGGAAAGGCGTGGATTGTCCGAATCAGATCAATATGTCGTGATGGAAAAAGATGCGATTTCGACCCTAAATAGCTATTTTACTGAAGAGAATATTCCGGTATTAAAGGAATATATTAAATTTGTGCTGCTAAAAGATTTAGCACCCTACGGTTCAGTCGAATATCGTGATCTTGCTCTTGAAATGGAACGAAAACTCAATGGCGCAAGCCAGCAGAAAACGAATGAACGATTGGCCTACGATGAAGTTGGTAACCTGCTTGAGTGGGATCTGGCTAAAATTTATATAGAGAACAGTTTTGATGAAGCCCGGAAGAATGATGTAAAAAGCATGATTGAACAGATTATTTCTGAATATAAAGAAATCATTAACAGTCAGGACTGGATGAGTGAAGAAACGAAAGCAAAGGCGATTTTAAAACTCGATAAGATGACTGTGTTCGTGTAAACGCAGTGTTGTCATCCATGGATGATTTTTATGAAGTCTATGATATTATGGAAGGGGATAATATGTACGTTGCGCCTGATCAAAGAGTAGGAATCTGGATGATTGAGGAATAGCTGTGAAATGAAAAAAGAAGATACACTTTTCGTTTGAATACTATCCGCAACGTGTTTATGGGGTTTTTGAATTATGGGTGCTAGTGGTAAAAGCTGAAGCCTAATTTTATGAGACAATTTAAATATATATGTACAAGACCAATACAAAATCCGGAAACTTTGAGAAATTCAAAGCCTCCGGATTTTTGTCTATCCAGCGACAGGTGCCAAAACATTTAATGCATGATCTACGGTATTTGCCCAAAGAATCTATCGACCCTGATTGCACTCATAGATAAAATCATGCAGGGCCTTGCTTTGATAGTGACTGAAATCACCGATGATTGCTAATTGAACCCTATAGGTTGAAAATTTTTGTAACAACTCTCCAGCAAGTCGTGTTTTAAGATTAAAGAAATTTTCATTAAAACATTCTTTATGCACAATAAGGGCGCCAGAACCACCATGATATTGAGCTGAAGCCATCAAATCCAATGCGTCCTGTGCATTTTCAACCTTATAGCTGTTATCAACAAGAGCGATTTTGTGACCATTTTGATTAATAAATTGCATTATGAAACTTCCTCCTTTAAAAACGGAATAATATTATCGGCTGCACTTGTGATGATATGTTGTCCTTCGTTCAAGATTATCTTTGCCTGGGGAACAAACTGAGCGAGACGATTGGAGGCTTCTTTTGTATCCATAGTAATATCGTTTTGACCGGCAATGTAAAATACTGGCATTTGCAGTGCGCGCATCTGATCATCAATATGAGCTGGCAAATCCACCGCACTTTATCCAATTACACAAAGGAGCGGTTGATGAAAATGCATTGGCTCAATTGGCGGCTGATGATAATCGGGTAACTGCTTATCAGATTGTTGAGATGATAGATATCGATGGTGGAGATATTGAAATCAGTTCTCCTGATACAACTTTCAATCTATCAGGTTCGGTTCTGGATAATGGTTTTGTTTTTAACCATCCCCAATATGATTCCCTACTAAATAATAGTAACCAGTATATCGAAATGGAGACGGGTCAGATTGGCCTTCCTTTAATTTATAAAGAATCCTATGATATTGAACTGGGTGATGAATTGCGTATTCAAAAGGGCGACTTTACGATGAACTTCATCGTGACAGAATTTATCCGGGATGCCCAAATGAATTCCACCATGTGTTCATCGACTCGATTTCTTGTCAGCAGGGCTGACTTCGAGAAAATGGATGGTTGTATTGGGGAGAATGAAGCTGAAATTGAATATTTCTTCGATGACCCCGGTTATGCCACTACATTTTTGACAAATTATGAAAATAGTGGTCTGCCGGGTAACGGACAAGCGATTACTTATCGGATTATGAAGCTGTTAAGTTCATTTTCCTATTACATGATAGCATTGATTATTGGACTGATCAGTGTTGGCGTAATTTTAATCTCACTCGTTTGTATTCGTTATTCAATACGCAGCAGTATGGAAGATGAGCGGCGGCAGATAGGAACATTAAGAGCAATCGGTCTATCTATTGATGACATCTTATCAGTTTATCTAAAAAAATATCGGATGATTGCTGGAATAGGGTCATTGCTCGGTCTTTTTTTGGCATTGATCGGAGGAAATGTTTTTTTTAGACAGAGTGCTGACTTATTAGGAAAGGCTGAAATGACGATTCTGGAGGCTATTGGCATACCGCTGCTTGGAGCGGTTGTGGTTTATGTGACGATTGTCATATCAGCTCGGCGAATTTTGAAAAAAGATATGACCTTAAGTATTTTAGAATTATTGATGCGAACAAATTCTGAAACAAAACGAAATAAGAGATTTTTGATAATCACTTCGGCTGCCGCTGTAATCCTCACTGTTATACCGCTTAACCTTTATCTGGCAGTGTCTGATTCGTCTTTTTCGACCTATATGGGTGCGGCATCTGCTGATCTGACAATCAGGCTTGCAACTGATGATGATTTCATCAGTAAAAATGACAGGGTCTTTGAGGCGCTTCAATCCATTATAGAAATTGAGTCATATAATTCCTTTATAGAGTATAAAGGTCAGGTGCTAAAGGAAGATCAGAGTCTATCAGGGATTCAAGTATCAGTTGGAGATTTTGAAAAGACGGGGCTTTCCTATTTGTCGGGGCAGAGTCCTAACAAAGATGGGGAGATTGCCTTATCATTGTTAAATGCAGAGTTACTTTCTAAAAGGACAGGAGATCAGCTAGTAATTAGCTTGAATGGTGAACCAGTTGTATTAAGGGTAAGTGGCGTTTATCAGGATGTGACCAACGGTGGCTATACGGCGAAAATGGCAGTCAATCCAGGATTTGATCAAGTAATTGCCAGCGATTATTTGGTCACCCTAAAAGACCAAGATAATTCAAAGATTGAAAATGTGATTCAACAACTTGAAGAAAAAACTGATTCTGGCACAAAAATAATGTCAACTGAAGAATATATCAGCAAAACAATGAGTTCGCTCGTCAATTCTCTTAAACTGGCATCAGCAACGATCTGGATAACAACGCTTTTGCTGGTTGGGCTGTTGACAATGCTCTATGTGAAATATAGGATTCTTAGGGAAAAGGATGGGATTGCGGTTAAAAAAGCGATCGGATTCTCGGCCAAAGCAGTGATCAGAGAGTATCAATTTAGAATGATGGGAATAATTTGTGGCGCAGTTTTGATTGCGACGGTTTTTTCTAATCTTCTTGGGGATAAAGTGGTAAGTCTTTTGTTACGACTGTCAAATATAGGAATTGTAGATATTTCCTTTACAGGCTTTAATTTGCTTACCTGGGGGTTGCTACCGGTTTCGATTTTGCTTATCAGCTTCTTAGTAGTTGCGGTAATGCTGGCTGAAATCAAACGTTTTAAAATTGTCGAAATGAATTCTTTTTAAGAAATGGTGGAATAAAATGCAACGAATAATTGAAGTCAATCAAGTGACAAAAAGTTACCAAAATGAAAGGGAAGCTGTGCTTAAAGATGTCAATTTGACTGTTGAAGCAGGCGAGTTTGTGGTTGTAATGGGGCCTTCTGGTTCAGGTAAATCAAGTCTTTTATATGCAATCAGTGGCATGGATCAGGTTAGCAGTGGACAGATTCTTTTCAATGGACTGGATATTACCAAAGCCACTGATGAAGAGATGAGTCATCTTAGGCTGGTGAAAATGGGTTTTGTTTTTCAGCATGCCTATTTATTAAAAAACAAGAACATTTGTGAAAATATCATGTTGCCGGGAATTCGGTTGAAAAACCGCACAAAAGAAGTTATCATAAAAGAAACAAATGAACTGATGAAGAGTATGGGAATAGAAGGTATTGGCGATCATACTGTATCTGCTGTTTCCGGAGGTCAGTTGCAACGGGCGGCTATCTGTCGGGCACTGATTAATCGTCCACAGATTATTTTCGGGGATGAGCCAACCGGGGCACTCAACAAAAGGGCTTCAACCGAAGTGATGGAGATTCTCTGTCGCTTGAATAAACAGGGGATAACCTTATTCCTGGTGACCCATGATGCGGCCTTGGCGGCAAAAGCCGATCGGATTATTTTTCTTTCCGATGGTAGAATTCAGTCAGAATTCAGACAGAAGCGCTGGCAGTGTGATTCAGCTGAAAGAACAGACAGATTGAATGGTTGGCTACAAAATCAGGGCTTTTAGGAGGCACGATGGCAGAAAAGAAAAAACCGGAAGAACGTAAAAACGAAATCCTGGATATTTCGGAAAAATTGTTTAAGGAAAACGGTTATGAGCGAACTTCTATCGAACAGATTTTAAAGGAGTTAAAACTTTCCAAAGGGGGATTTTATCATCATTTTAAATCAAAAGAAGAAGTGCTTGATGGGATTATTAAAAGATTTACGGATTTGGCGGCTACCAGTGCCCAAGAAGTTGTAGAAAATCCTGACTGGGATGCCCGGCAAAAAATGATCCATTTGTTGGCAGCGATTCGAATCGATTCTCAAGATGAACTTCTGACTGAAATACACCGACCGGAAAATAATGTTATGCATTTAAAAAGTCTGTTGGAATCCACTAAAGTTCTGGTTCCTTATTTTGGTCAGGTTGCCCGACAGGGGATTGAAGAAGGCCATTTTAAGATGGAATATCCCGATGAGGTAATGGAGGGATTATTCTTGATTGCGTCGATCTGGTTTGATGAAGGTTTTTTTGACTTATCAGATGATCAAAAATTTCAAAGAGCAGCAGCTTTTATGGAAATGGCCGAGAAATGTACCGGAGACCATTCCGGGATGTTTCAGCTTCATAATATAATACAAAAATAGTAGTGTGCGATTAAGCAGCTTGTTTTTGTTAACAATTTTCATCCATCAATATATCTAAACCATGATATTCGTTAAAACGGTTTTTAAATATTTGTTTGATAAAGGTATCTGTGCGGCTATTTTCTTCAATTAGCAGGATTGTGTATAGATTATCAGCGAAAAGATCGTCCTGATCTTTTGTCGGTTGACTGTTCTGTCTGAAAATAATTAGCAGGTCGAGAATTATTTTTTTAAAAAGCTTAATATCAACATCATCAATGATGTAATAATAGGGAATATTGTGGTTTTTTGAGGCGTTTTGCGAAAATGGATAATAACTATTTTTGAGTAGCGTCAGGTCTTCGTTAGTGGCTTGATCTAAATCTGGAAAAAAATTTTTCAAAGATAACTTTTTATATGAACAGTCACCAATGTTGTCTTTGATAAAACGGAAGTAATCATCGATAAGCTCCGAAATGTTGAACTTTTTGTCAAATGGAATCAGGAGATTCTTTTTTTTTTGCAAAGTGGTATTGAGTTTTTGAAAAAGCTTATCTTTTGTAAATAAATCATCGATTAGATCGACATCTTTTCTAACCGTGTTTTTAGGCCTAGTACGGATGCCCCAGACTTCTACGGGTGTTTTTATGCGATAGAATAAATCTTCACCACCATTGTAATATCGCGAATCGCTGCAATGCTGTAAAAAGGTAAACCGTAAATCTGCTCGCCAGTTTAGGTTTGAGCGAACAGCGTCCAGATCGCTGTTTTTTTCAACGGCTTCAAAAATCTCATCAAGGCTTGCTTCGGTTTTTAGATCTTTCAAGATATCTTTTCCAACATCCATTAATAGATTTTTTGCAGTATTGTTTTGATTTTTCTGATCTGCCCGATTCTTCATTTCACGCATCCTTTCATAAAAAAAGCCATGAAGACCGAAGCAAACTCATTTGCATTCAGTCTTCATGACTTTCTGAATTCTTATGAGCATTGTAACACAGTAAAAATATTTGTCAATTGAAAAGGAAAATTTACTTTTAGAAGAAAAGGAATGTGGATGATAGAAAGCTATAAACGGCAAAGAAAAAATGATATAATAATAAAATGAAGTGAAATGAAAATTTTGAAAATTGAGCAAAAGCTGTTTGAAAGGATGTAACAATGAAAGTATTATTAATTAACGGCAGCCCTCACGAAAATGGATGCACTTATACAGCTCTGAATGAGGTAGCGACGACACTGAAGAAAAATGAGATTGAAACAGAAATACTGTATTTAGGAAAAACACCACTTAATGATTGCATTGCTTGTGGAAAGTGTTTTGAAACGGGATCCTGTGTCTTTGATGATCTCGTTAATGAAACGGCTCAAAGACTATCTGAAATTGATGGCATAATCGTTGGTTCACCAGTTTATTATGCCGGCCCCACTGGTCGGGTGACTTCTTTTCTGGATCGTCTTTTTTATTCATCATCGAAAAAGCTGGCTGGAAAACCTGGCGCATGCGTCGTTTCATGTCGTAGAGGCGGGGCATCGGCGAGTTTTGATCGCCTCAATAAATATTTTACGATTGCTAAAATGCCGGTTGTTTCCTCACAATACTGGAATCAAGTACATGGGAGAACGCCGGAAGATGTTTTAAAAGACGAAGAAGGTCTGCAGATTATGAGAACGCTAGGAGAAAACATGGCTTGGCTACTGAAGTCGATTGAAGCTGGTAAAAATACGGGGATCAGTCTTCCTGAATACGAAAAACCGATTACGACCAATTTTATAAAATAAAGTCAAGAATTGTATATACAACTATTGACAAGTGAAAAAGAATATATTATGATAGTAATAGTTATAAACATATAACATTTATAATTCGAATAATTTAACCGCGAGGGTTGATGGGCTGCTGAAGCAGCGATTGATTTTTGCGGTTTCTTTTTTTGTTAATAATTTAATTTATAATATCGCCATGAAGGCGGTAAATGTACTTAATTGAGATATTAAATGTCTGAAGACTCTGCTTATGGGTCTTTTTATTTTTGAAAAATTACGTTATGAAATTCGTTATAACGATACAATGATGATCTTAGCGTATTTATATAATAAAATTTTGAGGAGAAAAAAATGAACAAGGAATTATGGGAAAAATCGGTCGCATTTCACGGACATCATTGTCCCGGATTGGCAATTGGGGTTAGAGCTTCAGAGGAGGCCATTAAGGCGCTAAACATTCAATTTTCTGAAGATGAAGAAGTAGTTTGCATTACTGAAAACGATGCCTGCGGAGTCGATGGCGTTCAGGTTATTTTAGGATGTAGTGCTGGCAAAGGCAATCTGATTTTCAGAAATCGTGGCAAGCAGGCTTTTACCTTTTTTAATCGCACGACTGGCGAAAAAATCAGACTAGTTCTAAAGGCTTTGCCTGAAATGGGGCGGGATGAAATGGAAGCATTTATTCTTAGCGAGCCGGATGCAACAAAAGTATTCGACTTCAAGGCGCCAAGCTATGATTTGCCGGAACCGGCCCGGATTTTTAACAGTATTATCTGTGAAGAGTGTGGTGAAAAAACTGCGGAGCATATGATTCGTCTGGAAAATGGCAGAAAGGTATGTATTGACTGTTCAAATCCCTATTGCCGAGGAATATAAACGTCGCGGCATAATGGCGATTTCAATGAACGGTGAAGAAGTTAAATATCTGGAGTCCATCTCTGAAGACGGTTTTGTTATGGAAAATGTGACCACGACCATTGTAACGATGAGCTGGAAAGTTGTATAATTTATTTAAGAAAGAGGAAAATTGATGAAAAAGGTTTTAGTGTTTTTACTTAGTTTAATGATGATGATTTCAATGGCAGCCTGTGCAAATACGCAGGCAAGGGACTCGAGTAGTAATAAAGCAACAACTCAGATTGTAACAGACAGTCTGGGCCGTCAGGTGGAAGTGCCAACAGAAATTACCAGCATCGGGTCTTTAGGGGTTATGCGTCTGCTGACTTATATGGGAGTAACCGATCAAGTGACAGGTGGAACGGATATGGATAATGTTCAGGTTTTGACCAGACCTTATACACTGGTTAATCCCAATTATGAGTCTATGACACAAATTGGCCAAGGCGGTTCTGGTGGAATTGTACCCTTTGACGAAGAAATAATCAATCTAATGCCGGATGTCATTTTTGTCGTAGCTGATTACACCCAAGCTGATGAATTGCAGGAAAAAACTGGCATACCAGTGGTTGCTGTGGCAAATCCTGGTTTATTTGATGGTGTCATGAATGATTCCATCACACTGCTTGGTCAGGTGCTTGGCAAAGAAGAACGTGCTGAAGAAATTAACACTTATATGGATGCGGCTCAGGAAGATCTCAACGACCGGACTAAAGATATTCCGGATGAAAGTAAGCCGACGGTTTATAATGGCGGGCTGAACTTTAAGGGAAAACATGGATTTGACGGAACCAGTGCTAATTATGGTCCTTTTGTGGCGATCAATGCTAACAATGTTACCGATCAGACTGGCCAGAGTAGCGCTTTCACAGTTGATTTAGAGCAGGTCTTAGTCTGGAATCCGGATATTATCTTCCTGAATCCGGAAAATATGGATCTGGTTAATGAACAATATGCTCAGAATCCCGACTTTTTTAATTCTTTACAGGCAGTTCAAAATAAGCAGGTATATTCACAACTGGCTTATAACAATAATTATACCAATATCGAAATCGCTTTAGCGGATGCCTACTATGCCGGGACTGTTATCTATCCTGATGCTTTTTCAGATATCAATATTGATGAAAAAGCCGATGAAATTTTTGAATTTCTGCTAGGAGAAAAAATATATTCTCAGTATGTCGACGCTGGTCAGGGCTTTGGACCATTAACCATTGGTGAATAATGGAAATGGTAAAAAAAGCCGATTGCGGTACAGACTATGATCAATATATCCACAAAAAAATATTAACAATTATTGTTCTGGTGATTCTAACTGTAGTGACGGCGCTTTTTGCCGTTACTGCTGGATCGGCTGATATCCCAGTAACTGAAGTCTTAAAAGCGCTAGTGGGAATTGGTGTCGAAAAAAGCGTGCTTGTGACCCTTAATATCAGACTGCCCAGAATTTTGATGGCCCTGGTATCGGGAGTAGGTCTGGCGTCTGCTGGCTGTGTCATGCAGAGTATCCTAAAAAATCCTTTGGCTTCATCTTCGACTTTGGGAATATCTCAAGGCGCCTCCTTTGGCGCTGCGATTGCGATTACGTTTTTAGGCGGCGGAACAGTGATGGGGAATACTGCTGATGCAGTCACGGTCTCAAATCCCTATTTAACGAGTCTCTGTGCCTTTATTACTTCGATGTTTGTTACCCTGGTTATTTTAGGGCTTTCAAAAATGCGTAATGCTTCACCGGAAACCATGATTTTAGCAGGTGTAGCGCTAAGTTCTTTGTTCGCAGGGGCGACAGCGCTCATTCAATATTTTTCATCAGATGTACAGATGGCAGCCATCGTCTTCTGGACATTCGGTGATTTAGGCCGAGCCAGCCTTGAAAACATTCAGGTGGCAGGGATCGTTTCACTAGCGGCGTTGATTTATTTCATGCTAAATCGTTGGAACTATAACGCTTTGGAGTGCGGAGAACATACAGCAATTGGACTGGGCGTAAATGTGTCGCGTGTCAGGTTGGTGGGGATGACTGTGTCTTCACTAACAGCGGCAACCATTGTTTCCTTTGTTGGGATTATCAATTTCATTGGTTTGATTGCGCCTCATATTATGCGCCGCTTTGTTGGTAATGACTACCGATATTTACTGCCGGCTTCGGCCTTAATGGGAGCACTAATGTTATTGGTCAGCGATACTTTTGCGAGACTGATTATTTCACCGGTGATTCTGCCGATTGGGGCAATTACTTCGTTTTTGGGTGCACCCCTATTTTTATATCTAATTTTTAAAGGAGTCAATCATGCTGGAAATTAATGGTTTGGATTTTGGTTATCGGACAAACCGGAAGATTTTGAATCAGGTCAAATTTGATGTGGCTAATGGCGAATTTGTGGCGATTCTTGGCAATAACGGGGCTGGCAAGTCTACTATGCTCAAATGTATTAATAAGATCATTGCTCCACAAAATGGAAGTGTCTTAATTAATGAAACGGATATCTTAAAAATGAATCGACTGGAAATTGCAAAAAACACTGCCTATGTCGCCCAGAAAAGTGAGGGTAGCCGGATTACGGCTTATGACGCGATTCTTTTAGGCAGAAAACCCTATATTAAACTGGCACCTAAGAAAGAAGATTATGATCTGGTGGAGGAAATTATTGAAACCATGGGTTTGCAGGATTTTTCCTTGCGTTATATCGATGAGTTAAGTGGCGGCGAGCTTCAAAAGGTAATGATCGCCCGGGCTTTGGCTCAGGAGCCAAAGGTTTTGCTCTTAGATGAGCCAACCTCCTGTTTGGATCTTAAAAATCAGCTGGAAGTGTTAAAACTGATATCCAATATCACCAGACAAAAAAATATTGCCGTTGTGATTGTAATCCACGATTTAAATCTGGCCTTGCGCTATTGTGACCGCTTTTTATTTCTAAAAGATAGCCAAGTCTTTTGCTATGGCGGGATGGACGTAATGACACCAGAGACTATCGGAGCGGTCTATCAGGTAGCAGTAGCCGTGGAATCCTATCAGAATAAAAAAGTGGTGATTCCTCTCACATGATTTTGATTAAAATTTGTCACACAAATGACATAAATCAGGTTTAAAATAACATCATCAAAAGAGAGGAGAAAACAACATGAAGAAAAATTTGATTTTAGCAGGAAGCCTGGCGCTGGTACTAATGACGGGAGGGACAGCAATGGCTCATGGTCATAGTAACTATAGTGAAAACCATAATAACTATCAGAGTGCATACTGCGATTACAATGGCGATGGCGTTTGTGATGGCTCTTATGTCGATGCTGATGGTGATGGTTTGTGTGATAACTGCGATGGAACCCAGTCACATAGTGGCAGTAGTTCAATGCATCGCGGACGTCATAGATAAGTGATTTAAAATAGAAAGAGTCAAATCTGCTTTTAGTCGGATTTCAGTGTGTAGACAAACCCCGCACCGAACAATTGAATTTCGTAGGCTGCTGCGGATTCGTACAGTTGCCCAATTTGGAAACGCTAATAAATGGAGTTTTCGAGCAACTGTTCGCCCCGATGCAGCCAACTGAAAAGCCAATTGTCGGTGCTCAGGTGCAGTTATTTACTTTGTCTTCAGTCTGAAATTCGCTTTTAGCCAGATTTGGCTTTTTTTACGTTCTGCTTTTTAGATTTTGCGAACACTTGCAAAGGCAGTCACCAATCACAAGTCTGCTTATTGTTAACGGAAAAGGCTTTTCATTTGTGTTTTCAAATGAAAACTAAGATCGCAAATTGACGAAAATTATCGGGAATGTTATTATCAAAGGTAAGAAAATAATAAATTGCAGAGCAGTTTATAATAGCAGTATGAGGTGAGAATAGATGACATTAAGTTTTAGATATGCAGAAGAGAAAGATTCGGCATTAATTTGTGAATTTATAAGGGCGCTGGCAGATTATGAAAATCTGCTTGATCAGGTAGTAGCAACAGAGGCATTAATAAAAGATTGGGTATTTAGAAAAAATAAAGCAGAAGTTATTTTTGCACTTGTTGACGGAAAAGAAGTCGGTTTCGCTTTGTTTTTTCATAATTTTTCTACATTTGCCGGAAAAGCTGGTCTTTATATTGAAGATCTGTATGTGACACCAGAATTTAGAGGACTCGGCTATGGCAAAGCCTTACTAAAAAAATTGGCTCAGATTGCTGTTGACTACGGCTGCGGACGAATGGAATGGGTATGTCTGGACTGGAACCAGCCAAGTATCGATGTCTATTTGTCTTTAGGAGCTAAGCCGATGGATGAATGGACAGTATATCGCTTAAATGAAGAAAACTTAAAGGAGTTTGCAGCAGAAAGTTAATGGCTCAATCGACAGCCATGAATCGACGAAGCATGAATGACATAGCTCTCATTTTATGATCGTCAAATGAGAGGATAATTGATTAGACATTAAATATAATAGATACAGGAGTTGACAAATGGAGTGGATAGAACGATTAAATAATGTGATTCCAGTTGTTAGAAAGTGAATATTGAGGTTATAATGAATGGCTATGTGGAATCCCTGGCGGGGCTGTCATAAATATAGTGAAGGCTGTCAATTTTGTTATATTCATAAAGGGGATAAAAGACGGGGAATTGATACTAATCAAATTATTAAAACAGATAATTTCATGTCTCCGATTGAAAAGAATAAAAAAGGGGAATATAAGATAAAATCGGGGCAAGTGGTCTATCTGTGTTTTTCTTCTGACTTTCTGCTGGAAGATGCTGATGATTGGCGCATGGAATGCTGGCGAATGATAAAAGAGCGATCAGATCTGCATTTTATTTTTCTGACCAAGCGAATTGAGCGATTTGAAGCATGTATTCCTGATGACTGGGGCAGTGGATATGAAAATGTGACTGTCGGATGCACAATCGAAAACCAGAGTCGGGCCGATGAACGCCTATCAATTTTCAAAAAATTGCCAATCATTCATAAAAATGTAATCTGTCAGCCCTTGATAGAAGAAATTGATATTGTAAAATATCTAGATGATGTGGAGTTAGTTGTAGTCGGGGGTGAATCTGATAAAAATGCCAGGTCACTTGATTATAACTGGGTTTTGTCGCTCAGACAACAGTGTATTCAAACAAAGACGAATTTTGAATTTCGTCAATGCGGGACACATTTTATAAAAGATGGTAAACAGTTTAAATTGAATGTAAGACAGCTGTGTGCTCAGGCCAGAAAAGCTGGAATTGATTTTAAAGTTGAACAAATATGAATTAAACGTTCGGTAAAGATTTTTTGAGTGATTCTTCGATTTAAAACAAAAGTAAAATTATTTAAAAACATAATCAATTCATAAAATGGAGGTTATGATGGAGAAGATTAACAATCTGACAATGGATCAGCAAAACGAATTGCTGGGTATTCTGGAAGTGCGTTTTAACAACAACATGAATCGCCATCCTAAGCTTGAATGGGCAAAGGTTTTAGAAAAGATTAGCAAGGATGCCGCAATTCTACTAACTCTTTTCAATATGGAAGAAACCGGCGGTCAACCGGATCTGATAAAACTAACCAATGTTACAGATCAGTATTTTTTTGTCGATTGTTCGCCAGAAAGTCCAGAAGGACGCAGAAACCTCTGTTATGATCGAGAAGCTCTTGATAAGCGCAAGAAGAACAAACCACAAAGCAGTGTTATGGATGTGGCAGAAGAAATTGGGATTGAACTGCTGACTGAATCCCAATATCGAGCGCTTCAAAAATTTGGTGAGTTTGATGTCAAAACATCCTCTTGGGTAAAAACGCCCGATACAGTAAGAAAGCTTGGCGGAGCAACCTTTTGTGATCGCCGTTATGATACAGTTTTTTTTTATCATAATGGGGCTGATTCCTATTATGCGGCACGAGGATTTCGCGGCTGTCTGGCAATAGATTTATTTTGAGGGGCAGGAGATGAAACTTGTAATTATCGGAGCGGTAGCAGCGGGAACATCGGCGGCGGCAAAGGCCAGGCGAAACAGCGAAACGGCGGAAATCATTATTTATGAAAAAGATCCGGATATTTCCTTTTCGGTTTGCGGGATGCCATATTATCTGGGGGAGCAGTAGAAAAAGTTGAAGAATTAACATCCAGACAGCGAGTTCAGGGAAAGAATTAAAGAACTTGATCCGGAACTTCCAACCGTTACCTATTGCAATAAAGGGGTGACCGGCAATGCGGCCCAGAATATTTTAATTAACAATGGCTTTGAAGAGGTTTATACGCTTTCTGGTGGATATAAACATTAGATTTTGTCTAACTTTTGGGGGGCTTCATATACTTTTCATTGAAAGATGCTAAACTTCTGTTTCAGGAAAGAATCTTTTTAGTGATTAGACGATTAAAGATCATAATCAAAAATCCTGCTAGTATGGCATTTAAAAAACTGCCCATGGAAACACCAGGCACCAAAGCATCAGAAATGCTGATCAGTATGGCATTGATAACCAGACTGAATAAACCCAGACTAATAAGATTAAATGGCAGGCTGATCAGCAGTAGGATCGGTTTTAAAATAAGACTGACAAGAAATACCGTCAGACTCATAATAAATAATGCCGGCCAATTTTCAATCTGGATAGAATCAGAAAAAAGCGTCATAATAAAAATGCTCAGTATGATAACGATAAATTGTGATAATAATTTTTTCATGATTTTCTCCTGGCCTAGCGAACTTTGATCGAAATTTTAACTTCGTCAGTGGATACGTCCACCAGGTCAAAGCTTTCACCAAAATTCAGATCATTCAAAAGTTTTAAGGTCTGAATGGTTAGTTCTTTAGCCGTTTTATTGAAAGCGTAGGGGCTCGTTCTTTCATTAATAAATGGACTGATAATAATCAGAAGGTCTAAAATACTTTCCAACAAGTCTTTGAGGACTGCGATTGAGAATGGAAAGGGAAAAGGGATAAGGTGTTTATCTTTGATTTGGAGGCGGATCCAGAGAGACCGGAAACCCCTAATCGACATAAATTTTTACCTTAATCATTGATTGGCTACCTTCATCCCAGGCTTCAATATCAATAATATTGGGGTCATCAACCATTCCGCTGACTAAATCATCAATGACCTTTTTAAAGTCGATATTGGATAGATCGACCCCTTTTGCAGCCATCTCTTTTCGAGCATCCGGTGGAATAACCCCAGTCATATTGTCGGCAATTTCGCCAATCGTGCTTAACAGGCTAATCGGGATATTGACATTGACATTAACGGTATTATTGTCAGAAGTGACGCGCACCCGAAAAAAACGGTAGTTATGATTGCCTTTAGCTACAACGTCTGTAACCTGAACAGGAAGACTCTGTGCTTTTAAAGCCTCGAGAAGCTCCATTCCTTCAGCTGCTGTAACCTGTCCTTTTTCAATCATTTCCAGAATTTTTAATTGTTCTTCGTTCATTTATTTTCTCCTTAATTATAAATTATTGATCCGTTTAGTTGCCTCAGCCGCACTGATTTCACCTTGAGACAGTAGATTAAGAATTTCATTGCGAGCTGATTTTTTTTCTTCATTTTCCTTGATAGATTCTTTAGTTGGGATTTCAAAACCTAATGCCTTAATAACATTATCTAATTTACCGCGTACTGTTGGGTAAGAGATTCCCAGTTCCTTTTCGACATCTTTAATATTTCCTCGGCATTTGATGAAAATTTTAATAAATTCCAGATCATCATCAGGCAAACGACAGAATTCACAGGGATGGAAATGTCCTTCAATTGTTGTGGAACATTTTGAACAGTTTAAGCGGGTGATTGAAAGCTTCTCACCGCAAACAGGACACTTACCCGGAGCTTTATAGTGCATATGAAAACCTCCTTGCTTATTTGCTATCAATATACAACATAAAATCAAAAATGTCAATTACAATATTAAGAATATTAATATTGAGATTAATAAAATTAATATTACAGTTGTGGAAAGATTGAAATTTCGAAAAATTGCAAATGAATAAAGCGAATTTTCAAGCAGGGAAAGATATTGATCGCAAGTAACAGAAATTTGCTTTTTAGTTTGATTTTGGTCTGATGGTGGACTGATAAAGACGATTAAACTGCTAGACGATATGCAGTGGAGATAAAGGTTCATCAAAAATGTGTTATAAAAAGCCCTAGCATCTCTAAATAAAAAAGTTCTAAACAGTTGGCGAAATAACAAATTAATACGGGACAAAAATGACCCGGTAAAAATTTATATGTTTAAAGACTGGTAAAAGCCGATAAAAAGTGTATAATTAAAGTGTACAATAATTTTTTTGGAGGTAGATAGATGGATTTAATAAAGTTTGAACGGATGAAGAATGACAAAGGTTTTATTGCGGCTCTTGATCAAAGTGGTGGGAGTACGCCCAAAGCGCTTGCAAGCTATGGAATTCCAAAAGATACCTATAACAGTGATGATGAGATGTTTCAACTGGTGCACGAAATGCGGACACGTATTATCAAGAGCCCTGCTTTTACAAAAGATCGAATTCTGGCCGCTATTCTGTTTGAAAAAACAATGGATATGAAAATAGATGATGTTTATAGTGCTGATTTTCTGTGGGATAATAAAGGTATATTACCGATTCTAAAAGTTGATAAAGGCCTGATGGATCTGGAAAATGGCGTTCAGCTGATGAAGCCAATTCCCGGTCTTGAAGATTTGCTGTCCCGCGCAAAAGAGCGTCATATTTTTGGGACAAAGATGCGTTCAGTCATCAAAGAAAATAATAAAGTTGGAATCAAAGCGATCGTAGCGCAGCAGTTTGAAATTGGGCTTAAAATATTTTCCGCCGACTTTATTCCCATTTTGGAACCAGAAGTAGATATTAATGCGCCTGATAAAAAAGAAATTGAACAAACCCTTAAAGAAGAGATTTTGAGTCAGCTTAATAAGCTGGATAAAAATATAACTTTAATGTTTAAACTGACGATTCCTGATAGTGATAATTTCTATGCCGAAATTATTGAACATCCTAACGTATTACGAGTAGTTGCCCTTTCTGGCGGATATTCTCGAGAACTATCAAATGAAAAACTGGCAAAAAATCCCAAGCTGATTGCCAGCTTCTCCAGAGCTTTAACTGAGGGGTTGAGTAAAAAGCAGAGTGATGAAGAATTCAATAACATGCTTGATGAGTCTATCCAATCTATTTACGAAGCATCTATCAAATAAAAGATTTTAATCAGTAATCAACAGAAATAAAGCCCGAGATCAAAATGTCTTATGATCTCGGGCTTTAGCATATTGTTTTTTATACTTCCAGTTGATAGGATTCGGTTTCTGTTGAAGTACTGCTGTTGTCAGTATTTAATGTGGTATGGCTTGTCCCATCAGTTGGGGCTTGTGTACCGCGGTCACCGCCCTTGCCGCCACCCATACCGGTTTGGCCATTGCTGGTGACTATTCCGCTTAAGGTGATTTGGGCTGATTGACTGCCAGCTGTTAGGGTATAGGTCTCGCTGTCAGCAAGGTCTGATGTGCTGATGATAACTGATTGATAGGTTTTATCCGGGGTAAAGGATGCAATCACATTGCCGCTGGCATCAGTGAGTTCAATTTGGCCGGTGGTGCTGGAATCTAAGTTATATAGCAAAGAATGTTGCGTTGATGATTCAGAGAAGCTTTGAGCCATGCCGGAAGAGCCGGCAATGACCACTGTTCCGCCGGAAACATCGGCTGTCCCATTGTAATCCATAGCAGCATTACCACTGTCAGTTGGGCCACTGACATAAACAGTCCCGCCTGTAATATAGAGGGATCCGTTGCTATCCAGACCATCTCCTGAAGCATTGACATTGATAGTACCGCCGTTAATTAGGAGATAAGCATTGGAATCGGCAGCCATGCCGCCACCCTGATCACTGCTGGTTGTCGTACTTGGACTTGCGGCATTAAAACCGTCATCACTGGATACAATATTGACAGTACCATCGTCGATTACGATAGCGACAGCTTCAATTCCTTCAACTGTAGAAGTGACATTGATAGTGCCGCCGGCCATATAGAAGTAACCTTTGGTGGTGTCATCTTCATTTTGAGAAGTAAAGCCTTTTCCGTTAGGAGTACTGATGGTAATGTTCCCATCGGCGATTCGGATAGAATTGTCGCCGGAAATGGCATTGTTGACAGCATTAATCTGATAGTTGCCGCCGGTAATGACCAGGTCGTCTTTAGCAACAATGGCATTTTTACAGTTGCCGTTAATGGTAAGTGAACCACTGCCGTTGAGGGTTAAATCCGCTTTACTGTAGATTACACCATCAACACTGCTGTCATCGATTTGCGTGTAGGATGTACCATCGGACAGAGTATTTTCGCTGCCGTCAGCCAGTGTGATAAAGGCTTTATTGGCATTGGCAACGTAAATTGGTGCAAATGATGAAGAGTTAATTTCCACACCATTTAAAACGATTTGAATCTTGTCTGTATCGGCTGCATCAACGATGATCTGGCCGTCTGTCAGGGTTCCGGTCAGGACATATATGCCTTCAGCACTGATAGTCAAAGTGCTGCCTTCGGCTGTAGCGCCACTGCCATCGACCGTTATAGAAGTGCCGTTTAAACTGATATTGATGGCGGTACTTTCATCATAAGAGGGGTCCATGTCCCGATCCGTAAAAGTTGTATCAACCTCAACGGAGGAGTCGGTTGTCACTGCAGTGGTGGTGACTTGAGCGGCATCAGTTTGTCTTGTCTCTGAAACGCTTTCAGTGGATGTGCTGCATCCGGCCATAAAAACCATGCTGGTGACCAGCAAGGGTATTAACAGTTTTCTTCTTTTCATTATATTGTTTCCTTCCTTGTTTTGTTAAATTTATGTTAAAACAAATGTATGAAACAATCATAATGACTTTATGTGAAAACTGAATGAAGATGAGGAAAATGTTGAATGAATTTAAGCTTTGTATATTGAAAATATTTTAGCAACTTTTTTACCCACTTTTGTTTTGTGCTAGTTTTGATTTTCAATTGAATTTTCTTTAAAAAGCTCTATAATATGTTTTTTTGACCCATAAATCAAAACCCGATCGCCTTTTTTGAGTTCATCTTTTGGGGTTACATGATCAATAATCTGGTTGCCCCGTTTAATTAACAGCACATTGAGCATGTAAGTCCTGCTGAAATTGGTTTCTTCCAGGTTCTTTCCAGAAATTTCTGTTGGCAAGCGGGTTATCAGGACTTCGGCAATCAGTTTATCATGAATCATTTCGAGAATGCGAATGTTATTGCAAAACATACCATCATCTTTTTTTTGCGCAAGATATTCTATCAATCTGTCAAAATGCCGGATTAACCACTTGGAGCGGGTAATTGCGATAATGATCAATAAAAAGAGCAGGGAATATAGGAGTGTCAGCCAGTTTAACTGCGCTTCACCGGCTCTGATAAAGAGGTTTACTAACAATGACACCCCCGATACTGCAAAGATATAGCCAAAGAGCATCATTAAGGTAGCCAGGTTTTTGCGTATGCTTGAATTCATAATAAGTTCACTTTCTTTTGATGTGTAACCGCTGTTTGTCATTAATGAAATTGCCTGAAACCGCGCTTTATCTTCGCGTAGGCCAGTCAGTCGAAAGAGCACTGTAAATATTTCAACAATTACAAGATAAGCGATGATTAGGATGAAAAAACTGATCAGTGAAAAATTAAAGCTCATAAAACACCTCCGATTTTTTTATTATGGCTGAAAGTTCAGCTAAAAGCAAGAAGGCTAAAAAAATTATTGCTTTTCCTGAAGCATAAACAGGGAAAGCCCGATCCAGAAAATCGTTTGGGGGTCTGACAGATTCAGCTTGGAAAGCGTTTCTATTCGTTCCAGTCTTCTAATAAAGGTTGTTCGGTGAATAAAAAGTGATTCAGCAGCAGCGGAAATATTATTCCCTTGCTCCAGATAGGCAGACAAAGTTTTTAAATATTCGGTACGGTTTTTAAGATCTGATTTAAGGAGTGTTTGAAATCCGGCAGGCAAGAGCATGACAGATGGAAAATCTTCAGTCAATTTGCTGCGCAGATAGGATAGTTTAAAATCTGCAAACTGATAATACCAAAAATCAGGTTGTTGCTTTTGGCCGATTTCAAGGGCTTTAAGTGCCTGAAGGTGATGGATCTTAAGATTCAATAAACCGTTAAAAGGATCACTGATTCCGGCTTTGCAGGTATAATCGCGAATCAAAGGGGCCAAACGAGAAAGAAAGTCTCTGTTATCTGCAGGTTTTGAAAGGGACAGGTTATTAATGATTAGAATGTTGTCATTGCATCGCATAGCACAGGCGTGGGGAAATGCGATTTCAAGTTGATTACAGATGTAGGTGATGACGGACTCCCAGCTTGAACCCTCAAAAAACTGAAGATGGATGGTTTGAAAAAAATGTTCCAGCTCCCATCCATAGGGATCGAGACCAGGTCTGACTAATTCGACATTAGTTGAGTCGTTGCCGCTAATAAGCTGTTTTAAAAAAAGGTGCAGCCGATCATCCTGATGACGAATCGCAGAAATACCGGAGGGGGCAAGACAAGCTTCTTTAAAGGCTCTTGAAAATAATTCAAAAAGGCTGAAGAGGCCGGGATCTGGCTGGTCTGGCGAGTCTGTTATGAGCAAGAGTAGACGAAAAATGAGTCGCGACTGATCAAAAATATTAAAACAGAGAAAACGCTCATGAAAGGCTTGCTGAGGAAAGAGATAAACATCTGTTTGCCATATCATCGAGCGGTATTCAGGATCTTCCAGAAGATCTGCTAACATTGGGTGCAACAGCTCATTATTATTTTGGGGATAAGTTGAGCTGTCGCTGGTTAAGCAAATTTGGTTGACATCATCGATAAGAAAGTAGGGCATATCGATTATTGTAGCCAAGTGATTAAAAACCGGTTCGGGGTTTGAAGCGTGATATAACAAATCATTCAGTTGACAAGTCCAGTTTGAAAGTCGGTATATAATATCAAGGGTTTCCTCAAAGATTTTATTGCTTTCACAATTTTCAGGAATGGCAAGAAAGGTGTGCTTTTGAGAAAACTCTTGCGCATTGATTTGATGATTTCCAATCAATATATAGAGAGAATCATCACGGAAAAAGGATTTGTTTGCAGATAAATTTATACTTTCATCGAGAATGTAAAGACAAGCAGCTTCTGTATTTTGATTGCGAAAAAATCGTATTTTTTCGACATTTAAAGTGGGATTAAGCAAATTAATAACGGATTTCTTGTGGGATAAAGATAAAATATAAAAAATTATGGACACATGAAAATACATAATCATCACCTCGCTACATAGTGTAGCATATAAATGAAAATAATTCAATGAATTGCGTATTTTACGAAATTAAATTCCCTGTTATAATCAGAAAAGAGAAAACGATAACAAATATTTTTGGAGGAAAGAGAATGAATGAGTTTATGACTGTAGCAGCAAACCGCGATTATTCAAAAGAGTGGCAGGCACCGGGAAGTTTTCCCTGGATTTTCCAGCGATCAAAACCGGCAATTGAAGCCCGTCCAATCAGCGTTAAAGATAATTATGCCCGTTGTGTAAAGGGTGAAAAACCCTATTGGATGCCGGCCTATTTTTATGAAGCGGATATTGTCTGGCCTGATGCCATGGAAGAACATCCAGTTCCGGAAGTGGATGGCTACGACTGGTGGGGAGTATATTGGCAGATGGTGGACTCGGCTGGTGGCATGATTACAAAACCGGGAACCAGAGTCATCAAGGATTTTGCTAACTGGCAGAATGAAGTGCCATGGCCGGATTTATCAGTGGTTGATTTTGAAACCGATGGCCAAAAGATTCAGAAAATGCTGGACCCGGAACGGGCGCATATCTATGAATGTGTGGAAGGCTTATTTGAGCGTTTGCACGAAATGATGCCATTTGATGAAACTTTAATGGCTTTTTACGAAGAGCCGGAACAACTGGAAGCCTTTTTTCAAAAAATGGTTGACTATAAAATTGAATCCTGCAGTAAGGTTTTTAAATATTATGGCCGTGTCGATGGGGTTTTGTATCATGACGATTGGGGCACCCAACGCGCCGGATTTTTTTCCAATGACATGTTTAGAGAGCAGATTATGCCGGCAACCAAGCGCTTGTTTGATTATATCAAAGGTCAAGGGAAATTCATCGAATTGCATTCCTGCGGTAAAAATATTCAATATGTTCCGATGATGATTGAAATGGGCATCGATATGTGGACACCACAATTATTTATCAATGAGCCGGACTACCTGTACGAAACCTACGGCACGCAAATGACTTTTACCATTCCATTAATGCTGGCACCAGGCTGGAGCGAGGGAGAAATTTGCAAAGCGGTTAGAGGATTTGTTGACCGTTATGGCAAGACTGGTAGAATTATGTGCTGGATCATGACCGATAGCAATGATCAGAAAGCGGAAGCAATTGCCCGGGACGAGCTCTATCACTATTCCCTAGACGTTTATAATAGCCTTTTTGGTCGATAGAAAAAGCCCCCAAAATGGGGGCTTTTTTGACGATCTGTTTATGCGGCAGCTAATTTGGCACCAAGTTGTCGGCAAGCTTCGCTGGCTTCTTCATCGGGGGCATCCTGGGAAATGACGCCATTGTCAATCAGGACTGCACCATCGCTTTTGCAGGTTTCCTGCCAGGTTCGCATCCATTCGCCATCGCCCCAATCATATGAGCCGAAGAGGCCGATCGTTTTATCTTTAAGAAGGGATTCAACTGCTGAAAACATGGGTTCAAATTCGGTGTCTTCCAATTCCTCGGACCCCATTGACGGGCACCCAAAGGCGATTTTATCATAATCTTGAATGATGGTTTGGGAAAATTCGTCTGGCGAATAAAGGGTAACATCAGCGCCGGATTTTTTTGCACCTTCGGCTACCAGATTAGCCATCATTTCGGTATTGCCTGTACCACTCCAATAAACAATTGCAAGTTTACTCATATTAAAACCTCTCTAAAACGATTTATTTTATATAACTGACTACAGCAGATGCCTTGAAATACTTTTGAGCAATCATGCTGTAACCGCAATATACAAGCTTATGCGGCAACAGTCAATTTCTCTAGACTGCTGCCATTTCTGAAACATTCGGAGTATTTTTTAGTGCATTTTTTATATTTTTCAAAAAGTGCTTTGGTTGCGGATTCATTATCATAGACTTTCCAGTAACCGCACAGTTTACAGTTTTCACCCTTGTTTTTGATAAAGCCCTTAACATCGGCCAGAGGGTAACTCAAGAACAAACCAATTTCATGGGGAAATCCGTCGCAGTCACGGATTCTCTGGGTTAAAAAAGTAAGGCAGTCTTCTGGATCAGAAGATGGATATCCGATGTCCTTAAGAAATGTCCAGACACCTTCCTGATTTAAGTCATTTATGAGCTTATTTTGGCGATATACATAGATTAAGGCGCGATTTTCTGAGTTCCGAAGAAGCCTCAGCGTGAGACCTTTGTGGTTGAGCGCATTGTTTAAGTGTGTCAGCATTTTAGCCAGTTGTTTCGGACATTTAAAGGTAATGTTGATCATACTGGCGGTTTTTAAACCCGCTAGTGTGGGCGCGCAATGCTTAACCAGCGCATTTTCCAGGTTTTTCATACTATTTCTCCTAATGGACTTGGCAATCTGAGCAAGTTTCTTTGTTTGGACATGATGCGCAATAGTCTTCAAGAATTTCACGAAGCGCATTGAGACTGCTGGTATGTGATCTGGCGACATCGGCTTTGCAACGTTTTGCTTCCGCAAGGGCACAATTAACCATTTTATGTGAAACCGTACCGGTGAAGAGTACGAACAGATCCGGTGCTCCTAATTTTTTCTTGAGGGCACCATTCATTTGCGTAAATACTTTTGCCCGACAGCGATATTCTTTGCATAGATCCTTATATTGTGTGACCATTCGGTCATTTCCACCGATTATGACAATGCTCATGATATTTCCTCCTTAAGTTACTCACGACTAACACAATGCCTTTTAAAAATCGCCTTAACAGCGAGTTGGAATAGGCTAACAATATGTTAGCATTATCTTACATATTCGTCAAGCCTTGTTCGCAAAAAAAATAATTTCTAATCTGATGATTATTGTGGGGAATAATAATTGTTTAATGGCCAAATGCGATCATTTCATATAGAATAAGAGTATAAACGTATATTTTGAGGTTGAAGATGAAAAAATTTGAATACTGGTTATGGTTGTCAAAATTAAAGGGACTTTCCAATCTGCAGAAGAACAGGCTCTTGATATATTTTTCTGATCCTGAGGCGGCATTTTTTTCTGATGAAAAAGAATTCAAGGAGGCCGCTGGCTTTAGAAATAAAAAACAATTGGAGAAATTTAAGAAAAGCAATTCTCTCGAAGCAGTTGAACAGGATATTCGACGTATGGAAGAAGAAAAGATCGAGTATATTACCATTGAAGATAGTAGTTATCCTGAGAGCTTAAAAGAAATTTATAACCCGCCGATTGGTCTATACCTGAAAGGGGACGCCAGCTTATTAAAAGCGAAACCTGCCATTGCGATTATTGGGTCGCGAAACGCTTCAGTATCAGCAATGCAATATGCAAAAAAATTCAGTCAGACTATTTCATCGATGGGGTTGTCAATTATCAGCGGTTTGGCAGAAGGTGTCGATGGCTCGGCCCATTGGGGCGCAATTGATGAGCCAGGGAAAACGGTTGCGGTTCTTGGTACAGGCATTGATATTTGTTACCCGAATTTTAATGAAAAGTTATATCTAAAAGTGGCTCGTCAAGGTCTGTTGGTCTCAGAATTTAATTTAGGAGAAAAGCCTTTGGCTTTTCATTTTCCTTTGCGAAATCGTATTATCAGTGGACTCGCTAACGGGGTGCTGGTAGTCGAAGCTGGACAAAAAAGTGGCTCGATGATTACTGTTAACTATGCGCTTGATCAAGGCAAAAATATTTATGTCATTCCTGGGGAAATCAATAACCCTCGTTGGTCAGGCGGAAACATGCTTCTAAAAGAGGGCGCCAAACTGGTAACTGAACCAAAAGATATTCTTGAAGACTTTATTCAAAAACGGTATGAACCGGAAGTTCTGAAAAAGTGTCGATTAATTGATCCTGAATATCGTGGTATAACGGACTTGATCAGTAAAGGTTTTACAACCGTAGATGATTTGATGCGGGCCAGTGGTTTATCAGTTTCCGAATTAAATCATAAGCTGACAATGATGGAATTGGATGAAATTATTGCTATCAGGCGAGGGAAAATTACCCTTAATCAGTAGTTTTTTCTTAAACAGAGTCACCCTGCATTGTATTTAATGCAGCGGTTTGCTATAATGTGCCTGTTTACGAAGTTTAGTGAGGAGGACTTTATGGGTAAGAATTTGGTGATTGTAGAATCACCGGCAAAAGCGAAAACGATAAAGAAATACCTGCCGAAAGGCTTTGAGGTAGAGGCGACGATGGGGCATGTTATTGATCTGCCCAAGAGTCGACTTGCTATTGATATAGAAAATGACTTTCAACCGGAATACATAAAAATACGTGGTAAGGGAGAGCTTTTAAAGAAGCTGAAAAAAGCAGCCAGTAAGGCTGATCAGATTTATCTGGCTACTGACCCTGACCGTGAAGGTGAGGCAATTTCCTGGCACATGGCAAATTTTCTGGAAATTGATTTAAAGGACGAATGTCGAATTGAATTTCATGAAATTACCAAGCGCGCGGTGAATGCTGCTATTGAAAACAAAAGAAGTATTGATATTGATCTGGTCAACTCGCAACAGGCGAGACGAATCCTTGATCGTCTTGTAGGATATTCTTTGAGCCCTTTTCTTTGGAAAAAGGTTAAAAAGGGACTAAGCGGTGGTCGCGTTCAGTCGGTGGTGACGCGAATTATTGTCGATCGCGAACAGGAAATCGAAGCGTTTATTCCGGAAGAATACTGGAATCTTGATCTAATCCTTAAAAAGCAAGAGGATCCGATCGAGTTTCTGGCCAAGTTTCATTCAGAGGACGGAAAGAAGAAGACGATTGCCAATGAAGAAGAGGCAATCAGACTTTCAAATATTGTTGAACAAAGCCAGATTGAAGTTTTAAAGGTCAGCAAACGAACCCGAAAACAAAAGCCGCCGCTGCCTTTTACCACTTCAACCCTGCAGCAGGAAGCATATAAGGTTTTGGGTTATTCAACTCAGCGAACCATGCGAGTGGCCCAGCAGCTTTATGAAGGGGTTGATATTAAAGGCCGGGGACTGACTGGTTTGATCACTTATTTGCGAACGGACTCCACGCGTATTGCGGAGGAAGCGGTTCGCGATAGTGCGGATTTTATTGAAAAGAATTATGGCAAAGACTATCTTGGCGGGAATCAAACAGCCTCTAAAAAGAAAAATGTTCAGGATGCCCACGAAGCCATTAGACCATCTCTGATTGATTTAACCCCGGATGAAGCAAAAGCTTCCTTAGAAGCTGACCAGTATCGCTTATATAAACTAATTTGGGAACGATTGATCGCAAGTCAAATGGCGGCGGCTGAATACTTTGTTACCAGTGTGGACATAACGGCATCAAGCCTTTTATTTAAAACCAAAGGTGAGATTCAGAAATTTGACGGCTTTACCCGGGTTCTGAGGGTTTCGGGAAAATCAGAAGACAGTACCTTGCCGGAATTGCTTGAAGGCCAGGAGCTGATTCGCGTCAAAACGGCGAAAGAGCAGAAATTCACAAAACCACCCGCTCGTTATACCGAGGCTTCTCTAGTTAAGATCCTGGAGGAAAAGGGGATTGGACGACCAAGTACCTATGCGCCGACGATTTCAACAATTAAGAACCGTGATTATGTCGTAGTCGAAGATAAACATTTTAAACCGACGGAGTTAGGTGTGACCGTTACCGAAATGATGAAAGAATATTTCAGTGATGTTGTTAATATTTCCTTTACGGCAGAAATGGAAGACCGGCTTGACAAGGTGGCTGACGGAGCGGTTAACTGGGTGGAAGTACTGCGAGATTTTTATACGGGATTTGAAAAGTCCCTGACAACAGCATCAGAAAAGGCCGAGTCAGTAACGATTATGGACCCGGAGTCAGATGTGGATTGCGAACTTTGCGGTCGGCGGATGGTTATTAAAAAGGGGCGCTATGGCCGTTTCCTGGCCTGTCCTGGCTTCCCTGAGTGTAAGAATACCAAACCTTATTATGAAAAAACCGGTGGGATCTGTATGAAATGCGGCGGAGATCTGGTGAAGCGAACATCAAAGACCGGACGGACATTTTATTCCTGCAGCAACTATCCCGATTGCGATTATATGAACTGGGATCTGCCAGTGGCTGAAAAGTGCCCCCAGTGCGGTTCGACCATGTTCCAGAAGGGTTTGGGAAAACGCAAGACAATTTATTGTGATAAAAAAGATTGTGGTTTTATTAAGCCCAATGAATGATAATATTGGAAAGTGACTTTATATAAAGAAAGTGAGATAAAAAATGTTTCATGCAACGACGATAATTGGTGTCAGACATAAGGGTCAGGTGGCTATAGCCGGAGACGGCCAGGTAACAGCCGGTAATTCAGTCATTATGAAAAATAATGCCGTAAAAATCAGAAAGATCTACAAGGATCAGATCCTGGCCGGATTTGCCGGATCGGTGGCTGATGCTTTTTCACTGATTGATAAATTCGAGCAAAAAATTGAAGCCTATAACGGAAACCTCAAGCGCGCTTCAATTGAGCTGGCTAAAGAATGGCGGTCCGATAAAGTACTCAGAAAGCTTGAGGCAATGCTGATTGTGATGGATCAAGACTTGACCCTGGTGCTGTCGGGAAGCGGCGAGGTGATCGAACCAGATGATGATATCGCAGCCATTGGTTCCGGCGGTAATTATGCGTTGGCGGCGGCGCGGGCGTTGAAAGAGAATTCTGATTTAACGGCAAAGGAAATTGTGAAAAAATCTATGGAAATTGCAGCTGGTATCTGTGTTTTCACGAATGGACATATTACTGTTGAAGAAATCGTCTAAAGGAGATCCAATGAAAGAATTAACCCCTAAAAAAATCGTAACCGAATTAAACCGTTATATCATTGGTCAGGAAAATGCTAAAAAAGCTGTTGCCGTAGCGCTTCGTAATCGCTATCGCAGAAGTCTTCTGCCGGCAGAATTTAAAGATGAGTTCACCCCTAAAAATATTATTCTGATGGGGCCGACAGGTGTTGGTAAAACTGAAATCGCCAGAAGAATGGCTAAACTGGTCAATGCTCCTTTTATTAAAGTTGAGGCGACTAAATTTACAGAAGTGGGTTATGTGGGCAGAGATGTGGAGTCGATGGTGCGCGATCTGGTGACGACTTCAATCAGAAACGTCCAGCAGGAAAAAATGAAGGAAGTCTATGAAGAGGCGGCTGCCAATGTCGATGAAATCATCCTTGATGCCCTGGTTCCCCGTCGAAAAGTGAAGGATGCGGTCAAGTCGCCCTTCGATGCTTTTATGAAACCTAGTCAACCTCAGGTCGAAGAACTGGAAGATCCCCAGAAAGAAATGTCACGCAAGGAAAAACGAGAAGCCTTCAGAAAGGAACTGGCTGATGGTCAGCTGGAGGAGACGATTATCGAAATAGAAGTGGATGAGGACAGCGCCAAAGCGATTGGCATTATGCCGGGCATGGGTGCAGATGATATGTTTATCAATATGAATGAAATATTAGGTGATTTTTTCCCGTCCAAAAAAACAAAGAAAAAACTGCCGATCAAAGATGCCCGTAAAATTCTAATCAATCAGGAAGCCCAAAAACTGATAGATATGGAAGTGGTAAAGGAACGGGGCATTAGAGAAGCCGAGCAAAATGGGATTATTTTTATCGACGAAATTGATAAGATTGTCGGGTCAGGAGCTTCTCACGGTCCGGATGTATCACGAGAAGGTGTTCAGCGCGATATTCTGCCCATCGTTGAAGGCTGTACGGTCAACACTAAGTACGGTCCAATCCAGACGGATTATATTCTTTTTGTTGGTGCTGGAGCTTTCCATGTTTCAAAGGTTGAAGATATGATTCCGGAACTTCAGGGGCGCTTTCCCGTTAGCGTATCTTTAGACAGTCTGTCAGAAGACGATTTTGTGCAGATTTTAAAAAGCACTGATAATTCCGTCATTAAGCAGTATCAGGCACTTTTGAAAACGGAAGACGTCAATCTGATCTTTGGCGAAGGAACGCTGGAAGCAATTGCCAAAATTGCTTTCATCAAAAATGAAGAAGAGGAAAACATTGGCGCCAGACGCTTGCATACTGTTTTAGAGAAACTGCTTGAAGAAATTTCTTTCTATGCCTCTGATTATGAGCAGGAAGATTTTTTAATCGATGTTGACTACGTCAATAATCAGTTCAAGCTATCCGATTCCCACAAAAATTATGATCGGTATTTATTGTAAAAAACTTGCAATGTTATAATGCATGTGTTATAGTATATCGGTATGTATTACACACATCTTCGGAAAAGCCGCAGGTGCCGGAAACGGTTAGACGGATATTTAATGATGAAGATGGAGGTTAAAACCAAGGAGGAAAAGTAATATGGCATGTGTTTCGATGAAACAGTTATTGGAAGCGGGGGTGCATTTTGGACACCAGACAAGAAGATGGAATCCTAAAATGGCACCATATATCTTTACTGAAAGAAATGGTATTTACATCATTGATTTACAGCAAACAGTAAAGAGAATTGAAAAGGCCTATGATTTTGTTAAAGAACTGGCAGCAAACGGAGAAGATATTCTCTTTGTTGGAACCAAAAAACAGGCTCAGACAAGTATTGAAAAAGAAGCTAAACGATGTGGTAGTTTCTGTGTGAATCACCGTTGGTTAGGTGGTACATTAACAAACTTTGAAACGATCAGTAAACGAATCGATAAACTGCATGAACTTGAAGCAATGGAAGAAGATGGTACATTTGATTTATTGCCGAAAAAAGAAGTTATTCGTTTAAAAAGACAGCGTGATCGTCTGCAGAAATTCCTGGGTGGCATTAAAGATATGAAAGGTATGCCTGGCGCAATCTTTGTCATTGATTCCAAAAAGGAAAGAATTGCCATTGCTGAAGCAAAAAAACTGGGTATTCCAATCATTGGGATTGTTGATACAAACTGTGATCCAGACGAACTTGATTATATTATTCCAGGTAATGATGATGCTATTCGTGCTGTTGCCTTAATTCTTTCAGTAATGGCTGATGCGATTATCGAAGGTCGTCAAGGTGAGCAGGCTGAAATCGCTGAGACAGTAGAAGCTGATGCGTCTTCAGAAGCAGCTGAAATTGCTGAAAATGATGACGATTTAGATGTAGAATAATTAATTTTGGAGGGGTATTGTGGACGCAAAACTAGTAAAAGAATTACGTGAAAAAACCGGTTCAGGAATGATGGACTGTAAAAAAGCCCTGGTTGAAACTGACGGTGATATCGAAAAAGCAATTGCATATTTACGGGAAAAAGGATTGGCTGCGACCAATAAAAAAGCTGGCCGTTTAGCGGCTGAAGGCGTTGTTGAATCCTATATTCATATGGGTGGAAAAATTGGTGTTCTGGTTGAAGTCAACTGCGAAACTGATTTTGTTGCCAAAAACGAAGGATTTTTAAATTTTGTTAAAGATGTGGCAATGCATATTGCAGCCAGCAATCCATTATATGTAACTAAAGAGGAAGTACCGACTGAAGAACTGGATAAAGAAAAAGAAATTCTTCGTAACCAGGCTTTAAATGAAGGAAAACCTGAAAAAATTGTTGATAAAATGGTTGAAGGTAGAATCAGTAAATTCTACAAAGAAATTTGTCTGATGGAACAGCCGTTTGTTAAGAATCCGGATTTAACTATCGAAGAGTTGGTTAAAGAACAGATTATGACAATCGGTGAAAATGTAAAAATTCGACGATTTGCACGATTTGAAATGGGTGAAGGCCTCGAGAAAAAAGAGGAAAATTTCGCTGAAGAAGTTGCAAAACAGATGAATGCTTAAAATTTTCAAAAGAACACAATCGTGTTCTTTTTTTAAAGCGTTGTAAAAGTGTCTTATTTAAGATATAATATTTAATTAGGGAAGGGGGAGATTTTTTGGAACCGAAATATAAACGTGTCATCATCAAACTCAGTGGAGAAGCCCTGGCGGGCGGATTGGATCACGGTATTGATACTCCAACGGTTGAAAGAATTTGTCGACAGATCAAAGAAGTTTTTGATTTAGGGGTTGAAATTGCAATTGTTGTAGGTGGAGGCAACTTCTGGCGTGGCCGAAGTGGCCAGGGAATGGATAAATCTACCGCTGATTACATGGGGATGCTGGCAACCGTTATCAATGCCCTGGGTCTTCAGGATGTACTGGAGGAAATTGGGGTGCCGGTACGGGTGCAGACAGCAATTGAAATGAAGCAGATTGCTGAGCCCTATATCCGACGTAAAGCAGTTCGACATCTGGAAAAACGACGGATTGTTATTTTTGCCTCCGGAACCGGGAATCCCTTCTTCACAACGGATACGACTGCGGCATTACGAGCGGCGGAAATCGATGCAGAAATTATTCTCCTGGCAAAAAGTATTGATGCAGTTTATGATTCAGATCCACTGCTTAATCCCGATGCCAAACGTTACTCCGAGCTGACATATATAGATGTGCTCAACAAAGGCCTGAAAGTAATGGATTCTACCGCCACATCGCTCTGTATGGATAATCATATACCGATACTAGTGTTTGGACTCGATGAGCCCAAAAATATTTTACGCGCCATAATGGGCGAAAAAATTGGAACAATTATTCAGGAGGCTTAAAGATGGTTAAAGAGATCGAAAAAAAAGCAAATGAAAAGATGGAAAAAGCGTTAAATAATTTGCATGAAGGTTTGGGAGGACTGCGCGCTGGCCGAGCAAATCCTCGCATGCTTGATAAAGTAACCGTTGATTATTATGGAGCGGAAACACCACTCAATCAGTTGGCTAACATCAGCACACCGGAGCCGCGCATGATTGCGGTTCAGCCCTATGATGCGACAGCGATACCTGCCATTGAAAAAGGAATTTTAAAAGCAGATCTGGGTTTTAATCCGTCTAATGATGGTAAAATAATCCGTCTTTTAATCCCACAGTTAACAGAAGAACGTCGTAAGGAACTGGTTAAGCTGGTTAAGAAATACGGTGAAGAATGTAAAGTAGCCATTCGCAATATCCGACGACATGCTATTCAGGAGATGAAGGATGGACAAAAAGACGGTCTGGTAACAGAAGATGATCTGAAACAGGGCGAAAAAGAGATTCAGAAAATCACGGATGATGAGATTAAGCACGTTGAGCAGATTCTTAAGGAAAAGGAAGCAGAAGTCCTTGAAGTTTAGTCTCTGAATTGATGAAAATATGTTTTTCACTAGAGAGTGGGGTGACCCACTCTTAAGTATTTTTAAATAAGAATTTGCGATGGAAATGGAGCAAGTATGAAAAAACAATCCAAAGAAGAATTTTTGGAAGAGCTTTTAGATCCAATCGTCACTGAGGCTGGTTATATGTTATATGACCTTACCTTTGAAAAAAAAGGCAAGGATTGGGTGCTGGTTATATATATAGATGCTAATCATCCGGTCTCACTAAATGACTGTGAAACAGTTAGTCGCTGCGTTAGTGATTATCTGGATGAAAAAGATCCGATTGAACAAAGTTATTTTCTGGAAGTTTCTTCGCCAGGTCTTGATCGCCTGATTAAAAAGGAAAAGCATTATCTTGCCAATATAGACAGGCGGATTGCAGTAAATCTTTTTGCACCGGTAAATGGAAAAAAGGAAATAATGGGGCTATTAAAGAAATACCAGTCTGATTTCATCACGATTCTGAATGATGATGGGGAACTAATGGAACTGGAAACTGAAAAAATAGCAAAAGCAAATAGAGTGGATGAAATTGATTTCAATCCCCGGCATGAAGTGGAATAAGGAAGGTGTAAAAGAATGAATGCGGAGTTTATAAGAGCTCTCGACGTAATCCAGGAAGAAAAATCTATCGATAAGGAAGAGCTGATTCAGGCTATTGAAGCAGCAATTTCTTCAGCATATAAAAAGCATTATGGTAATAATCAGGATGTGGAGATCAATATTAATCGAGTTGACGGAGACATCCAGGTTTTTACCATGCAGGAAATCGTTGAAGTGCCGGAAAACGATCAAAATGAGATCTCCCTTGAAAAGGCCAGAGAATTTGATCCCACCTACGAACTGGGAGATTTTTACAGAAAGGAAGTGAGACCCAAAGATTTTGGCAGAATTGCTGCCCAAAATGCCAAGCAACTGATTATCCAAAGGATAAAAGAAGCGGAAAGAAATATTATATTCAATACCTTTTTGGAAAAACAGGATGAAGTGCTGACAGGGATCGTTAAACGAATCGATAAAGGCATCGTCTATGTTGATATCGGAAAACTGGAAGCCGCAATGCTGCCATCAGAGCAGGCGGTTGGTGAAGAGTATGTGATGAACCAGCGATTAAAAGTCTATATTTTGGCCGTAAAGAAAACAACCAAAGGAACCCAGGTTAACGTTTCGCGAACCCATCCTGGCCTGATCAAACGACTTTTCGAATCAGAGGTGCCAGAAATCTTTGAAGGTCTGGTAGATATCATTTCCATATCTAGAGAAGCTGGATCAAGAACTAAAATTGCCGTTAAGGCCAATAATGAAGAGATCGATCCGGTGGGAGCCTGTGTTGGACAAAAGGGCATGCGGGTACAGAACATCATTAATGAGTTGAACGGCGAAAAAATCGATGTGATTAAGTATAGTGATGATATTGAAGAGTATCTGACCAATTCTTTAAGTCCGGCCAAAGTCCTTCGTATTATTCCCAATAAAGATGAAAAAACGGCGATTGCGGTGGTTGATGATTATCAGTTGTCACTGGCCATTGGAAAAGAAGGGCAAAATGTTCGTCTGGCTGCCAAGCTGACGAGCTGGAAAATTGATATTAAAAGTCAATCAACTTTTGATGAATCAACCATTCCGGAAGTTCAGGTAAGTGAGCCGATTCCGCACTTTGAAGACGTGCTTGACGACGTGTTAAGTGACTTAGAAATAGAAGAAGTTGATTATAACGACGTTTTTGAGGATGATGTTTTTACAGATGACCTATTAGAAGAAATCAAGGATGATCTGGATACTTTGTAAGTTGGATCTTAGTGTTTTACTGTGGTATAATAAATAATTGACTAAAGAGGCGAGAGATGAAAAAAATTCCTCAAAGGACCTGTGTAATTTGCCAGGAGAAATTTGATAAGCGCGATTTGCTGAGAATCGTTGCTGATAAATCGGGTCAAATCTTTTATGATCCGACTGGCAAGGCGAATGGACGGGGTGCTTATATATGTCGATCCCAGGCATGTCAAGAGCAGTTTTTTAATAAAAATTATTTGGAACGCACATTTAAACGGAAGGTTGAGAAAGAGGTTGTTGACCAGGTTCGACAGCAGATTTCAAATAAAATGATGAAAAGATAAATTAAATGAAGGGAGGAATAGTATGTCAAAATTAAGAGTATACGATTTAGCTAAGAAACACAATATTGCAAGCAAAGAATTCGTAAATATTTTGAATGAATATAATATTCCTGTTAAAAATCATATGAGTGCCCTGACAGATCGTCAGGTAGAAGAGTTTGAAAGTAAGTTTGACCCTAAAAAATATGAGGATCAAAAAGCTCAAAAAGAAAAAATAAGTGAGCCAGAAAGCGATCAGGATAAGGAAAAGGCTCAAGATACCAAGCAAAAGAATAATCGCAATACGAGTGAAACTAAAGCTCAGCATAAGAGTAATCGCCCTAAGACTAGTAAGGGACAGGCTGAAAATCCGGAGTCGGCTGATAAGTATAAAAAAGCGTCTAAACCAAAGCGGGACAACCAATCTAACGATCAGAAAAACGCCAGAAAGACTGAAAAAACGACAGCACCGGATCAAAATCGCAAGAAAAATGCCAATAAGTCAAATCCCAACAAGACAAATAACGCACCTTCAAATGCACCTAAAATGCGGGATCACAGTAAAAAGGAAAAAACATCACGCAGTGTCTATAAACGGATGAAGGATGAGAAAAAGAAGACCGCTCAGGAAAACCAGATTTATGAAATCCAGGAAGTTTTAACGGTTGGTGAACTGGCTGATACTCTGGATGTGGGAGCAACTGAAATTATCAAAATTCTGATGATGGCCGGCACAATGGCGACGATTAATCAGGAGATTGATTTTGAAACGGCAACATTGGTGGCGGCAGAGCTGGGTAAAGAAGTTGAAGTGATCAAAGTTGAAGACGTGGTTTCCAAAATCCTCGAAGAATACGATGAGGAAGAAAGCGAAAATGCCATCAAACGCCCACCGGTTGTAACGGTTATGGGACACGTTGATCATGGTAAAACCTCACTATTGGATCGGATCAGAAAAACCAATGTCATCTCTAATGAAGCGGGTGGAATTACCCAGCATATTGGGGCTTACACGGTTACCATTAATCATGAAGCCATTACTTTTATTGATACCCCAGGACATGAAGCCTTCACCGCTATGCGTTCACGTGGAGCGCAGATTACCGATATTGCCATTCTGGTCGTTGCTGCTGATGATGGGGTTATGCCACAGACGGTTGAAGCAATTAACCATGCTAAAGCTGCTGGCGTACCGATTATCGTAGCCATCAATAAAATTGATAAACCTGGTGCTAACCCGGATCGGGTTAAACAGGAACTGACCGAACATCAGCTGGTAGTTGAAGAATGGGGCGGCTCAACAATTGCTGTTCCGGTATCAGCTAAAACCGGTGAAAACATCGATACTTTGCTGGAAATGGTTATTCTGGTATCAGAAATGGAAGAGTTTAAGGCTGATCCTAGTCGAGAAGCGCGAGGAACGGTTATTGAAGCTCAGGTTAAACGGGGAAAAGGACCAGTTGCGACCCTTCTTGTTCAGGAAGGAACCCTGCATGTTGGTGATTCTATTATTTCTGGAACAACCTGCGGTAAAGTCAGAACCATGATTGACGACAAGGGTAAACGCGTTAAAAAAGCGGGACCATCCATGCCGGTGGAAATTTCCGGATTGTCTGAAATTCCTGAAGCCGGAGATGATTTCATTGTTCTGGAAAACGAAAAAGAAGCCCGTCAGTTAGCAGAACAGCGTAAAGAACAACAAAAGGGTGAGCGACAGCGCCGAACCAATGTTTCATTGGATGATTTGTTTAATCAGATCCAAGATGGGAATATTCAGGATGTCAACATTATTATTAAAGCTGATGTTCAGGGTTCAATTGAAGCGATTAAGCAGTCATTGGAAAAACTTGATAATGAAGCAGTACGCATTAATGTCATTCATGGAGCCGTAGGTGCGGTAAATGAAACAGACGTCATGCTGGCAGCAACATCCAATGCAATTGTGATTGGCTTTAACGTTAGACCGGACAAAAATGCAACCAAACTGGCAGAAACTGAAGAAGTGGATATTAGACTTTATCGTGTCATTTACGATGCTGTGGAAGATATCAAAAAAGCCATGGAAGGAATGCTGGCACCAGAATTTGTGGAAAAATTGGTTGGTAATGCCGAAGTTCGTGAAACCTTCAAAATTCCTTCAGGCGCTGTAATTGCCGGTTCATACGTAACAGATGGAAAAATGACCAGACATGATGAGGTGCGAATTATTCGTGACGGGATTGTTATTTTTGAAGGTCAGCTGGCATCCTTGCGACGTTTCAAAGATGATGTCAAAGAAGTAAACTCTGGCTATGAATGCGGTATCGGTATTGAAAAATATAACGATCTCAAAGTCGGAGATGTGATTGAAGCATTCAGAATGGAAAAAATTGAGCGATCGTAATCATCATTCATTCGATATTTTGCGGTCGATTTAGGAGAATAAAGATGGGATCACATCGAATAGAACGAATCAATGGTCAGATACAGCGGGAGTTAAGCCTGCTGATCCTCCAAAAAATAAAAGATGCTAGGATCAGAGATAAAAATGTCAGCATTACCCAGGTGAAAGCGACTCCTGATTTAAAGTCTGCGACTGTTTATGTGAGCGTTTTGGGAGATCAGATGGAAAAAGACAGTGTTCTGGACGTGCTAAATCATGCCAGCAGTTTTTTGCGTTCAAATCTGGGACATACCATAAAACTGCATTCGGTGCCGGCGCTTACCTTTGTGATGGATAATTCGGTGGAGTATGGTATGCACATTGAATCGATCCTGAATGATATAAAAAAAGATAAAGAGATAAAAGATGATGATGCAGAGAATTCCTGATGCCGTTATTTCCTGTTTAAAAGAAAATCAGCGGTTTCTGATTCTTTTGCATCAGAAACCTGACGGTGATGCTATTGGGTCTGCAATTGCAATGGGCAAAGGACTAAAAAGCTTAGGCAAAGAAGTGGATTATTTTATTGAGGTACCAGTTGAGGAGAAACTTCAGTTTTTTAATGAAGTTAAAACATTTAATCAGAAACTGGAAGAAAGTTATGATGTAGTGATTATCCTCGATTGTTCAACCTTGGCATACTGCTATTTGCCGGCAACGATGCCTGTATATAAAACGCTTATAGTGATTGATCACCATAAGAGCAATCGCGGTTATGGTGATCTGAATTTTCTGGAAATCACCGGAGCGACGGCTGAACTTGTTTTTCGGCTGGTAAAAGCTCTGGAGGTCAGTTTTGATGAAGAAATGGCGGATGCTGTATTTACTGCAATTTCAACTGATACGGGAAGTTTTCAGTTTTCCAATGTGACATCGGAAACCCATTTAATTTTAAGCCAGCTATATGAGATTAAAAACAATTATTCTGCGCTGTCTAAAAAGCTGCATCATGAGAAAAATATTGATCAGATGAAGATGACAGGAGCAGCTATAAAATCACTGGAAATACTCGATGAAATGCCAATAGCCTTTATGATTTTGGATTATGATACAATTATGCGTTATGGGGGCCTTATAAACATCAGTGATGATATTGCCAATCTCGGTCAAAACACCATTGGCGTTGCAATGACGGCACTTTTAAAAGAGGTGAAGCCATCAGAATATCGTGTCTCACTGCGGGCAAGATATCCTTTTGATATTCACGAAATAGCGGTAAAATATGGCGGAGGTGGTCATGAACGGGCTGCCGGTTTTAATTATAGTGGTGATACAGCGACAATTAAGCAGGAACTGATGGAGATGTATCAGTCACAGCGAGAAAAAGATGATGTATAAAGATGGTTATTTAAATATCAGAAAAGAAAGAGGCATGACCTCTCATGATGTGGTATTTAAGGCACGAAAGATTTTGGCGACAAAAAAAATAGGCCACACGGGGACTCTTGATCCAGATGCTGAAGGAGTCCTTGTTTTATGTGTTGGAAAGGCCACGAAGCTGGTAGAGTATATCACAGATCTCGATAAGGTCTACGAGGCAGAAATTATTTTTGGCAAAGAGACGGACTCTTGTGATCTTTCGGGTCAGGTGGTCAGAACTCATGAATCAAGCGTGACGGAGTCGGAATTAAAAACGGTCTTTGAACAGTTAACTGGTAAGATAAAACAGCAGCCGCCAATCTACTCGGCCATAAAAATTAATGGTCGAAAACTTTATGAATATGCCCGAGAAGGGATTGAAGTGGAGATTCCTGAGCGAGACGTTGTAATTCATGCGATAAAGGTCAAAGCATTTGATGCGATAAAACAGTCAGCTTTGATTGAAGTGAGCTGTTCAAAGGGAACATATATACGAGCTTTATGTCGGGATATTGGACGAGCGCTTTCGACTGCTGCGGTAATGGGTGAACTCCTTCGTGTAAAGGTGGGTAAGTTTTCGTTAAATGACGCGCTTACTTTGGATCAAGCGGGAGCACTGTTAGCTCAAAATGAATTGATGCTCAAGCCATTGGAATATGGACTAGAGAGTTTTAAAAAAGCGACGGCCAGTGTTCAGGGCGAGCGATTTATGGTTAACGGTAATAAACTGGTTGCCAGAAATATTCAGGAATCATTTAATGAATATGAAGAGAATGAATTGATTCGTTTATATATAAAAGAGACTTTTACCGGCATCGGAAAGTTTATCAAAGCGGATGCAGAAATGTGTATCAAACCGGTAAAACTATTGTGAGGTTGGATTATGAATGACAATTATCAGGGTGAAGCAATTATCCTGGCATTGGGTTTTTTCGACGGTGTTCATTTAGGCCATCTTTCGCTGCTAAAAGAAGCGGTTAGAATTGGTAAAGAAAAAAAATACAAAACGGGAGTTATGACATTTTCAGCACATCCGCTGGAACTGATCTTTCCCAACTATACACCGTGGCTAATTACAACGAATGATGAAAAAAGAAGAATGATTCATGCAGCTGGGATCGACTACGTTTTTTTGAATGCTTTTAATGAACGGCTGATGAAACTGTCACCTGAGAAATTCGTGACGGATTATCTGCTGAAACGCTACAATATCAAAGGTCTGGTAGTGGGTTATAATTACAATTTTGGTTATAAAGCGACAGGTACTACGAATACTTTAAAGGAACTGGGACGGATTTATGATTTTAATGTAACGATTGTTGCGCCTTGTGTAATTGATAAGCATCCAGTTTCTTCCACTTTTATCAGAGAACTGATCAGCTGTGGTCAGGTCGAAGAAGTGAAAACATATCTTGGCCGTTACTATCAGCTTTCAGGCCAGGTCATTAGAGGCAAAGGCTTGGGTCACCAGTTTGGAATCCCGACTGCCAATATCAAGCTTGATAAGAAAAGGATTTTGCCTAATACCGGAGTTTATTTTACAAAGGTGACTTATCAGGGGAAAAGCTATGATGGGCTCACCAATCTCGGTTTTAATCCCACTTTTGAAAAACATCCTTTTAGTATTGAAACCTATATCTATGATTTTGACGACGAAATTTATGGACATGAGTTAAGTCTTCAGTTTATCAGAAAAGTGCGAAATGAAATTAAATTTGATAATATTGAGGATTTGATTGCTCAGATTCGTTCGGATATTGTATTGATTGATGAAAAATTTCGACATCGGGTCGACTGGCAGGTATAATCTTAAAGAAAATAAAATCCTGAAAAAATTCATTTACTTAAGGATTTATATATGCTAAAATAATTAAGTTAGTAGCCGTTTACTGGGTTTTTTGAAACTCCAACAAATTACGCGGTTTACGGTCATTAAATAATATTTAGGAGTAAAAAATGATTACAAAAGAACAAAAAGCAGAAATTATCCAAAAGTTTCAGGCAAAAGAAGGGGACTGCGGTTCCACAGAAGTGCAGATTGCATTATTAACTGCACGTATTAACGATTTGAATGGCCATTTAAAAATTCACAAAAAGGATCATCATTCTAATCGTGGTTTACTTAAATTAGTTGGGCAGCGTCGAAGATTACTGGCATACTTAAAAAATAAAGATATTCTAAAATATCGTGAACTAATTAAAGAGTTAAACTTAAGAAAATAAAAGAGGGCGGAGTATTCCGCCTCAGTGTGTAGACAAACCCCGCACCGACCAATTGGATTTCGTAGTCCGCGCGCGGATTCGTACAGTTGCCCAATTTGAAATCGCTAATTATAGGCATTTTCTAGCAACTGTTCGCCCCGAGGCGGACAACTGAAAAGCCAATTGTCGGTGCTCAGGTATTCAGAATTAACTTTGTCTTCAGTCTGGGGCGGAGTATTCCGCCTCTTTTTTTTCAAAATATTTAGGTTAAATAATAAATTTGATAGAAAGTGAGATGCCCATGAACGTATTTGAAACAGAAATTGCAGGTCGATCGTTTAAGGTGGAAATTGGTGAGGTTGCTCAACTTGCAAAAGGTTCAGCGATGATCCGATATGGTGAAACAGAAATTCTGGCTGTCGCTTCAGCATCAAAAAAACCCCGTGAAGGAATGGACTTTTTTCCTTTAAGCGTTGATTATGAAGAAAAACAATACTCTGTTGGTAAAATCCCTGGTGGATTTATTAAAAGAGAAGGACGGCCAACAGAAAAAGCGATTTTAAATTCCCGCTTAATTGACCGACCAATTAGACCATTATTTCCTAAAGGCTTTAGAAATGATGTTCAGGTTGTGGCGACTGTCATGTCAGTGGATCAGGATAATGCGCCGGAAATTGCGGCGATGATCGGATCGTCGATAGCCCTTAGTATTTCTGATATTCCCTTTAACGGTCCAACTGGAGCTGTTGCGGTGGGATATATTGATGGCCAGTTCGTTATTAATCCCAATGAAGAACAGCGCGGATTGAGTGAACTGAGTCTGGTTGTATCGGGAACAAAAGATGCTATTATGATGGTCGAAGCTGGCGCTAATGAAATACCAGAAGACGTGATGCTGGAAGCGATCCTGACAGCCCACGAAGAAATTAAAAAAATTGTCGCCTTTCAGGAAGAAATTATTGCTGCGGTTGGCGTTGAAAAGAAGGAATACACCCTTTATTTGCCAGCTGATGAGTTAAAAGCTGAAATCGACAGCTTTGCTGGAGATCGAATTAAAATTGCGGTGAATACCGTTGATAAACTGGAACGACTGGAAAATATTGATGCCCAAAAAGCTGAGATTAAAGCACATTTTATCGAAATTTATCCGGAACTTGGCGGCGATATTGATGAGGTGCTTAATTCCTTAGTGAAGAAAGAGATCAGACGATTAATTTTAATTGATCGTATTCGCCCGGATAATCGAAAAATGAATGAAATTCGACCGATTTCCGCAAAAGTTGATTATCTGGCCAGACCGCATGGTTCAGGCCTATTTACTCGCGGTGAGACTCAGGTTTTATCAGTGGTTACTTTAGGCGTACTGGGAGATGTTCAGATTCTTGATGGTTTATCCAACGAGGAATCTAAACGCTATATGCATCATTATAACTTCCCGGCTTACAGTGTTGGTGAAGCCAGACCATCGCGAGGTCCAGGACGTCGAGAAATCGGCCATGGCGCCTTGGCAGAGCGAGCGCTTCTACCAGTGATTCCATCAGAAGAAGACTTTCCATATGCAATTCGTGTGGTATCGGAAGTATTAAGCTCAAATGGTTCAACTTCTCAGGCTTCTGTCTGTGGCAGCACAATTTCTTTATTAGCAGCAGGTGTGCCATTAAAGGCACCAGTTGCCGGGATTGCTATGGGGCTGATTAAAGAAGATGAGCATGTTGCGATTCTGTCTGATATTCAGGGGATGGAAGACTTCCTGGGCGATATGGATTTTAAAGTAGCCGGTACAGAAAAAGGGATTACTGCTATTCAGATGGATATCAAAATCAACGGCATTAACAAGGCTATTTTGACCGAAGCATTGGAACAGGCTAGAGTTGGAAGACTCCACATTCTGGGAATTATGAATGCGGAAATTTCAGAACCAAGGGCAGAAATTTCACCTTATGCACCGCGCATTATTAAAATGCAGATCAAGCCGGAAAAAATTCGTGACGTGATTGGTTCAGGCGGAAAAGTTATCAATAAAATTATTGATGAAACCGGCGTAAAAATCGATATTGAAGATGATGGCCAGGTCTTTATTGCATCTGTTGACACCGCTTCAGCTAATCGAGTCAAAGAGATCATTGAAAATATTGTTAGAGAACTGGAAGTTGGCGAAGTGCTGACTGGTAAAGTTGTCAGAATTATGAATTTCGGAGCTTTTGTTTCTTTACCGGGTGATAAAGATGGTTTAATTCACATCTCAAAACTGGCTCATGAGCGCGTTGAAAAAGTAGAAGATGTGGTTAATATCGGAGACGAAGTGACAGTTAAAATTGTCGAAATCGATAATCAGGGACGTATTAATTTGTCGAGAAAAGCGGTATTACCAAAAAAATAAGTAGGAGAGAGTATGAAAACCTGTGTAATAAAAGTTTACAGTGAATCGAAATATCCGTTGCCGGAGTATAAAACGAGTGGTTCAGCAGGGATGGATATCAGAGCGAATATAACAGAACCCCTGTATATGCTTTCGAACAAAGTTTACACTATTCCAACGGGTCTTTTTATTGAACTTCCCCATGGAATTGAAGCACAAATTCGAGCTAGAAGTGGTTTGGCTGTCAATCATGGAATCTCATTGGTAAACGGAGTCGGAACGATTGATTCTGATTATCGGGGTGAAATCAAAATACCGATGACAAATTTACTTGATAAACCCTATCAGCTTCAGGCCGGAGAGCGGGTTGCACAAATAATTTTTGCCAGCTATCTGCAAGGTGAGTTTTTCGTTGTCGACAACAAAGAAGAAATGACAACAACACTTCGTGGCGACGGGGGCTTTGGACATACCGGTAAATCTTAAGTTTATAGAAAACATGTTTTATTAGAGGTGCAGGTAACTGCACTTTTTACAATTAGCGACTCTGCTGATGGGTAATAAAAACAGTATGAGGAGAATAGAATGGCAAGCGAAAAAAAATCAAAAACAAAATCTTCAGGCAGAAGAAAGCAGACACCTAAAAAGAAAGTTCCTGATAAAAATATGCGACCGAAAGAACTACTGATTGGTATTTGTCTGATTGTTGCCGGATTAATTGGCGCCTATGCATACATTAGTTTTAGCGCTGGTGTTCTGGGTGACAGTATCAGCTTTGTTTTATCGTATCTTTTTGGAGTCGCAACCATAATTATCTGTTGCTATCTCGTATTGCTGGGAGTGGTTTTGACACTGCACAAGTGGGAGTTCTGGAAATCGACTTTTCTGTTGTCGATTATTTTGCTGATAAATTTTATGATCCTTTTTACGGTAAACGCACCTAATTTGACAGATTATTCTGTTGCGGAACTATTTAGTCTGGCGAAATATGGACAGTATGGAGGAATTATTGGAATTCTTCTGGCGCGGGTCCTAATACTATTGCTGGCTAAAAAGGGAACCTTTTTACTGGTGATAGTCGTATCAATTTTAGTCTTAATGATAATTTTCAAGGAAGTGCTAAAAAAATATCTGCAAAAATTTAAAACTTGGCGAGAAAATGGCCCGACCGTCGGTCAAATGACGAAAAATAAAATTGCTGATAAGAAAGAACAGCAGCGCATTCGAAGTGAAGCCAAAGCGACTAAAAACCGCACGTCCGAAACAACTTTTATCCCTCCGGTTAATGAGTATGGTGAGGCGACTCATCTATTTGACCCTATTGATGATGAAATGCTTGATGAAGCAAGGGATTTTGATGCGCTTTCATTTGATATTCCGAATGAGAAACCACAAAAGGGATTATTTGAGCCAGTTACACAGGTGTCAAAAAAGCCGAAAACAAAAGATCCATTTGGTTTTGACGAAGAAGAAAAAGCGATAAAAACCGATAAAACACAAATTTCAACCGCATTTGAACCAATTGAGGTTAAAGGTCGGGAAGCATCAAATCCATCCGAATTACTAAAAGCAGTTGAAGGGAAAAAAGCGTACCATTTTCCAGAACTCGAACTATTAAATTCACCGGTGGCAAAAAAAAAGACAAAAAAAGATGATGTCCTAAAAAAAGCTAGAACCATTGAAAGAACACTGGATAATTTTGGGGTTAAAGCAAAAATTATTGAAGTAAATGTCGGTCCGAGTATAACCCGCTTTGAATTGGCCCTTGATCCCGGCGTTAAAGTCAATAAGTTTGTAAACTTATCTAACGATCTGGCCCTGGCTCTGGCGACTTCGGATATTCGAATCGAAGCCCCGATTCCGGGTAAAGCGGCGGTTGGGATTGAAGTGCCGAATGATGTGGCGGAAGTTGTGGGGATTCGTGAAATTATTGATTCAAAGGCTTTTAAAAGTGCCAGAAGTCCTTTAACTTTTGCACTTGGAAAAACCCTGTCGGGAGAAGGTGTCATTGGTGATATCGGGAAAATGCCCCATGTTTTAATTGCCGGCGCCACAGGATCAGGTAAAAGTGTGTGCATTAACAGCATTATTATCAGTCTTTTATATAAATCATCACCTGATGATTTACGCTTTATAATGATTGACCCCAAAATGGTTGAACTCAACCAGTATAATAGTATTCCACATTTGTTAATACCTGTGGTAACGGATCCTAAAAAAGCAGCACATGCTCTGAATTGGGGTCTTAAAGAAATGACTGATCGTTATTCTATTTTCAAAGAAGCTGGTGTGCGTGATATCGAGGGCTATAATGCTCATTTATCTGGAAGGGAGAAACTGCCGAGAATTGTTATTGTCATAGATGAGTTGGCAGATTTGATGATCACCTCACCTAAGGAATGTGAAAATGCTATTTGCCGTATTGCCCAATTGGCCAGAGCCTGTGGGATCCATCTGGTGATTGCAACCCAGCGGCCTTCTGTTGATGTAATAACCGGCCTGATTAAAGCCAATATTCCTTCCCGTATTGCTTTTGCGGTTGCATCGAACACTGATTCGCGAACCATTCTTGATACGGGTGGTGCGGAAAAACTGCTTGGTAAGGGGGATATGCTTTATTTCCCAGTTGGCCAGTCGAAACCGACACGGGTTCAATGTACATATGTATCTGATGACGAAATAAATCGCATTATTGATGCGATTAAACAGCCGGAAGTTCAATTTGATGCGGCGATTGAAGAAGCCCTGGAGGTTGAGCCGTTAGATGAAAAGAAGCCGGAAAAAGCCGGCGATGTTCTAACTGAAGAGGCGATGAATATCGCTTTTGAGTACAAACAGATTTCCACTTCTATGATTCAGAGAAAGCTTCAGGTGGGTTATGCCAGAGCTGGTCGAATTATCGATGAACTGGAAGAACGCGGTCTGATATCTGGTCCGAATGGTAGCAAGCCACGGCAAATTTTGGTTGATGAAGCGGATTATCGAAGGGGGTAGCATTGAAAAACGACGTAAAAATTCATATTACAACCCTGGGCTGTGATAAAAACACCATCGATTCAGAATTGATGGCCGGTCTTTTAAAAGAGGGGCAGCGCCAGCTGGTTGACCGTCCTGAAGAAGCGCAAGTAATTATTGTCAATACCTGTTGTTTTATTCAGGAAGCTAAAGAAGAATCCATTGATTATATACTGGAATATGTTAAACTTAAAGAAGAAGGAATCTGCAATACGTTGATTGTCGCCGGCTGTATGGCTCAGCGCTATCATCAAGAGCTGGCCCAGGAGATTCCGGAGATTGACGGTTTTCTGGGCGTTGGTCATTTTGATAAGATCCTCGAGATTATTGAAGAAAAAACCACTAAAGACGCCTATTTTGCGGATATCGAACATGATTATGCCAAGGATATTGTCCGGGTTTTACCGGATGGCACTAAAACAGCTTATGTGCGAGTCAGTGAAGGCTGTGATCATGCCTGCACTTATTGCGCCATTCCAGCTATTCGCGGCAAGTATCGCAGCCGACCCTTGACGGCCATCCTGACGGAATTGGCCCACCTTGAAAAAAGTGGTATCGTTGAAGTAATCCTGATTGGTCAGGATATTGCCCCCTACGGGCAGGATCTGGATGAAGGAATGACCTTGCCCAAACTGTTGGCAAGGATTGCGACGGATTTTCATTTTAAATGGATCCGGATGCTTTATTTATATCCGGAAGGGATTACTGATGAACTGCTGGCGGTCATTAAAGATTATCCGACCATCTGTCAGTATTTTGATATTCCCCTCCAGCATACCCGAACGGATGTGTTGAAACGAATGGGTCGGAAAATGACAAGCGAAAAAATTGAAGCAGTGATTGAGCTTATTAAGAAGAACTTACCGGACGCGGTTTTACGAACAACTTTAATAACGGGGTTTCCAGGTGAGACAGATAATCAGCATCAGGAACTGCTCAAAGACATAGAGCGATTTGAATTTGACCATTTAGGGGTTTTCAAATATTCCTGTGAAGAAGGGACACCAGCGGCTGATTTCCCGAATCAAATCGATGAAGCTATTAAAGAAGAACGCTATCATCAGATTATGAGTACCCAGCAAGGTGTGTCAAGAAAAACAAAAAGACGGTTTGTGGGTAAGAAACTGGATGTCTTGATTGAAGAAGTCGAATTTGATACCTGTTATGGTCGCTTTTACGGTTTTGCACCGGAAATAGATGGTCAGGTGATGATTGAAAACCCGAGAATTTCATTAAAAGCGGGCGATATGATTCCCGTTGATATAGTTGACAGTCTGGAATATGATTTAATGGGGGAGGTTTAATATGAATTTACCAAATAAAATCACGGTTGTTCGAATTGTAATGATTCCATTTTTTATTGCGGCCTTACTGATCGATTTTCCTTACCATCAGCCGATTGCCGCAACCTTGTTTGTAGTTGCTGCTTTAACGGACAGTCTTGATGGCTATCTGGCCAGAAGTCGAAATCTTGTTACTGATTTCGGCAAATTTATGGATCCACTGGCAGATAAATTGCTCGTCTGCTCGGCTTTAATTTGTTTTGTACAATTGGGATCAGTTCCGGCCTGGATGGTTATTATTATCATTGCCAGAGAGTTTGCCATAACGGGGCTCAGAACGCTGGCCGCTTCTGATGGAATCGTGATAGCAGCAAGTAAGTGGGGGAAAGCCAAGACAATTTCACAAATGATTGCGATCGTGATTATTTTATTAAATAACTGGCCTTTTTCAATTTGGAATATACCGATGGGAACGATTATGATGGTTATTGCGACGATTCTGACGTTGATCTCCGGGATTGACTATCTGGTGATAAATCGAAAAGTATTTCGCTCCATGTAAACTATACTGCTAAATTTAAGTCGGAAGGAAATAAAAATGAGATGTGAATTAATATCTGTCGGGACAGAACTGCTGGTAGGAGATACTTTAAATACCAATGTTCAGTTCTTATCCCGTGAACTCTCTCTGTTAGGTATCCGTGTCTATTATCATACAACTGTCGGAGACAATCCGGAACGCCTTAAAGATGCTGTGAGGATTGCTTGTGAGCGTAGTGACCTGATTATAACCACAGGCGGACTGGGGCCTACTCAGGATGATCTTACAAAGGAGATTATTGCTGAGCTGTTTGACCGTAAACTGGTTGAAGACAAACAGGTTAAACAGGATATCCTTTCTTATTTTGCTAATCGGGAGTTTCCGATGACTTCCAATAATTTTAAACAGGCACTCGTGCCAGAAGGGGCAACCGTTCTTCGTAATGATTGGGGGACGGCACCGGGTATTTACTTTGATCAGGGCGAAAGACAGGTTTTCATGCTGCCTGGTCCTCCACGGGAAATGATTCATTTGTTTCAATCGGCGGTTTTACCGATTTTAAAGAAGAATGAAAATCAATTGGTGGTTTCCAGATATTATAATTTGTCGGACATTGGCGAATCAGCAGCTGAGGATCGCTTGCTTGATCTGATCGATAAACAGGATAATCCAACGATTGCTACTTACGCTAAAATGGGAGAGGTACAGGTTCGCATTACGGCTAATGGCAGCAATGAAGTGGAAATTAATTCCCTTTTGGATCAGTATGAACAACTGATGTTTGAACGTTTTGGGGATCATATCTATTCTTTAAATAAAGAATCTTTAAGCGATGCTGTGTGTCGGATGTTGTTGGAGAAAAAGATTACTATTGCAACGGCTGAATCCTGTTCCGGTGGTTTGATTGCGTCTCAACTTACGCGTTATCCTGGCATCTCAGAAGTTTTTGGAATGGGCTTGGTAACCTACTCAAACGAAGCTAAAATGAAACTTCTGGATGTTTCAGCTGATACTCTTGAAAAGCATGGCGCAGTCAGTGAAGAAACCGCGCGGGAGATGTGTATGGGGTTGAAGTACAGTTCAGGAGCGGATTGTTGTGTTGCTGTTACCGGTATTGCCGGTCCGGATGGGGGAACAGATGATAAACCGGTGGGATTGGTTTACATCGGAGTTTTTTATAAGAACAAATTGGAAGTGACACGCTGGCATTTTAAAGGTGAACGCCAGGTGGTACAAGATAAAACGGCAATCAAAGCGTTCAATCTAATACGTAAAGCGATTGATTAAACATTAATAGTTGAGGAGAAAAAGATGGCGGAAAAAAATAAGAAAGCGGTTAAAGAAGCAGAAGTTTCAGATGATAAAGCAAAAGCTCTTGAGGCTGCCCTTAAAAATATTGAAAAGAGCTTTGGCAAGGGCGCGGTTATGCGGCTTGGAGATGAAGGTGCAAAGCTTGATATTGATGTGATTTCTACTTCGTCTATTGGTCTTGATATGGCGTTGGGAATTGGTGGCGTACCAAGGGGCCGAGTGGTAGAGATTTATGGCCCGGAATCGTCAGGGAAAACAACATTAACCCTGCATATTGTCGCAGAAGCGCAAAAAAATGGTGGCAATGCCGCGTTTGTGGATGCTGAACATGCCCTTGATCCGGTTTATGCCAAGGCGTTGGGTGTGGATATTGATAATTTGCTGGTAGCTCAGCCGGACACTGGTGAACAGGCTTTGGAGATTGTTGAAGCATTGGTTCGCAGTAACGCTCTTGATGTTGTCGTTGTTGACTCAGTCGCTGCTCTGGTTCCCAAGGCGGAAATTGATGGTGAAATGGGTGATTCTCATATGGGGCTGCAGGCCAGACTGATGTCCCAGGCCTTGCGTAAATTAACGGGGATTATTAAAAAATCCAATACCACTGTCATTTTTATCAATCAATTGCGTGAAAAAATTGGCGTGATGTTTGGCAATCCGGAAACAACCACTGGGGGACGGGCGCTTAAATTCTATTCTTCTGTTCGTATTGATGTCAGGAAAATTGAATCGCTAAAGAAAGGTCCGGATATTATCGGTAACCGTACCCGGGCAAAAATTGTTAAGAATAAAATCGCGCCGCCTTTTAAAACGGCTGAATTTGACATTATGTATGGAAAAGGAATATCGCGTGAGGGTGATCTTCTGGATGTAGGGGTTGGACTTGACATCGTTGACAAATCTGGCTCCTGGTTTTCTTATAAAGAGGCCAGATTGGGACAGGGACGTGACAACTCCAAGGAATTCCTGGTCGCAAATCCTGATGTTGCCGGTGAAATAGAAGCAGAGATTCGTAAATTCTATGCTGATGCCAAAGAACCAGTAGTTGAAGAGGAAGAAAGCATTGAAGAAAACGAAATAGATGAACCGACCGAAGATGATTATTTTGAATCAGAAGAATTCTAAAGTGCTTTTTACGGATTTACTGAAACCCTGCCAATTGGTAGGGTTTTGTTTTTATTTAAGCCTTTTATGTTAGAATGATTACATATTAAGTTGACACAAATTAAATTTCTTTACGCTTATTTGATGCGTTGAAAACAACGTCAACAGAGATTGCAGCAGACTGTTATTTGTTTCTTGACACTATTTTTAAAAAAGTATAAAATATAAGTCATGATGAGTATATTGAATTATTAAAATGAATCGATATAAGGAGGTGAATAATATCGACATAGTAGTAATAGGCTTAATTGTCGGCATCATTGCCGCATTTTTTGTAGGCTATCTGGTCAGAAAAAATATTGCTGAAGGTAAGGTGCGAAATGCGGAAGAAACTGCAACAAAAATTGTAAATGATGCTGTCAAAGAAGGTGAAACATTAAAAAAAGAAATCCTTTTTGATGCAAAAGAAGAAACTTTGCGTTTAAAAGAATCTCAGGAAAATGATAATCGGGAACGTCGATCAGAACTGCAAAAGTTTGAAAATCGTTTAATCCAAAAAGAAGAAAATCTTGAAAAGAAATCTCAGAGTCTTGAAAGAAATGAAGATTCGTTAAGTAAAAGAAACAAAGATCTGGACAAGAAACAAGAAAAATTGGATAGTTTGTATGAAGATCAGGTTAAGGAACTTGAGCGAATTTCAGGATTGACTTATGATGAAGCAAGAGTGATTTTGCTCGAAGATATCAAAAAAGAAACGCGACATGAAGCGGCTTTGATGGTTAGACAGATCGAATCTGAAACTAAAGCAATTGCTGATAAAAAGGCAAAAGAGTTAATTGCTCAGTCAATACAGCGATGTGCAGCAGATCACGTTGCGGAACAAACCATTACAGTGGTTAACTTGCCAAATGACGAAATGAAAGGCCGTATCATCGGACGTGAGGGTAGAAACATTCGTACCCTGGAAACGCTGACTGGTATTGATCTGATTATTGATGATACACCAGAAGCGGTTATTCTGTCAGGTTTTGATCCAATCAGACGGGAAATAGCCCGTTTGTCTCTGGAAAAGTTGATCATTGACGGACGAATTCATCCTGCCAGAATAGAAGAGATGGTTAAAAAGTCTCAAAAAGAGGTTGACGCCCATATTAAAGAAGTTGGCGAACAGGCTTGTTTTGATACTGGAATCCATGGACTCCATCCGGAGATCATTAAACTGCTGGGACGTCTAAAATATCGTACCAGTTATGGTCAGAATGTTTTAAAGCATTCGATCGAAGTGTCGCATCTAGCGGGTATAATGGCAGCTGAATTGGATGCCAATATCAAAGTTGCTAAACGCGCTGGTTTATTACATGATATTGGGAAGGCTATCGATCATGAGGTAGAAGGTCCCCATGTTGAAATTGGTGTTAATTTACTGAAGAAATACAAGGAAAACAAGAATGTGATTCACGCTGTTGAAGCTCATCACGGCGATGTTGAAGCCCGTACCATTGAAGCAGTACTGGTACAGTCAGCAGATGCCATTTCAGCAGCCAGACCAGGAGCTCGTCGAGAGACTCTGGTATCTTACATCCAGCGTTTGCAGGAACTTGAAACGATTGCCTCATCTTTTGAGGGCGTTGAAAAATCCTATGCGATCCAGGCGGGACGTGAAGTTCGTATCATGGTTAAACCGAATGAGGTAAATGATGATGAAATGATTTTACTGTCGCGCGACATAGCCAAGAAAATTGAGGCTGAGATGGAATATCCTGGTAATATTAAGGTCAATCTGATTCGGGAAACCCGAGCCAGTGATTTTGCAAAATAAAAGGAGTGGTTCCTTCTTTCCAAGAGCTGAAAGAGGAGCCCCCTTTTTTTCGGTTTGAAATAGGGAAAAGAATGAATATATTAATTTTAGGTGACGTTTTTGGTAGACCGGGAAGAAAAGTTTTAAAAACTCATTTACAAGATTTAATCAATGAATATGAAATTGATTTTACTATTGTTAATGGGGAAAATGCTTCCGGAGGAAATGGCTTGACAACAAAAAATGCCAGAGAATTATTAACCTTACCCATTGATGTGATGACAATGGGCAATCATGTCTGGCAACATAAAGATTTATTAGAGTCCATCGATCAGTTCGAACAGATTGTTCGTCCTTTGAATTATCCCGAACCTTGTCCCGGTAAGGGCTTTGGCTTTTACCAATGCAATGGGAAGAAAATTGCGGTTATAAATGTGTCGGGACAGATTTATATGCCCAGTATGAATTGTCCTTTTAACACCCTGAAACCCTTGATTAAAGTAATTGGGGAAGAGGCTGATTTGATTTTCGTCGATTTTCATGCTGAAGCGACCTCTGAAAAAATAGCAATGGGCTATTTTCTGGATGGATGGGCGACGGCTGTTTTTGGCACACATACCCACGTACAAACAGCGGATGAACGGTTACTTGAGAAGCAAACTGCCTATATTACTGATTTGGGAATGACAGGTCCTCTGGATGGTGTGATTGGTGTTGACAAAGAAATTATTCTTGAAACAATGATCAACAAGAGACCAAAGCGTTTTGAAACTGCGAATGGTGCTGTTCAAGTTAATGGAATAGTGGTTTGTGTTGATAATGAGACAAATCAACCGAAATCGATCAGACGCGTTTATAAAGTTTATGAAACGGTATAAAGTTAGGAGAGACAGATGATTTCCAGGCGAGCGAGAAATTGCAAATTGTCGATCAGGCAAAAACTGCAGAGTAAAGCACAGATAATTGAAAGAGATAAGCTGATAAACTTTGCCAGGGATAGCTTTGACTTACCTCAAAAGACCATGAATCTAAATGATTTTGGGGTCACTGATTTGACGGATTCCAGCGCGGAAAGTTTTGAAACAGATGATCTTAGGGTTTTGTTATCCGAAGAACTCAGAATAGAACAGGGCTTGGAGTATGATGTTGAACAAATTTTAATTGGACAAAGTGCAGAGTCAAATTTTCTGATGCTTTTACAAACGATTCTTAATCCGTCAGAAGAAACAATTGTCACAAAGCCATATCGCGAGCATTATTCGGATCTGATTAAACTGGCAGGAGGCATGCCAATTTTTCTTGAGATGGATGAAGGTTATAAGATCGATATCAGAAAATTGGAACTACTGGTTACCCCAAAAACGCGAGCGATTATCATAAATGCTTCAATGGGTCTTTTGGGTGGAAACTACACAATTAACGAACTGATTGAACTGGCTGATTTTTTTGTCAAACGTAAGATTCTTGTCATCTGGGATGAAATGGACAATGAATACTGTTTTAATTCAAAACAGGCCTTAAATATTGCATCGATCAATCAGAAGATTAAACATCTGACAGTATTACTCTTCGGGAATTCAATTCCCATTCATGCTGACTCACATTGTTTTATAGCGGCCAATAAAACAATTATTAGTGAACTGCAGAAAATCGGTGCTTATTTTAATCCCCCCTTATTTCTTGACGGAAGAGATCACCGGATCAATAAAAAATCAACACTGAAATTGACACAATCGATATTGCAGTCGCGACGAAATTTAATGATTGATTGTTTAATGCAGGACCAGGACCTGGATGTTTTGTCACCATCTGGAGGATATTATATTTACGTGGATATCAGCCGAATTTTAAAGCATAAAAAAAATGGCAATCATTCTGATAACAGCGTCGGATTTTGTGACGCCCTTCTAATGCTTGAAAATATTCTTTTGATGCCCGGTGAAATGATTGGTTTGAAAAGAATGATCCGGCTTTCCTTCCTGGGATCGGAGGCAGAAATTCGCAGTGGATGTGAGAAGCTTTTGAGTTTTATCAAGAAATACTGATAAGTTTATCCGTTGTATCACTAGGCCAAGGCGATCAAAATATTATGGCTACTAATGAACACTATCTACTGCTGCAGGAGGCAGTGTTATCTATATGCTTAATGTAACAACAAAGAATTTCAGATATGAAAGGAATATAAATGAAAACATTTTATGAAAATCCGCTGATTGAACGTTATTCTTCAAAAGAAGTATTAAAGATCTTTTCGGCTGACAATAAGTTTCAGACCTGGCGAAAGTTGTGGGTTGCTCTGGCAGAGGCCGAAAAAGAGTTGGGTCTCAATATCAGCCAGGAGCAAATTGACGAACTCAGATCAAAAATTGAAGATATCGATTATGAACTGGCTGCCCAAAAGGAAAAAGAACTCAGACATGATGTCATGGCGCATGTCCATACTTATGGCGCTCAGTGTCCTAAGGCAAAAGGAATCATTCATTTAGGGGCAACAAGTGCCTATGTTGGGGATAATACGGATATTATCGTTTATACTCAGGGGCTGCTACATGTTAGAAAGCTTTTAATTAATCTGATTAGTCATTTATCACATTTCGCGCTGGATTACAAAGATTTGCCAACCCTTGGTTTTACCCATTTTCAGCCGGCTCAGTTAACAACTGTCGGTAAACGTAGCTGTCTCTGGATTCAGGATTTGCTGATGGATTTATCTGATTTGGATCATTTAATCGATAATGTTAAACTACGGGGTGTTAAGGGGACCACTGGCACCCAAGCCAGTTTTATGGAATTGTTTGAAGGCGATCACGAAAAAGTCAAACAGGTTGACAAGCTGGTTGCGCAAAAAATGGGCTTTAAAAAGACATTCGGTGTGACCGGTCAGACTTATCCCCGTAAATTTGATGCCCAGGTCCTGGCGGTTCTAAGCAGTATTGCTCAGAGCTTATCAAAATTTGCCACAGATATCAGACTATTGCAGAATCTGAAAGAAGTGGAAGAACCTTTTGAAAAAACACAGATCGGATCTTCGGCTATGGCTTATAAAAGAAATCCCATGCGAACGGAACGAATTTGTTCTTTAGCGCGTTACATCATTGTGGATGCGCTTAATCCTGCCATTACCGCCTCTAGTCAGTGGTTTGAACGGACGCTTGATGATTCGGCCAATAAACGCATCTCTATTCCGGAAGGATTTTTGGCAACTGATGCAATCATCCTGATTGCTATGAATGTCTCTGAAAATCTGCTAGTCTATGATAAAGTTATTCGTCAGAGGATTGATTCTGAACTGCCCTTTATGGCGACGGAAAATATCATCATGGAAGGGGTTAAAAGAGGCGGCGACCGTCAGGAACTGCATGAAAAAATTCGTGTTCTTTCCATGGAAGCTGGACATACGGTCAAAGTTGAAGGTAAACCAAACGATTTAATGGAAAGAATTGTCAATGATCCGGCCTTTAACCTAAAGGCTTCCGATATTGAAAGCTTGCTGGATCCAAGCCTCTATATTGGCCGGGCACCAGAACAGGTGGTTGATTTTGTAGCCGAAGAGGTTAAGCCGGTCTTGGATGCTAACCAGGATCTGTTGGATGTCAATAAAGTAGATTTAAAAGTATGATATAAAAGAGGCGGAAAAATTTCCCACCTCTTAAATATCGCTTGACAAATCTGTTGAGATGCAATATAATATAGAAGTTGCTAATGCAGGGGTATAGCTCAGTTGGTAGAGCAGTGGTCTCCAAAACCACGTGCCGAGGGTTCAAATCCTTCTGCCCCTGCCAAATATTAAAATTTAAACGGCTTATTATAGCCGTTTTTTTAATATATTCAAATAGATATTAGTCATTTGACATTTAAATCAACATATTTTTCTAACTTTTCCGCATGTAGTTGCTGTATTTTTACATTTATTTCCTTGCGTTTATATAAAAAAGATGATATTATAAAAATAATATCAATCATTTACAATTAATTTAATAAAATTCAGCAAACTTATCGAAAGGTAAGGACGCAAAGCTATAGGGGTTTAACCAAATGGAAAGCCAGCCAGTTGCAACTTTAACAGGTATGGTGACATATCTGTTTTTTTTGCGCTGATCAGAGATAAAAGTCACAAGGCCTAGATATTGCATCTATTTGCTTGAAAACTACCCAGAATAAACACCCTTAATAAGCTCTTACTCTTGCAGTGCAGTTTCTTATATGAATAAAGAAAGGATGACATGAAAAAAATATTATTAGTGTTACTATTTACATTTGTCTTGTTAACGGGTTATATTGCAATTAGCGCGAAAGAACCGGAACCATCCCTTGATGAACGTGATGCGATTATTGTAACGGATAGGACTTTGAAAAATACAGATTTGTTAGATTCCCTGGATGTCATTAGTTTGGATAAAGTAAATATGGATGCTTTTATCATTGAAGATGTGAGCGGGTCTGTTTCGACAGTTGTTGTTGTCCGTCAAGATGCCAGTAAGTACTTATATCTTACTGAAAGTAGCCAGACGATCGAGTCCATATATGATGTTGAAGATGATTTGACATACACATTTGATGTTGATAACAGAGTTGGGATGATCCAAGCCGGGGATCACGCTAAATTAGGATATGATGCAATTGGCTTATCTTTGGCGGATTACTTGGCAAAATATAAATCTGATATCGTATCAGCCTCTATTGTTGACTATGTTGACGATGAGGAAGTATTATATATCGAGGCTGAACGAGAAACGCGGTCAGATCACTTGTGGTATTCGCTTAAATATGGTGAGCTTTTAAAGTTTGAAAATTATCATAATAATGATTTGGTCCTTACGATAACGACAAATTCGATAGATACCAAAAGGGTAGGGACTAGTTTGTTTGATGTGCCGGATGACGTAAGTTTCATTGATGCCACAAAAACAGAAGGTGAGTAATAAAAACCCCAAATGTAGGATTTTACCTGACATTTGGGGTTTTATTTCGGTTGAGATATTTGTTTAGACTTAACTGATCTTAAAACAGTTCAGAAGAATTTTCAATATTTTCGGTCTTTATTTTCTTAAGGTGGATTTGATGAATAATCAGTAGGGTGATGATCAATAAAACAACTGATGATCCCAGTGTCAGCGGTAGGTTACCGTAACTAAAGCCGGCAATTAAGTAACCGACGAAACTGCAGGCAGCCACGATTATGGCATAGACCATTTGAGTTGATACGTGTTCAAGGTGGTCGCAACCTGCACCAGTTGACGATAAAATCGTCGTATCAGAGATCGGGGAGCAGTGATCGCCAAAAACAGAACCGGCAAGGGTGGCGGATAATGTGACAACCATCAGCTCGGGTGCTGAATATTGGGAGATGAAAACGACAATGGGTATAAATATTCCAAATGTTCCCCAGGCTGTACCGATTGAAAAAGATAAGAGGGCGGAAACCAGAAATATAATGGCAGGAATCAGTCCGACCGGGATATGACTGGCTTTGACGAGTTCGCCGATAAAAAGACCGGTTCCCAGATAATTCTGACAAAGGGAACCAATGGTCCAGGCCAAGGTTAAAATAATATAGGCGGGAACCATGGTTTTAACGCCTTCACCGATACCGCCCATGAATTCCTTGAAGTTAATCAGTTTACGGGGAACAAAGAGCAAGAAGGTGACAATTAAAGCCCAGAAGCTGCCAAGAACAAGGGCGGCAGAAGCGTCGCAATTGCCAAAGGCTTGAGAAAAACTTAGACCTTGGCCGGCCCAGTAACCGCCATTATAAAGCATAGCCAGAATTGAAAATAGAATCAGTGAACCAATTGGAATAATCAGATCCCAGATGGTAGCGTTATCCTGCATTTTTACCATATCATCTGATAGGGCATCAAGAGACCCCAATTCACCAGTCAACCCTGCTTTTGCTTCGAGTTTGGCCATTAATCCAAAATCGAGATTAAATACAGAAAGTAAAATAACCAACAAAATACATAAAATAGCATATAAATTATATGGAATTGTCGCAATAAAAGCACTGAATTCATTGGTAAAACTACCCGTTTCGTAAAGTGTCGCACCGACCGCTGCGGCCCAGCTTGATATTGGCGCTATGATACAAATCGGGGCTGCCGTAGAATCAATGATATAGGCAAGCTTCGCCCGCGAAACACGATATTTGTCAGTTACTGGTTTCATGACGGTTCCGACTGTCAAACAATTGAAATAGTCATCAACAAAAATAATTGCTCCCAGTAAACTGGTTGCCAGCAGAGCGCTTCGCTTAGATTTTAATTTTGTACAGGCCCAGTTTCCATAGGCTCTTGATCCACCAGCAAGGGTGACAAGATAAACAAGTGATCCGAGAAGTGCCAGAAAAAGAAGGATGTTAAATTTCCCTGGAGCGCCGACTGTTTCAGCCATTATTGTAAAAGCAGTAGTACTCATTTTAATAATTCCGCCATCGGTTGCGATTGCATAGATGAGTGAACCTGATAGAATGCCGATTAAGAGGGAGGAAATGACCTCCTTTGAAAGTAAAGCCAAAATAATCGCTACCAGTGGGGGGACAATTGATAGTAATCCAACGTCAATAGTTTCCATAAAAAACTCCTTTCGTTTAGAAAACGAAAATTAGTTTATCACAGTGAGAGTATTTTTTCAATGGTTCGTTAAAATAAAAAAATCTGTTTTAGTCATATCTTATGGAACTGAAAATTGACAGAATTAATTTCTAAAAGCAAGTCCATTTAATTTAATGTTAAATAAGAATAAGTATTTGTTTGGATTAATAGTCATTGTGTTATATAAATGACAATAGACCAGGCTAGATTGCTTTAAATTTTGAAGGAATGCCCCTTCCTATAAAAATACTCGCAAGTCTAACGATTAAAGAACTGTTTCATGTCGATTTAGATCATTTTAAAAAGATAATCAAAGGCTGCTTGTCAAAAATGATTTGAAAGAAAAGTGATCAAACTTTCAAATGGCAAAAAATGCAGGAGACTTTTTTAAGCATTAAAATATTTATAATTTACTTATAAGCCTCGGACAGAAAAGGGGAATAGTCAAAGCTGTAAAAATATTAAACAGATAATGGCGGATTATTCAACGAATTTTTACGTGGTAAAGTTATTTCAGAATTAAATGTATATAAAGTTACTGAAAAGAAACTTTTACTTCTTTTGTTTACTGGATAAAGTTTTAAAAATAAAATTTGATAGTCTTAAAGTAATACTTTCAAAAAACGTTCGAATTTATAAGATTTAACTTTTCATATTCAGGAAAATAAGATATAATATTTAAGAATAAAATATCAAAAAATAAAGGAGATGGAACATGAATCGAATTTTTTCAGAGCTGACTCCAGAAATACTAGCTTACAGCGAATTATGCCAATCAAATAATTACATTGAGCCGGAATTATATAAAAAATATAAAGTTAATCGTGGACTGCGCGACCTTCAGGGAAACGGTGTTCTTACCGGACTGACAGAAATTTCTGAAATCCAGGCTTTTAAATTTGTAGATGGTGAAAAAATCGGAATTGATGGAAAGCTTTTTTATCGCGGCATCAATGTAGAAGATTTAGTGAACGGATTCGAACGTGAAAATCGCTTCGGCTTTGAAGAAGTAACTTATCTACTTTTATTTGGAGAGCTTCCTGACCGCGATCAGCTTAATGTTTTTTCACAAATACTTGGAAATTATCGAACGCTGCCAACCAGTTTTGTCAGAGATATTATCATGAAAGCACCAAGTGCGGATATGATGAATACGCTGGCGAGAAGTGTTCTGACTTTATACTCTTATGATGACCATGCCAGTGATATCAGCATTCCTAACGTTTTAAGACAATGTCTGGAACTGATTTCATTATTTCCGCTATTGGCGGTTTATGGTTATCAATCGTACAAGCATTATCATGACGGGCAAAGCCTTTTTATCCATCAACCACAGCCCCATTTATCAACAGCCGAAAACATTCTCCATGTTTTACGACCAGATAGTCAGTATACTGAACTGGAAGCACGGATTCTTGATATTGCTCTGGTTCTGCATGCCGAACATGGTGGTGGTAATAATTCGACCTTTACAACTCATGTCGTTTCTTCATCGGGAACGGATACATATTCTGTGATCGCAGCTTCCCTGGGTTCTCTTAAAGGCCCTAAACATGGGGGAGCTAATATCAAAGTCGTTGAAATGTTTGAAGATATGAAAAAAAGCATCAGTGACTGGAGTGATGAAAGTAAAGTCAGACAGTATTTAGTTGATTTGCTCAATAAGAAAGCTTTTGACAATGCAGGCCTGATTTATGGGATCGGTCATGCCATTTATTCAGTTTCGGATCCAAGAGCCAATGTCTTTAAAGGGTTTGTTCAAAAATTATCAGAGGAAAAGGGTAAAACTGAAGAATTTGAGTTGTATTCAATGGTTGAACGCCTGGCGCCTGAAGCAATTGCTGAGACTCGTAAAATCTATAAGGGTGTTAGTGCAAATGTTGACTTTTACAGCGGTTTTGTTTACAACATGCTGGGTCTGCCACCGCAACTCTTTACACCGATTTTTGCGATCGCACGAATTTCTGGCTGGAGTGCCCATCGCCTGGAAGAACTGATTAATGCCGGTAAAATTATTCGTCCGGCATACAAAAATGTTTGTGAGCGAAACCCCTATATTCCCATTAATGAACGATAGAGATAATTGAGTCTTATAACCATGGCATTCGCCGTTTATTTATGATAAAATGATGAGACGGTTAATGCTGTGGTTTTTTGTATTGAATAAAAATATAAATGCTTGGGTAAGGCAGTTGAAGCGAGTGGAATGAGGTTGCAGGATGAATTTTTCAGACATTAAAAAACTGGTGGAAAATGGACAAAAACCTATATTGGCAATTGCGTTTCCAGAAGAAGCGGGATTATTAGAAGCGGTTGATAAGGCACTTGGAAAATCGCTTTCAGGAGCCTATCTTGTTGGCGAGTTAGAGACGATCAGAGACTTAAAAAAGAGGTTGAATTTAGAGCTTTCCGGAGCTGAAATAATAGCTGCGGAGTCACCCGAAATAGCTTGTGAAAAAGCAGTCTTGCTTATTAATCAGGGAAAAGCGGATCTGGTTATGAAAGGTCTGGTCGATACATCTGTATTTTTAAAAGCGGTCATTCACAAAGAAAAGGGTCTGATGACTGGACAGTTGCTGAGCAGTGTAATGGTGGTTGAATTACCCGCATATCATAAACCACTGATTACAAGTGACGGAGGGATGTTGATTGCTCCGGATCTGAATCAGAAAAAAGGAATTCTTGATAATGCCCTTGATTTGGCACGAACTCTGGAAATTAATCCGATTAAAGTCGCTGTTCTGGCGGCAAAGGAAAAAGTAAATCCTAAAATGCCAGCTACACTTGATGCGACTGAGCTTAAAAAGCTAGCAGAAAGTGGTGCTTTCGGACCGGATGTGATGGTCGATGGCCCCATGGCTATGGATCTGGTGGTTTCAAAGGAAGCAGCTCAAATAAAAGGTTATCAGTCTCAAGTGGCTGGGGATGCCGACATTATCCTGTTTCCGGAAATTGAAACCGGTAACGCAGTGGTCAAAACCATGACGTGTCTGGCTGGTGCCAGTCTGGCGGGACTTGTGATGGGGGCATGTGTTCCCGTTATTGTAACGTCCCGTTCAGAATCAATAGAAAATAAGATAAACTCAATCAACCTGGGAGCCTATCTGGTTCAACGTACAGGAAATTGTCATGATAAACGAGAGGAGCAAAAAAGAAAGTATGAAGAAGCTGTTAACAGGAAATGAAGCTGTTGCAAGAGGCGTCTGGGAAGCGGGCGTAAAATTTGCTTCAGCCTATCCGGGAACGCCAAGCACCGAAATTTTAGAAAATGTTGCGACGTATCCGGAGATTGTGTCGGAATGGGCACCAAATGAAAAAGTAGCACTGGAATCAGTGGCGGGAGCAGCCCTCGCTGGAGTCAGAGGTCTTTGTTCCATGAAACATGTCGGCGTTAATGTGGCAACCGATCCCTTATTTACCCTGGCTTATCTGGGCGTGAATGGTGGTCTGGTTTTAATTTCAGCGGATGAACCGGGGATGCACTCATCTCAAAATGAACAGGATAACCGGCATTATGCCCGTCATGCTAAGGTGGCCATGTTCGAGCCTTCCGATAGTCAGGAAGTCATGGACATGATTAAAGAAGCTTATGTGGTTAGTGAAACCTATGACTTACCAGTTTTATTCAGAATGACGACCCGAGTTTGTCACTCGAAATCAATTGTTACCACTGCAGATCGTCAGAATATTCCAGATAAAGTTTATGAAAAAAATGTTGCAAAACACTGTCCTTTACCGGCTTTATCCCGACAGATGCAGGTAAAACTGGAAGCTAATTTAAATAAACTGGAAGACTATTCAAATACAACACCTTTTAATTATATCGAAGACAATCAGTCAAAAGTTGGCGTGATCGGTTCAGGTGTTGCTTACCAGTATGCAAAAGAAGTCTTTGGCAATGATGCTTCGTATTTAAAAATTGGCTTTTCATATCCAATGCCAATGGAAATGATTAAAAGCTTTTGCCAGGACAAAGAAACTGTTTATGTTTTTGAAGAAAATGATCCGATCATGGAAACTGAAATCCGGGCAACTGGTATTGAAGTGATTGGCAAAGATAAATTGCCGACTATGGGTGAATTGACTCCGGATCGAATTCGTCAGGCTTTATTTGGTGAAAGCCATGAAATTAAGTCACCTAATCCGGAAATGATTTTGCCAAGACCGCCAGCTCTTTGCGCCGGGTGTCCCCATCGTGGTGTGTTCTATGAGTTGGGCAAAAGAAAAGATCTGATGATTTTTTCTGATATTGGTTGTTATTCACTGGGCTTAATGGCACCTTATAACGCCACCGATGCCATGATCTGTATGGGCGCATCAATCAGTGGCGGACATGGTGTAGCCAAAGCTTTCAACATTAAAGGTGAAAAAGATAAAAAGGTTGTATCAATTTTAGGCGATTCGACTTTTTTCCACTCTGGAATAACCAGTCTTTTAAATGTATCCTATAATAATAGTAATACGCTAACCATCATCCTGGATAACCGTATTACCGGGATGACTGGTCATCAGGAAAATCCTGGCTCAGGTTACAGCCTAAGCGGTGAACCGGCAACCATGATCGATATTGTTGCCATGGTTAAAGCCTGCGGGATTAAGAATGTGATGATTGTCAACCCTAATGAACTGGAAACAGTCAAACAAGCCATTGAATGGGGAATAAGTCTTGATGAACCGGCGGTTTTAATTACCCGCTGGCCATGCGTGCTTAAAAAGTTCTCACAGGAAGACAAAGCGGAATTCCCGGAAGCCTTTAAAAAGGTTGCTGTGGTTGACCTTGATGCTTGTATTGGCTGTAAAAAATGTCTGAAATCAGGTTGTCCGGCACTGGCTTTTGATACGGAAAATAAAAAATCGGGAATTCTTGCCGATATGTGTGTTGGTTGTGGGGTCTGCGCGCAAATTTGCCCTAAACAGGCCATCAAAGTGGAGGCGCGATAATGGAGACAAAAAATATTGTATTAGTCGGTGTTGGCGGACAGGGTACGATTCTGGCAGCAAAACTCTTGACCACTGGCTTGATGGAAGCTGGATATGATGTTAAAATGAGTGAAATCCACGGCATGAGCCAAAGGGGCGGATCAGTCTCATCTCTGGTGCGCTATGGCAGTCAGGTAGCTTCTCCGGTCATTGAGCTGGGAACGGCTGATATAGTGGTGGCTTTCGAAAAAATGGAAGCCCTTCGAGCAGTCGAATATTTAAAACCGGACGGCAAGCTGATTTTTAATGATACCGAAATTTTTCCACTGTCGGTGATTATCGGTGCGGCCACCTATCCGACTGACATTCAGGTCGAACTGGAAAAAAATGTGTCCACCCTGAGGTCGATGAAAGCAGGTCAAATGGCTGAAGATATGGGAAATATCAAGGTAATGAATGTGATTCTGCTAGGTTCTTTAGTCAAGGCCATGGGCTTAACCGATATTAACTGGGAAGAAATTATTGAACAAAACGTCAAACCGCAATTTGTAGATCTTAATATTAAGGCGCTAAAAGCTGGAATGGATGCCGTTTGATGAGTAATCACGGTGAAAATTTCAAGTTTTTTCAGCATCTGGATTGCGAATATTTTCCCTGTCATGAGACAAAAACACCAGAGACTTTTAATTGTCTCTTCTGTTATTGTCCACTATATGCTTTGGGAGATCAATGCGGCGGTAATTTTTCCTATACCGATAAAGGAATTAAAAACTGCATGAGTTGTTCCTTTCCGCACCAGCAGGAAAATTTTGATTTAGTGCTTGAAAAACTGAGAGTCTTAATAGAGCAGTTAAGAATAAAAATGTGATAAGGGGAAAAGATCATGTTATTTATATTTGGAATATTATATGTGATTGCTGCCTATCTGATTGGTAATCTGAATTTTGCTTATATTTTGGTCAAAGTTTTTAAAAATGAAGATGTTCGGGATTATGGCAGCGGAAATGCCGGGACTACAAATGTTTTGCGGGTTATGGGCAAAAATTATGCATTGCCGGTGTTTCTACTGGATGCTTTAAAAGGCAGTTTGATTATTATTGTTGGAAATGCCCTAGGTCTCTATGCCTGGTTTATTGTCTTAGGCGGAATTGCTGTGATAGCGGGTCATAACTGGCCGCTCTTTCTGCAGTTTCGCGGTGGTAAAGGAACGGCAACCTCGCTTGGTGTATTTTTGGTTTATGACTGGCAGGTTGCACTCATTGCCATTGCTATCGGTCTGATTGTTTTATACTTCTGGCGAATGGTATCTCTGACTTCCATGGTCGGGATGACGGTTTTGCCAATTATTACAATCATTATGGGACGACCTGGGTACGAAATATTTTTTGCCTTTGTTTTGTGTGGCTTTAGTGTTTTCCAGCATCGAAAAAACATCGGTCGAATTATTCAAGGCCGTGAAAGTAAATTGGGGCAGAAAGCACCAATGAGCAAAAAGAATTCATCGACACATCGTCGAACAAAAAAATAATTTATCAAAAAGAGACTTGTTTAATAGTTTCTAAAAGTTAATAGTAGCCACTGAGTGCCAACAATTAGTTTTTTTTTGTTGTCTAGCTTGGGGCGGACAGTTGCCCAAAGATGCTGATGATTTTTAGCTAGCAACTGTACAAATCCGCGCACAGACGAGGAAATACAATTGTCGATACGGGGTTAGTTTGCACACTTAAAAGACTCATTTTTGTGAGTCTTTTCTTTTCGAGGTGAAATATATGCCTCTAAGATGAAGAAGAAAAACTTGCAAAAAATACTATATATATGTATAATGGACAAGCAACAACAATATCGTGTATTTGATCAGAGAGGGAGTACAAGCATTGAAAGAAATTAATCAATTATTTAAACGGCATTTTACAAAGGAGTTGGAGAATTCAGATAAAACGGTTTATGACATGTTTCAGTGGCAATCTGTTGATGTAGTAATGAAAAATTACCTGACAGGTGAACTGATCTATGAAATGAATGATCTGGAATTTCCGATTCATTACTCGCAAAATGCCTGCAATATCATTGCAACCAAATATTTCAGACGAAAAGGTGTTCCGAATAGTTATGGCTACGAGCACAGCATGCGGGAAGTAGCTGATCGTCTGGTTGGATTTTGGACTGATGCCTTAAAGGAAGAGGGACTGATCGAAACCGACGAAGAGTGGCAAATTTACTATGATGAACTTGTCTATGCATTTTTAATGCAGATGTGGGCGCCTAACTCACCTCAGTGGTTTAATACCGGACTCCAGCGATCTTACGGGATTAAAGGTTCAAAAGACGATTTATATTATTATGATACAGAAACAGAAACGGTTGCAGAAAGTGATGACCGTTACACCAGAACCCAGGCCAGTGCCTGTTTTATTTTGTCTATTCAGGACCGATTATTGGGTCAGCACTCTATTTCTGAACATTATGTCAGTGAAACCAAGCTCTTTAAAGGTGGTTCCGGTGTTGGTACCAATTTTTCAAGTCTTCGCGGCGTCAATGAAGGACTGACCAGCGGTGGTCAGTCATCAGGGATGATGAGTTTTCTTTTGGGCCTTGATCGAAATGCCGGGGCTATAAAATCCGGTGGAACCACCAGACGAGCCGCCAAAATGGTAATCGTGGATATTGATCATCCAGAAATTGATCAGTTTATTAACTGGAAGGTCAAGGAAGAAAGAAAGGTTCGTGATCTGGGGAAAATGGGTTATGACCTGTCAATGGATGGAGAAGCCTATCAGACTGTCAGTGGTCAGAACAGCAATAACTCCGTACGTTTGAACCAGGATTTCATGGAAAAAGTTTTAAATCTTTCACAGGAACCGGATCAGATCTTTGAACTAAAAGGACGGGTTGACGACAGTGTCAATCGAGAACTGCCGGTTAAAACCTTATGGGATAATATCAATCAGGCTTCCTGGGAATGTGCGGATCCAGGTCTTCAGTTTGATGATCGATTCAATGCCTGGCATACCTGCCCGGGTGGCGAAAACGGCAATATCAATGAAAAGATCAACCGGATCAATGCGACTAATCCATGCTCTGAGTATGCTTTCCTTGATGATACGGCCTGCAATCTGGCTTCAATCAATATCTTCCGTTTTTATGATGAAAATACCAAACAGTTTGATGTCAAATCATATATTCACTTAATCGGGCTGATTCAGTGCGCCCTGGAAGCTTCTATTTTCTGGGGACAGTTTCCGACTCCGGCAGTGGCTCGCAAAAGTTATCTCTTTAGAACTACTGGCCTGGGTATTGCCAATGCGGCTTCACTGGTCCTGGCTCTCGGTTATCCTTATGATTCGAGCGAAAGCCGGAATCTGATTGCCGCACTGACCGGTTTAATGACAGGCGTTTCTTACAAAGTCTCGGCTTTAATGGCCGGAAAAGTGGGCGCTTTCCCGATGTTTTCGGTTAATCAGCCTTATATGATGCGTGTTATCAGAAATCACAGTCGAGTAGCAGGTGCCAGAAAAGACGCTTATGAAGATTTGAATTATGAACCAATGATTGTCAATCATGACTTGCTGGCAAGCATGGGCTTTGATACAATCGGTAAAGAACTGACTAAATCCTGGCAGTCAGCAGAAGAACTTGGTCAGTTAAACGGCTATCGCAATGCACAGGTTTCTGTAATTGCACCGACTGGGACCATCTCTTTTGCGATGGACTGCGGCGCAACCTCGGTTGAGCCTTTCTATAATCATGTGGTCTTTAAAAAGTTAATCGGTGGTGGTTCAATGGAAATTGTCAATCCGGTGATTGAGACGGCACTTGCTAATCTTGGTTATGAAGAAGATCAGATTAGTGATATTCTTTCATATATGCTGGAAAAAGATGACAATGGCTACTTCGTTCATGATAGCATTGCTGGTGCACCACATATTAAAGAAGAAGATCTGGCTGTTTTTGATACTGCCAATACAATTTCTCCGATGGGACATGTTTTAATGGTATCTGCTATTACACCGATGATCTCGGGTTCAGTTTCTAAAACCGTTAATCTGCCCCATGAAGCGACAGTTGAAGAAGTGGCTAATATTCACCTGCTGGCTTATGCAACTGGTACTAAAGCAATTGCGGTATACCGTGATGGCTGTAAGGCTTCACAGCCATTAAGCTCCGGCATGGCCGAAGATCATGAACGGACATTTGATGAATATTCTTATCAGGAACTGCTTGAGATTGCTAAAAAAGACTGTCACGAAGAGCCAATTCGAATCCGTCCTGAAGGGATGCGTTTAAGCCGAACCCATGCGGCAAAAATCGGTGATATCGAACTTTATATTACCATTGGTTTCTATGAGGACGGCGGCATTGCTGAGATTTTTGTCTCTACAGATAAAGAAGGAACCGTTGTGAAGGGCTTATTGGCTTCATTGTCGAAGTCGATATCGAATATGCTTCAGTATCATATTCCACCGGATCAGATTTCTAAAATGCTGCGTGGTCAAAAATATGAGCCTTCAGGTTTTGTTTCACGGCATCCATATATTAAATTTGCCTCTTCGATTTCAGACCTGATCAGTAAGGTTCTGGATATTGAACATGGCGATTTCTCAAATTGCCAGGTCAAACCTAAAAGCTTTACCCTGATGAATGAGGTCAACGAGATCAATAGCGTCAGTGATGATAATAAAACAGAAGAACGAAAAGTTGAACATAAAACAAGTTACAATCAGGATATTCAGGGAGAAATGTTATACGGAGAGGTTTGCAGCCACTGTGGTAGCGACCGCTTGATGCGTAACGGAACCTGTAAGGTTTGTCTGGATTGCGGAACGACAACTGGCTGCTCCTGATCAAAAAAGATTTTGAGGATTTAATGTTTCTTTGCTATAATAAAAGACTAGGATTATCATTCAGGAGAAAGCGATGCGAAGCAAAGTTAAAGAAGCAAAACGAATTGTAGTTAAGATGGGTACGACTTCCGTGACTCACGAAAATGGAACTCTGAATATCAGAAAAATGGAACGATTAGCCAGAGTAATGACTGATCTGGAAAATAGCGGCAAACGGATGGTACTGGTTTCATCCGGTGCCATTGGTGCTGGAATGAACCGGATGGGGCTCAAAGAACGGCCCAAACTGACAACGGATAAACAGGCGGCAGCCTCAGTTGGACAGGGACTCCTGATGAGGGTCTATCAAAAACTCTTTGATGAATTTAATCAGACAGTTGGACAGATTCTTTTAACAAAGGATGTTTTTAAGCATTCAATTAAAAGAACTAACGCCACCAACACCTTTAATGCACTCATTGAGAATGGCATTATTCCCATTGTTAATGAGAATGACTGTATTGCCACCGATGAAATTCAGGAAGAGGCTTTTGGCGACAATGATATATTGTCAGCCATGACAGCAGATATCGTTGGAGCCGATCTTTTGATTATTCTTTCTGATGTCGATGGTTTGTATGATGATAATCCGGCCAATAATAAGGATGCCAAGCTGATTAGAACTGTTCATCAGGTCGATCAGGATCTGATGAAAACAGCTGGTTCAAGCGGATCAGGACTTGGCACCGGCGGCATGGTCACAAAACTGGGCGCAGCTCGGTATGCAACGGATTGTGGCATAGATGTGATTGTTGCCTCTGGCAGTCAAGTTGATATCTTGTATGAGATTCTTGAAGGCCAGGAGATCGGAACAATTTTTTTGAGTGATAACAATCCCTTTAGAAATAATGAAAAACAAGTGGAGGTTTGAAATGTTTAAAAAAATATTTATGGGATCATCGGTCGTAGCAGCAGCCATGTTGATGGTATTTGGCGGGTTCTATTTTGTCGAAAAAAGACAGGAAAAAGAAGTCGGCGGCAAGCTGGTACGGGTAAATTATCGATTCTCCAGAGAATTTGATAATTAGGATAACTTTATGGCGAAGGTTTTTATTTTCACAGCTTCAACTGGTGCCGGACACAATCTGGCTGCAAATTCATTAAAAGAGTCTCTGAATCAGGCCGGTTTAAAGACTGAGATTTATGATGCCTTCAAGGAAAGCAGCGTGGCTCTGGATCGCTTGATTTCAGTAGGTTATAAACAGATGGTGGCAACGACACCTAAACTGTACGAACAGATGTATAATCAGTTCAATAATATGAATCGTTTCCAGCAGGGTATGTTTCAGGTGCTAACCCGGATTATGAACCCCGAGATAGTGCCGATGGTGCAAAAAGGCAAGCCAGATCTGATTATTTCGACCCATCCCTTTGTCACGAATGTATTGGGAACGTTAAAAGAACATGATGCCTTTGATATTCCAGTTCTGTCGGTTGTAACTGATTATAAAATACACACACTTTACCTTAAAAAAATGATCGATGCTTATGTGGTTGGCAGCGAATACACAAAAAAAACTATGATTGATAAAGGCGTTAACCCTGATATAATATACGCCTATGGGATTCCGGTCCGCCAGGCCTTTTTAACTAACAATCATTTAGAACCAAAAAAATCAGAAGTGGATTTGGCGGGAACCGTGCTTTTAATGGCCGGAAGCCTGGGGAGTCGGCAGATGGAAAAAGCCTTTTTATCCCTCCTGAAAGTTAAGGAAAAGATCCGAATTATTGCCGTCTGCGGTAATAATAAATGGATCGAGAAAGAAATGCATCTTTTAAATAAAGCCCGTAATTCTGATGGCAAAATCGTTGAAATTCATGGCTTTGTGGAAAATGTCCCGGAACTGATGGACGAATCCGATGCTATTATATCTAAACCAGGGGGATTGACAACGACTGAAGCAATTGTCAAAAATATCCCCATGATTATTCCCTATTATTACCCCGGTCAGGAAGAGGAAAATGCCGATTATCTGGTCGATGGTGGAATGGCTATAAAAGTCGACAAAATAAAGGATTTGACCGAAAAGGTCAATTTCCTGTTTGAAAATAAGTATATCATCAAACAAATGTCAGAAAACATGTCTGAAGAGGCAATGAACCGATCCATGGAAAAAACTGTGGAATTGTGTGAAAGCCTGATCAGCAAAAAAACAGGAAATCAGCAGGTGAGTGAATAATGAAAAAAGAAATGTCAAAAACGTACAGCCCGAAAGAGGTTGAGAAAAAAACATATCAGAAATGGCAGGATAACGGATACTTCAAACCGGAAGTCCATCCGGATGGAAAACCTTTTACAATTGTGATGCCACCGCCAAATATTACTGGTCAGCTTCACATGGGCCATGCTTTTGACGGAACCCTTCAGGATGTTTTGACCCGTTATAAGAGAATGGACGGATATGCTGCACTTTGGTTGCCGGGAACCGACCATGCCAGTATTGCCACTGAGGTGAAAGTGGTGGATAAACTTCGAGAAGAAGAAGGAAAAACCAAAAAAGACATTGGTCGAGAAGCATTTTTAGAACGTGCATGGGATTGGGCGCTGACCTATAAGAGTCGGATCACTAATCAGCTCAAAGAACTGGGGGCTTCCTGTGACTGGAGCCGGGAACGCTTCACCATGGATGAGGGTTGCTCCAAAGCCGTGAATGAAGCTTTCGTTAATCTCTATGAAAAGGGACTCATCTATAAAGGCAGTCGAATTATCAACTGGTGTCCGGATTGTAAAACGGCCTTATCTGAAGCAGAAGTGGAATACGAAACCCGACAGGGAAACCTCTGGCATATTCGCTATCCCCTGGCTGAGGGTAATGACTATCTGGTGGTGGCTACAACCCGTCCGGAAACGATGCTGGGAGATTCTGGTGTAGCTGTTAACCCAAATGACGAACGTTATGCTCATCTGATCGGCAAGACCGTGATCCTGCCGCTTTTAGACAAAGAGATCCCAATTGTTGCTGATGACTATGTGGATATGGAATTTGGAACCGGTGTTGTTAAAATGACACCAGCCCATGACCCTAATGACTACGAAGTTGGTTTACGCCATAACTTGGAACAGATTCGGGTTATGAACGACGATGGAACCATGAATGAGCTGGCTGGTAAATACGTCGGTATGGACCGCTATGACTGCCGAAAAGCAGTGGTTAAGGATTTGGACGCATTAGGTCTTTTAGAAGCTATCGAAGATCATGAACATAATGTTGGTGAGTGTTACCGCTGCTCAACGACCGTTGAAACCATGACCTCGGAACAATGGTTTGTCAAGATGGAAGATCTGGCTCAGCCCGCTTTAGAGGCAGTTAGAAATCGCGATACTGAATTTGTGCCGGATCGTTTTAGTAAAATTTATTATAACTGGCTGGAAAACATTCGTGACTGGTGTATTTCCCGACAGCTATGGTGGGGTCACCGGATTCCCGCTTATTATTGTACAGAATGCGGGGAAATGGTGGTTTCCAAAGAAGCACCGACTAAGTGTTCAAAATGTGGCAATGATACATTTACCCAGGATGAGGATGTTTTGGATACATGGTTTTCATCCGGTCTTTGGCCATTTTCAACCCTAGGATGGCCAGAAAATACCGAAGATCTTAAAAAACATTATCCGACCTCTGTTCTGGTAACAGGATATGATATTATCTTCTTCTGGGTGGCCCGCATGATCTTTATGGGGATCTTCGAAATGAAAGAAACACCGTTTAAGGATGTTTATATTCATGGTCTGGTACGGGATTCACAGGGCCGAAAGATGAGTAAATCGCTTGGGAACGGGATTGATCCTCTGGAACTGATCGAAGAATATAGCGCCGATGCGCTGCGTTTTACCATTATCACCGGGAACTCTGCTGGTAATGATATCAGATGGCAGGATGACAAAATGGAATCCAGCCGAAACTTCTTGAATAAGATCTGGAATGCAGCTCGTTTTGTACTGATGAATCTGGATGATGATATCATGAATAAAAAAGCCATCGCCCAGGAAAATTTGGAAAATACTGATCGCTGGATACTCAGCAGGCTTAATAATCTTTTTGCTGAAGTCAATCATAATATGGAAAAATACGAGCTGGGGATTGCTGCTTCAAAAATCTATGATTTTGCCTGGAACGAATACTGCGACTGGTATATCGAACTTGTTAAACCTAGATTGTATGGTGAAGATTCACCATCAAAAGTAGCAGCTCAAGTAACTTTGCATGAAGTGCTGGAAGGGATCCTAAAGCTTTTACATCCGTTCACACCATTTATAACCGAAGAAATCAATAGCTATTTACCAGGCACAGAAGGCGACATTATTGTTGCGCCGTGGCCGCACCAAAAGGATGAAAACAACTATCCGGCAGACGAAAAAGAAATCATTTTCTTGATGGATGTCATTCGAAGCATCAGAAATATTCGGGCGGAAATGGATGTGCCTAATTCTAAAAAATCACAGCTGCTCTTTATCTCAGACCGGGAAGAATCTACTCAACTGATGAAAAACTCTCTCGACTATTTAATGAAACTGGCATCAGTCTCTTCTATTAAAACCATTGAGAAGTCAGATGTAAAAGAAAATTATGTTTCAGCGGTAGTGGGGGATCTGGAACTCTTTATTGACTTGGATGAACTGGTTGATAAGGAAAAAGAAATTGCTCGACTCGAAGCAGAAGCCGGAAAACTGCAAAAGGAAATTGATCGCGTCAATCAAAAACTATCAAATAAAGGTTTTACTGATAAGGCGCCGGAAAAAGTGGTTCAGGCCGAAAGAGAAAAGAAACAGCAATACGAAGAAACGATGGAGAAAGTTCAAGAGCGTCTTAATTATTTTAAGGCTTAAAAAAAATAGCTTTATATAATAACTGAATTGTGTTAAAATATTTCGTATAATGAAATACCTAAAGGGGAGTAGCTCACCGAAAGGAATTGTTTAGTCGTCAATACGGGTATAACCCCGGCTAAATGACAAGTTATCTTGGAGTCAGACCTTTATTTTCACAACAAATTACGTTGTGGGGATGAAGGTTTTTTTGCGCGAAAAATGAAGCCGGGTGGACGCAGGTGTTTTAATTCCTGATGAAAGCTCGCTTTCAAGAAGGAATTAAAGCACCTGCGTCCAGCGGGCGAAGCCCGCGATGAGTCGAAGCGATAGCTTCGACGAATGCCCGGCTTCATTTTTCGACTCGATCGATAACTTAGGTAGTTTGTTAGAATTAAAGGTAAAATTCCGGACTAATCCGGATTAAAAGGAGGGTGCCTATTGAAAAAAGAAGATAGTTTTCTAATTGCCGGTGAGGCATTAGAAGAAGTGTTTGAGGTCGATCAGACCAAGGGGTTAGATTCAGACGAGGTTAAAAAAAGGCAAGGTCAATTTGGGAAAAACAAGCTAAATGAAGGAAAACGCCGAACCTTTTTAGAAATGTTCTTAACCCAGTTTAAAGATTTTCTGATTATTGTTTTGCTTGCAGCAGCTATTATTTCAGGCTTAGTGGGTGAATTAAGCGATGCTATTTTAATTATTATTATCGTTATTGTCAATGCCTTGATTGGCGCTATACAGGAAAAAAAAGCGGAAAGCTCAATGGAAGCGCTCAAGAAAATGACAATCCCCGAAGCAAAGGTTTTTCGAAATGGAAAGCAGAAAGTAATTAAATCAGAGGATTTAGTGCCTGGTGATATTGTCTTTTTGGATGCCGGTGATATTGTTCCGGCTGATGGGCGATTAATTGAGGCTGCTTCACTAAAAATTACGGAGTCATCACTAACTGGAGAATCGGTACCGGTTGAAAAACAGCTCGTCGATTTAACGGATCCTGATACCCCTCTTGGTGATCGTGTGAATTCGGTTTATTCCAGTAGTTTAGTTAATTATGGACGAGGGCGTTTTATTGTTACGGCGACCGGGATGAAAACCGAAATCGGAAAAATTGCCGGTATGATTCAGGGGACAAAAAGCCTTCAGACACCCTTACAGAAAAAACTTGAAGAATTGGGGAAAATTCTGGCAATCGGTGCATTAATTGCTTGTGCATTTGTATTTTTAATTGGTCTCATCAGAGGCGGCGATCCTTTGCTTTTGTTTATGACAGCTGTTAGTCTGGCCGTTGCTGCAATTCCTGAGGGGTTGCCGGCAATTGTCACAGTTGTTTTGGCAATGGGTGTTCAGCGTCTGGTTTCAAAGCATGCCATTATCAGAAAATTGCCGGCGGTTGAAACACTGGGCTGTGCTTCTGTCATCTGTTCTGATAAAACAGGAACCTTAACTCAGAATAAGATGACAATAGAAAAAATCTTTGCCGATGGTCAAGTAATGGCAGTTGCTGATTTGGAGAAAGAAAGCCTAAGTTCGGCTCAAAAGCTGGTGGTAAAAATTGGCTTGCTTTGTAATGATTCAAACATTGTAAAAGGAAAAAACGGAACTCAGGAAATTGGCGATCCCACTGAAGTGGCAATGATCACTTTGGCTAATCGTTTTGACTATCAGAAAGCGGATCAGGAAGAAAAGCATCAGCGAGTTGGCGAACTGCCTTTTGATTCGGATCGTAAGTTAATGACAACTGTGCATCAGATTGGGGATGCCTTTTATTCTTTTACTAAAGGCGCACCAGATATTATTTTAAATCGCAGCGAGCATATTTTTTCCGAGCAGGAAATTGCTGGTTGTGATGAGACACTTCGCGAAAATCTGCAGCTGGAAAATAACCGTTTGTCAGACCAGGCTTATAGAGTTATAGCCTATGGTTATAAAAAATTCGATGAGATGCCGGAAGTGACCGTCGAAAATCTTGAAAATGACCTGATATTCTGCGGACTGACAGGAATGATTGATCCACCCCGTGAAGAAGTAAAGGACTCGATTAAAGATTGTAAAAAAGCGGGTATTAAAACCGTTATGATTACTGGCGACCATAAAAACACGGCCGTCGCGATTGCCAAGGAATTAGGCATCTTTGAAAAGAAAAGCTTGGCTTACACAGGTGTGGAACTTTCCAAGATGAGCGACGAGGAACTTGATCAAAAAATCGAAAACATCGCTGTTTATGCCCGAGTGGCACCAGAACATAAGGTGCGAATTGTCGATGCCTGGCAACGAAAAGGTGAAGTTGTTGCCATGACTGGTGATGGCGTAAATGATGCTCCGGCCCTTAAAAAGGCAAATATTGGTTGTGCCATGGGGATAACCGGAACCGATGTTTCTAAAGAAGCAGCTGAAATGATCCTGACAGATGATAACTTTTCAACTATTGTTTCGGCAGTCGAGGAAGGTCGCGGAATTTATGCTAATATCAGAAAGGCCATCCATTTTCTGCTTTCATGTAATATCGCTGAAATCCTGATCCTATTTATAGCCTCTCTTGTCGGCTGGATGCAGCCCCTTTTACCAGTTCATATATTGTGGATTAATTTAATCACAGACAGTTTGCCAGCTTTAGCGCTAGGCGTTGAAAAGAAAGACTCACGGATTATGAACGAAAAGCCTCGACGACTGTCGGAAAGTATCTTTTCCCATGGCTTGGGCGGCCGGATTATTTATCAGGGGATCATTCTTGCGATTATTTCTTTAGTTGTTTTTGAAATGGACTTGATATCTTATGGGATCGACGTTGCTAGAACAATGTGTTTTGCAGTTTTAGGGCTTTCTCAGTTAGCGCATGTTATCAATGTCCGATCGGAGAAAAAGTCAATTTTTAAACCAGATTTGTTTACGAACCCTTATTTATGGGGGGCTATTGGCATATCCCTTGTATTACAGCTTTCGGTCATATTAATTCCTGCTGCACAGCCAATCTTTGATGTGGTTAGCTTGACAGGAACTCAATGGTTTATCGTCGTGATTGCATCTTTAATGCCAATCGTTGCTGTAGAATTAACAAAAGTAATTGGTGGTATCATACGCCGACGCTTTTTCGAAAAATAGACAAAAGTAGACAGGTGAGAGATCACCTGTCTACTTTTGTTTAAACTCATTGGTGTTGGAAGTAATCTTTAACTAAGAAAATTATAAATATAAAAAAGCTTATATTATGCAATATAAAAGATTTGCAAAAATAATAGATTGATAGTATCATGATATTTGTATATCCTTGTGCAGGGATGTTTGCTGCAAATAACTGAATAAAATAAAATTATAATAGAATCTATTTATGGAGGAAGATCCATGAGTCTGATCAGTCTAGGTGTGATTGCATTTTTACTTTTTGTTATATATGACATTAATAGTATTATTTTTAAAAACCCGATTTTAAAGTATCTATTTTTTATTGGTTTGTTGTTATTGTCCTTTTCAACGGTCGGACTTGTTTTTGGGGCTTGCCAAAATGAAACGATCAATTATTTTAGAATCTCTATATATGGTTTTCTATCAATTGTTATGCTCTGTTTTTTGTTATATTCCTTATTTTTTGCATTACCCTTTAAAGAAACTTATCTTGATGATTCTAAAAGCGTATGTCAAACTGGAGTTTACGCACTATGTCGACATCCCGGGCTTTTGTTTTTCACAGGGTTTTATTTTTTTCTTTGGTTGGCATTTGATAGCGAGCAACTTTTTCTTGCTGGTTTGATCTTCAGTTTATGTAATTTAATTTATGTCATTTTTCAAGATCGATGGACTTTTATACGATATTTCGATGATTATAAGATCTATCAAAAAAATACACCTTTTCTTATTCCCAGCTTGGATAGTTTAAAGCGCTGTTTGAAGACTTTTCGCCAGGAAATGGAGTAAATATGAGATTTCAAGATAAATTGAAAAAAGGAAAATCTGAAAAACTATGGAATGAGTATTGCGGATTTTTAGACCTTGATATCAATGAATACATGAGTATTCAAAACCGCTTGATGGAAGAACAGCTTGAGCTTTGGAGCCGATCAAAATTAGGAAAACAAATGCTGAGAGGCAAAAACAATGTTTCAATAGACAGCTTCAGAAATAGCATGCCGCTAACTTCATATAGTGATTATGCTAATGTATTGTTGCAAAAAAAGGCAGAGATGCTTCCAGATCAACCCCTACTTTGGATCCAAACAACTTGGGAGGGTGGAAAACAGCCGATAAAAGTGGCGCCATACACGAAAGGAATGCTTGATACCTACCGGAATAATACAATGGCTTGTCTAATGCTGTCCACGAGTCATGAAAAAGGGCAGTTTGATGTAAGTGCTTCTGACACAATACTTTATGGATTGGCACCACTTCCATATGCAACGGGTTTACTGCCGCTTGTTTTAAATGAAGAAATTGATATTGAGTTTTTACCGCCTGTGAAAGAGGCTGAAAAAATGACATTCAGCGAACGTAATAAGAAGGGGTTTAAACTTGGTCTTAAGAAGAATATTGATTATTTTTTCGGATTAGGCAGTGTTACTTATTTTGTCAGTTTAAGTTTATCAAAAATGAACAGTTCAAACAATAGTGCTTCGGATAATGAAACAAACGGCTTTTTTGAAAAATACTCATTTTCAATGATTAGTAGATATCTGCTCGCAAAAATTCGCTGTAAAAATGAAAAACGTGAAATGATGCCCAAAGATCTTTTCAAGCTCAAGGGTTTTATGGTAGCAGGAACGGATAATGATTGTTATAAAGATGATCTTGAAGACTTGTGGGGAATTCGACCGATGGAAATATTTGCGGGTACAGAGCCCACTTGTATAGGTACAGAAACATGGACTAGAGACGGCATGTATTTTTTCCCGGATGCTTGTTTTTATGAATTTATCCCCGAGGAAGAAATGAATCGCAGTTTAAAAGATCCGGCTTATCAGCCTAAAACCTGTCTGATGAATGAGGTACGAGAAGGTGAAAAATATGAGCTTGTCGTCTCCGTTTTTAAAGGAGGGGTTTTTATGCGCTATCGAGTTGGTGATGTATATCGTTGTGTCGGATTAAAGAATGTTGAAGATCAGACAAAAATACCACGATTTAAATATCTTGATCGGGTTTCTACGATTATCGATATAGCCGGTTTTACAAGAATTTCTGAACATTCGATAGGGACAGCGATCAAATTATCAGGAATTGATATAAAAGAATGGTTTGCCGTGAAAGAGTATACAGAAAACAATCGTCCATTTTTGCATTTATATGTGGAAATGAGTACGCAATCGCTTGTAAGTCATGCTATTAGCAGGGATATTATTAAGGAACACCTGACAGTTTATTTTAAATATGTCGATCAGGATTATAAAGATTTAAAAAAAATATTGGGAATTGATCCACTTGAAATTACGATTTTAAGATGCGGAACTTTCGAAAATTACAAAAGAAAAACTGGTCAAAACGTTAGAAGGATAAATCCATTAGCACATCAGATTAGAGAACTTTTGACACTTGAGAAACAGAGCCATATCAATCAGGTGAATTTTGGGAGGGTATAATGAACAATTATGTATACATGCCAGTCATCGCTTTATGTTGCTACAGTTTTTTACTGATGGCTTTCATGGCAGCGAAGAAAAGTAAACTGATTTACTCTTTTTCACTCTTTTTATCGGCGATGATCTTGTGGACAGGCGGGTCTCTCTGCATGAGATTACTTTTATTGCCGTCTTTTCAATTTTGGTATCATGTGTCAGTCTTAGGTTTGACGCTAATGGCATTTTCATTTTTTCGTTTTATTGTGGAATTCATCGGTTGTCAGGATCATTTTTTTTCGAGACTTTACATAATTATTATTAGTATAGTCAATCTCATTAATATAACGACAGGATTTTTTTTAGCTCCACCGGAGGTTGTAAGTTCCAAAATTGGGGATACGATCTTTGTTTATAATGTTTCCTGGCCTGTATCAATTCTGTTTTTTGTTTGCTTTGCTATTACAGTACATCCATTATTTTTAATTTTTCAGTATGGACGAAAAAATCAGACTGTTCAAAAACAGTTTAAACCGATTGTTTTTGGTGTTGTTATTGTTGTTCTCGGTCATGCAGCAATATTCATTCCTTTATTTAAGGGCTTTCCAACAGATATTTTGTCAGGTGTCTTTTTTTCTTTTTTTCTAATTTATGCGCTTTATAAAAGAAATCTTTTTAATCTGACTTTACTGATATCACGAGGTACCTGTTATGCCCTATCTGCCACTTTGTCACTCTTACTTTTTTCTAACCTGCTTGGTCTTTTTCAGGCTTTTATTGATAACTATTTATCTATATATAAAGAGCATAGTGTTTTAATGATTTCAGTTCTTTTTGCAGCCTGCACGACTGGAATTTACTTTTTCATGAAACGATTTCTTGATAAATTATTCGCCAAAGAGGACCTTTTTTTTGCAGAAAGCTTAAAGGATTATAGTTTAACCGTTTCTAAAACGCTGAAAATTAAAGAAATTCTTGAAAAAACGCAAGATGTCTTACAGGCTGCAATAAAAGTAAAAAAGGTCTATATTTGTGTCCAAAACGAGAACAGAGATCATTATGAAATTGCTCACACTACGAGTCCATTGGATAGTAAAAACTGGTGTATTCAACATAATAATCCACTGGCGAAATGGTTTGAAAAAAATGATGGATGTCTTTTTGTTAGAGATTTTAAACATTCTACAGAATTTAAATCAATGTGGGAAATCGAAAAAAAGCAGCTCGACGAATTGAAGATTGAATATCTTGTTGGACTCAAAGACGGGACGGAACTCGTCGGGCTTGTCCTGTTATCTAATAGAGAATCAAGAAGGAATTATTCGAATGAAGAGATCAATTTTTTGACATCAATTGCTTCAATCGCATCGATTGCTGTTAAGAATTCAAGATTATATGAAAAGGCCTGCCTTGAAGCCCAAACGGATGAATTAACCGGACTTTTAAATCGCAAATACTTTTACGAAACACTCAAAAATATTTATAATGAAAACAATCAACAGTCAGTAGCGTTAGTCATGCTAAATATTGATGATTTTAAATTATATAATCAATTGTATGGTAATAAACAGGGCGATCAGGCGCTTCAGAGAATTGCTGGAATAATCAGGGCAGCAGTAGGCGAAAACGGCTATGTCGCCCGATACAATGGTAAAGAATTTGCAGTTATTTTGCCTCAATATGATTTGTTGGGGGCAAAGAATCTGGCTGAGAATATTCGCTCTCAAATTTCTGAAATGAATAAACAGGAAACTAAAATTCGCTTAAAAACATTAACCTTAAGTGGTGGAATCAGCGGCATACCTTATGCCGCAAGCAGCGTTAAAGAGTTAATTGATAATGTCGAAAGAGCGATTTATCATGTAAAACGTCACGGAAAAAATGCAATTATGATATATTCTGAACGTGACCCAATCGCTATCAAGGGTACTTCAGCAAATATTACAGATCTGCATGAAAATGTTTATTCTGAATATGAAGCGACAATTTATGCTTTAACCGCGGCTATTGATACCAAGGATCATTACACCTTTAATCATTCAAATAACGTGGCATATTACGCCGTTGAACTTGCCTATGCCTTTGGCATGAATGAGGAAAGTGCAGAGATATTAAAGGAAGCGGCACTTTTACACGATATTGGGAAAATTGGAATCCCTGAGCAGATACTGAACAAGCCGGATCGCTTAACAGAAGAAGAGTATGAAATCATGAAGGGGCACGTTGAGAGTTCAATCGAAATCATCAGACATTTACCCTCGCTTGATTACGTTATTCCAGCAGTAATTGGACATCATGAGCGATACGATGGCTTAGGGTATCCTCGTCAGATCTCAAAAGAAGATATACCGGTTATGGCTAGGATTCTATGTATTGTCGATTCATTTGATGCGATGATTTCTGATCGTTCCTACAAAAAAGCTTACTCTGTAAATCGGGCTTTAAAAATCATCCAAGAAGAATCAGGACGACAATTCGATCCAGGATTAGCGCATCTTTTTATAAAGGCTATTCAAAACAAAACAATTACTGTTAAAAACACGGTTGAAAATGTTTCATGATATTTGTGAGGTTGACGATGAAACAAAATATGATAGCGCCTTGTGGGATGAACTGTAGTTTATGCTTTTCATATCAAATCACAAAGTATGAGTTAAATAAAAAGGGATTCAAACGAAAGACCTGCGACGGATGCCTACCACGAAGCAAAAACTGCCTGCATATGGGTGATCGCTGTCAACTTTTAAAAAATGGGAAGGTTAGGTTTTGTTTTGAATGCCCGGAATATCCATGTAAAAGGCTGAAAAACCTTGATAAGCGCTATCGTTTAAAATACCATATGAGTATGATTGAGAACCTTGAAAGTATAAGTAAATTAGGTGTTAAAGCATTTATCAAGAGTGAAACCCCAAAATGGTCTTGTCCGAAATGCGGAGAAATGATCTGTTGTCATAACGGTTTGTGCCTATCGTGTGATTGGGAGATACTAAAAATCGATCGCAAATATCGATGGAATGAGGAGTTGACGAGTGAAAATAAAACTAAGAAACTGGACAATGAATGATGCAAATGGTCTGGTTCAGGTAATTAATAATAAAAAGATACATAATAACTTAAGAGATGGTTTCCCTTTTCCTTATACGCTTGATGATGCTAGAAACTATATTGAGATGACACTTGAGTCAGATACAAGTAAATCTTTTGTTTATGCCATTGTCAACGAACAGGACACGATACTTGGGAACATTGGAGTATTCAGACAGGAAAACATTCATTATCGGACAGCAGAGATGGGGTATTTTATTGGTGAACAATATTGGGGAAATGGTGTTGCAACTCAGGCTGTTCTGGAGATTTGCCAAAAAATCTTTTGCGCAACAGATATAATTCGGATTTTTGCTGAACCATTTGCCAGAAATGCCGCATCCTGTCGTGTTCTCGAAAAGGCTGGATTTAGTCGTGAAGGTGTCTTGAAAATGAATGCCTACAAAAATGGTCAATTTGAGGATATGTGTCTCTATGCTCTGATCAATGAACTATGATGAATGATTTTGAGTATGAAATTAGTAAAAATAATACGACCAAAATTTAAATTCTATTCAATATTGAGCTAAGTCAGCTCTTTTTTTAAAATCTTAAATAAAAAAAGACTTGACATGGAGTGGACTCCAGGTGTTAAAGTAATAGAGAAATTAACGACTGGCTAAAAGAAATTCCTGTTAAAATTCACGGTGGCAATAAAAATGTCGACAATGTGATAGAAGAAGGTGATA